>JAIFKN010000039.1 GCA_020049615.1 bacterium | reverse complement strand
GCAGCGGAAACCGGATGGCGATCGTCCGCGCCATCATGGTGCTGCACATCCTGGCGGTCCTCGGGCCGATCTTCCTGCTCATCGCCGCGGGTCGGATCCTGCGCTGGGCCGGCATCATCAGCGACGCGGGCGCCGCCGACCTCGCCAAGGTGCTGTACTGGTTCGCCCTGCCGGTGCAGCTGATCGTGCTCGGTGCCTCGGTCGACGTCGCCGCCCACGCCGACCTCCGCCTCATCCTCGCCGTGGTGGCGGCCTTCGCGGCCAGCCTGGCGCTGGGCCTGGGCTGGTGGCTGAGCCGTGGCCTGGACCCGGCGACCCGTGGCTCGGCGCTGAGCAGCGCGGTGCGGGCCAACGGCGCCTTCGTCGCCCTGCCCATGGTCGAGCTGGCCGCGGCGCAGCTGCCAGCCGTCGATGGCGCCGCCCTGCGCGCCGCCTTCGCCGTGCTGCTGGCGCCCAGCGTCATCATGTTCAACATCGGCTCGGTGATGGCCTTCCGCCTGCCGCATCATGGCCTGACCCGTGCGGGCATGCTGCAGGCCATTGATCATCGCCTGCCTGGTCGGCCTGGCCTTGGGCGCCTACCGCCCGGGCCTGCTCGCCGGCACCATCATCGGCTCCGGCCTCGGCATGGCAGCAGGCGCCGCGATTCCGTTGGCCCTGCTGCTTGCCGGCTTCGGCCTGTCCAGCGAGGGCCTGCGCGGACGCGCCAGCATCCTTTCCGGCATCACGTTCGCCAAGCTGGTGCTGGTGCCCGGCCTGACCTGGCTGGCGGGCTGGGGGCTGGGATGCCAGCCAGCCGCCGTGGCTTCCGCCGTATTCCTCATGGCTGCCCCGACGGCGATGGCGTCGGTTCCGATGGCGCGCCTGCTCGGTGGCGACGTGCCGCTGGCAGTCGCCGGCATCACGGCCACCACGATCGGCGCAGTGTTCTCCCTCGCCGGCTGGCTGGTGGCGATGGGCTGGTGGATGGCGCGGGGCTAGAATCTCCCGCGGGCCGCCACCCAGGCCTGGCCCAGGGCGATGCCGCCATCGCCCGGCGGGACCAGGCGATGGACCAGCACTCGCCGACCTGCGGCCTCGAGCCGACCCGTCAGACCGCGCAGCAGCAGCCGGTTGGCGAAGCAGCCGCCGCTGAGCGCCACGGTCTCTTCGGGGCGGCGCAGCACCGCCGCGGCGAAGGCATCGCACACCGCCTCATGGAAGGCCAGAGCGAGGTCGGCCGGATCACCACCGGCCAGCAGGCCGCGCACCAGCGGTGCCGGATCGAGACCGTCGAACGCCAGGCTCGCACCAGAACGCCCACGCAGCGCCGCCTGCTCGACCGCGATCGCCGCCTCTCCTTCGAAGCGGTTGGCGTCGCACAGGCCGAGCAGCCAGGCGACGCCATCGAACAGCCGGCCGAGGCTGGAGCAGGCCAGCGCACGCGGCAGGCGGGCCCGGGCGACCGCGATGATCTCCGCCTCGAGCGGCCGCGGCAGGTGCGCCGGCCAATCCGCGCCGAACGCCTGGTGCAGCAGCCCGACCGCCGGCCGCCAGGTGTCTTCCGCGCCGCTGTCACCGCCGAGCACTGGGGACGTCGCGAGGTGCGCGATGCGCTCGAACCCGGTTCCCTCCAGACGGAGCACCTCACCGCCCCACACCGTACCATCGCTGCCGTAGCCGGTGCCATCGCAGACCACCGCCAGCGCCGGCCCGGCGTGGCCGTGCTCGGCCAGGCAGGCGGCGGCGTGGGCGTGGTGATGCTGCACCGCGACCATCGGCAGACCGAGCGAGCGACCGTGGCGCACGCTGTGGTAGGCCGGATGCAGATCGACGACCACGGCCTCGGGCCGGATGCGCAGCAGGTCCTGCAGCCGCGCCGTCGCCGCAAGCCAGTTGCGGAAGGCGGCGGGGTTGGCGAGGTCGCCGAGGTGCTCGGACAGCACGCAACGCCCATCACCGGCCAGCCCAATCACCGCCTTGAGGTCGCCGCCGAGCGCCAGCACCGTCCGCGCAGCCGGCAGCGCGATCGGATCCGGCACGCAGCCGCGCGCCCGGCGCAACGGCGTCGCACCCAGCCAGACCGAGTCGTCGAGCGGCCGAGCGATCGGCCGGTCATGCAGCAGGAATGCGTCGGCCATGCCAGCCAGGCGTTCCTGCGCTTCGGCGTTGTCGTGGCACAGCGGCTCGCCGGCGGGATTGCCCGAGGTCATCACCAGGGCCGGCGGCGAGGCCTGCAGCAGCAGGAGGTGCAGCGCGGTGTAGGGCAGCATGAGCCCGAGCAGGTCGCTGCCCGGCGCGACCGACGCCGCGAGCGTGTCGCGGCGCGGTGCGAGCACGATCGGCGCCGCACTCGACTGCAGCCGGATCTCGTCGTCGGGGGACAGCACGGCCAGGCTGCGCGCGGTGGCGAGGTCGCGCACCATCACCGCGAACGGCTTGGCGTCGCGCTGCTTGCGGCTGCGCAGCCGGGCCACCGCCGGCTCGTCGTCAGCGCGTACCGCGAGATGGAAGCCGCCCAGGCCCTTGATCGCGACGATCCTGCCAGCGTGCAGCAGCCGCGCCGTCTCGGCGATGGCGTCGCCGTCATGCCCTGCCAACCACCATCGCGGCCCGCACTGCGGACAGGCGATCGGCTGGGCGTGGAAGCGTCGGTCGCCCTGATCCTCGTATTCCCTGCGGCAGGCCGCGCACATGGCGAAGCCCGCCATGGTGGTGCCCGACCGGTCGTATGGCACCGCGGTGATGATCGAATAGCGGGGTCCGCAGTCCGTGCAGTTGGCGAACGGGTGGCCGCAGCGGCGGTCGCCGGGGTCGGCGATCTCGCGGGCGCAGGCGGCGCAGATCGCCGCGTCCGGGGTGATCGCCAGGCTTGGGACCGCGCCGTCGTCGGACGCGGCGATGGCGAAGCCGTGGCCCGCGGCGTCCGCCATCGCCGAGACCGTCACCAGGCCGATCCGCGCCAGCGGCGGGGATTCGGCAGGCAGCCGGCGCTGGAATTCGTCGAGCCGCTCTGCCGCGCCCTGCACCTCGATGAAGGCCCCGTGCACGTCGTTGCCGACCAGTCCGTCCAGTCCCAGTTCGCTGGCGAGCCGGGCGACGAAGGGTCGGAAGCCGACCCCCTGCACCCGACCGCCCACCGTGATCCGCCGACGCATGCCGCACCATTCGCTGCAAGTCCCTGGGGGCAAGCGGCTGTGCAACCCTGCCGAGGTGGGGCGGGAGGTCGCGACGCACCGTCATATCGTCCAAACGTCCAATCGTCCAAACGGCCACTTAGCCCATGCCTACCGCCAGCCAGTACCTCAGCCCACGCCAGGCCGCCCGCGCCCTGGGCGCCTCCGAGTCGTCGCTCAAGCGCTGGGTGGATGCAGGCGACCTGGCGACCCACCGTACGGCCGGTGGCCATCGCCGGATTCCCGCCGCCGAGGTGCTGCGTTTCGCCCGCCGCGAGGGCCTGGCGCTGCAGGATGCCGACCTGCTCGGACGCCCTCCTCCCGCCGCCAGCCGCCGTTTGACCGCCGACGTCACCCGCGCCCTGCACACCGGCGACGGCGAGGCGGTGCAGCGGCTGCTGCTGCGCGCCCATCTCAACGGCATGCCCGTGGCTGCGCTGGCGGATGGTCCGCTGCGCCTGGCCATGGCGGAACTGGGCAAGGAGTGGCTGACCGATCCCGAAGGCGTCGCCCGCGAGCACCATGCCACCCTGCTGGCCATGCGCGCTGCCGAGGCCCTGCGCAACCTGCTGCCGGCCCCCCGCCACGGCGCCCCGACGGCCGTGGGCGGCGGACCTGCCGGCGACCCCTATCTGCTGCCCTCATTGCTCGCCTCGCTGGTCCTGCAGGAGGCCGGCTGGCACACCGTGGATCTCGGGCCCGACACCCCCGACACGGTGCTGATCGCAGCTGCCCACCGGCATGGCGCCAGCCTGGTGTGGCGTTCCTTCACCGGGGAGCTCGACCCCGTCACGACGGCAGGGCAGCTGGCCACCCTCTGCCGCCGCCTGGCCCCCTGCCGGGTGGTGGCTGGCGGACGGCGGGCGCTGCAGCTCACGCTTCTCGATGACCTGCCCAACCTCGTACGGCCCGCCTCGATGTCCGAGCTCGCCGCCCTGGCCAGGACGGAGGGCTGAATGCGCATCGCCATCATCGGTACCGGTATCAGCGGGTTGACCTGCGCCCATCTGCTGCATCCGCATCACCAGCTGACCGTCTATGAGGCCGACGCGCGCCTCGGCGGACACACCAACACGGTCACGGCCCCGGATGCCCAGGGGCGGCCCTGGCGGATCGATACCGGCTTCATCGTCTGCAACCGCCGTACCTATCCGAACTTCACCGCCATGCTCGATCGTCTCGGCGTGGCGCTGAAGCCGACCGACATGTCGTTCGCGATGTCCTGCCCGCGCAGCGGGGTCGAGTACAACGGCCATGACCTCGACGGCCTGTTCGCCCAGCGGCGCAACCTGCTGTCGCCGTCGTTCCACCGCATGTGGTTCGACATCCTGCGCTTCAACCGCCTGTCCCGCCGCTGGCTGGATGCCGACCCGGCGCTGACCGTCGGCGAGGCCCTGGCCGGCGCCGGCTTCGGCCAGCGCTTCCGCGAGCACTACCTCGGGCCGATGTGCGCCGCCATCTGGTCGATGCCAGCAGCCGGGCTGGAGCGCTTCCCGGCCCGCTTCCTCGCCCGCTTCCTCGACAACCACGGCATGAACACGGTCGCCGACCGCCCGCAGTGGTGCACCGTGGCTGGCGGCTCGGCCACCTATGTCGAGGCCATGACCAAGCCCTTCGCCGACCGCATCCGCCTCCGTTCGCCGGTGCGGCAGGTCCGCCGGATGGGCGGGACGGTCAGCGTCGCCACCGACCACGGCAGTGAGGACTACGACGAGGTCATCATCGCCGCGCACAGCGACCAGGCCCTGGCCATGCTCGACACGCCGAGCCTGAAGGAGCAGGAACTGCTCAGCGCCATACCCTACCAGGCCAACGAGGCGGTGCTGCACAGCGATCCGTCGGCGATGCCGCGCCTGCGTCGGGCCTGGGCCTCGTGGAACGTCCGCCCCGGCGCGGACGGCGCCCCGCCGGCCGTCACCTACTGGTCGAACCGCCTGCAGGGCCTGGATACGCCCACGCCCTTCCTGGTCAGCCTCAACCAGGCGGTCGATCCCGGCCGGGTTTTCGACCGTTTCCTCTACCACCACCCGCGCTTTACCGCAGCGGCGCCCGCGGCCCAGGCCCGCCATGGTGAGCTGATCCGGCACCATGGCGTCAGCCACTGCGGCGCCTACTGGCGCTTCGGCTTCCACGAGGACGGCGTGGTCTCGGCCCTGGCGGTGTGCGAACGTTTTGGAATCCGGCCGTGAACAGCGCCATCTACACGGGTTGGATCCGCCATCGCCGGCGGCACGACCGGGCGCAGTTCTACCGCCACCGCATCTTCATGTGCTGGCTCGACCTCGCCGAGCTGCCCGGCCTGTTCCGCGGCCGCCAGTGGTGGCGGCGCGAGGCGCCGGCGCCGGCGAGCTTCCGCCGCGCCGACTACCTGGGCGATGCCCGCGTGCCGCTCGACCAGGCGGTGCGCGATCTGGTCGAACGACGCACCGGCACGCGCCCCACCGGCCCGATCCGGCTCCTCACCCACCTGCGTTACCTCGGCGCCTGCTTCAACCCGGTGTCGTTCTACTACTGCTTCGACGCCGGCGGCGAGCGGGTCGAGACCATCGTCGCCGAGATCACCAACACGCCGTGGCTGGAACGCCATGCCTACGTCCTGCCGGCGCAGGACGGGCGGATGCGCTGGCGCTTCGCCAAGATCTTCCATGTCAGCCCGTTCCACGGCATGGACCACGAATACGCCTGGGCGTTCAGCGCCCCCGGCGAACGCCTCGGCGTGCACATGCGCAACCTCCAGGGCGGCCGCTGCGTCTTCGACGCCTCGCTGGCCCTGCAGCGCCGGCCGTGGAACGACGGCACCCTGGCCCAGTTGTGGTTCCGCTATCCCGCGATGAGCCTGTTCGCCCTGACCATGATCTACTGGCACGCGCTGACCCTGTGGTGGCGCGGCGCCACCTTCCACCCGCATCCCGCCACCATACCCGCGAGGGCCGCATGAGCGACGCCATCACCCTGTCCCGTCCCCAGGCAACCGCCATCGGCTGGTGGGAGCGCAGCTGCCGCCGCGGCGTGCTCGCCACCTTCGCCGGCCTGCGCCGCGGTGCGCTGCAGCTGCGCGAGCCCGGGGCCGAACCCATCATCCTGGGCGACGGCCCGGTCGTCGCCAGCCTGGCGGTGCATGACCCGGCCTTCTGGCCGGCGGCGCTGCTCGGCGGCAGCGTCGGCGTCGGCGAGGCCTACACCGAGGGCCTGTGGAGCAGCGAGGACCTGCCGGCGCTGATCGCGCTGTTCGCGCGCAACCGCGACTTGTCCGACCGCTTCGACCGCGGCTGGGCCGCGCTGTCGGCGCCGCTGCGCCGCCTGGCCCACGCCTGGCACCGCAATTCGCGGAACGGGGCGCGGGCCAACATCGCCGCGCACTACGACCTCGGCAACGCCTTCTTCGAACAGGTCCTCGACCCGACCCTGAGCTATTCGGCCTGCTGGTACGCCCGGCCCGAGACCACCCTGGCCGAGGCGGCGGTGGCCAAGCTCGACGCCGTCTGCACGCGCCTGGGCCTGGCCCCCGGCCAGCACCTGGTCGAGATCGGCACCGGCTGGGGCGGCCTGGCGATCCATGCGGCGCGCAACTACGGCGTGCGCGTCACCACCACGACGATCAGCGAGGCGCAGCGCCAGCTCGCCATCGAGCGGGTGCGGCAGGCGGGCCTGCAGGACCGCATCACCGTGCTCGGCGACGACTATCGCGACCTGCCGCGCAGGCTGGCCGCCGATCCGGCCGACCGCCTCGTCTCGATCGAGATGGTCGAGGCGATCGGCCACCAGCAGTACGCGCAGTACCTCGGCTGCATCCGCGACCTGCTGAAGCCTGACGGCGCGGCCCTGATCCAGGCCATCACCATCCCCGACCAGCGCTTCGCCGCCGCCGCCCGCGAAGTCGACTTCATCAAGCGCTGGATCTTCCCCGGCTCGTGCATCCCCTCGCTCGCCGCCCTGCTGGCGGCGAACGCCAAGGCCGGCGGCCTCGACCTGGTGCGCCAGGAGGACTTCGGCCTGCACTACGCCCGCACCCTGGCCGACTGGCGTGCGCGGCTGCACGCCAACCGCGAGGCCATCCTCGCCCAGGGCTACAGCGCAGCCTTCCTGCGCCAGTTCGACTTCTACTTCGCCTACTGCGAAGGCGGCTTCCGCGAACGCGCCATCGGTGTCAGCCATCTGCTGTTCGCCCGTCCCGGCTGGCGACCATGCTGACCCTTGGCGAGCAGGCCGCCTGGATCGCCGTCGGCGCGACCGCGCTGATGGTCGCGCTGTGGCTGTGGCAGCAGCGCACCCGCGACGCCGGCATCGTCGATGCGGGCTGGGCCTTCGGCATCGGCGCCGGAGCGATCGTCGCGGCGGCGAGCGGTTCCGGCGACCTGCTCGCCCGGCTGGCGGTCGGCGCGATGGGCGCCGTGTGGGGCTGGCGCCTGGCCTGGCACCTGCTGCGCGACCGCGTGCTTGGCAAGCCCGAGGACGGCCGCTATGCGCGCATGCGCGCCGCGCTCGGCCGCCACGCCTCCGCCGGGTTCCTCGCCTTCTTCCTCTTCCAGGCCGGCCTGGTCCTGCTGTTCGCGCTGCCCTTCGTGCTGCTGTCGGCCGACGCCCGCCCGCCGGGCTGGCACACCCTCGCCGCGGTGGCGATCTGGCTAACCGCGGTGGCCGGCGAGACCATCGCCGACCGGCAGCTGGCGCGGTGGCGCGCCGACCCGGCGAACCGCGGGCGCACCTGCCGCACCGGCCTGTGGGCCTGGTCGCGCCACCCCAACTACGCCTGCGAATGGCTGCACTGGTGGGCCTACGTGGTGCTGGGCCTGGGCGCCATGCATGGCGCCTGGCTGTGGCTGTGGCCAGCCCTGATGTTCGCCTTCCTCTGGTGGATCACCGGCATCCCCCACGTCGAGCGCCGCTGCCTCGAGACGCGCGGCGACGACTACCGCGACTACCAGCGCCGCGTACCGGTGCTGATCCCCTGGTTCCCCCGTTCGGAGTCCTGAGATGACCGCCCTCGCCCTCGCCCCCGTCCGCGAACCCCTGACCATCCGCCTTGCCGAAAGCGGCGTGCTGCCTGACGCCGCGATCCGCCTCGGCATCCGCCGCCTGCTGCGCCAACGCGCCGCCAGCCTCGCCGAGGGCGGGGTGGAGGCGCAGCAGGAGCGCGAGCAGCTGTTTGTCGAGCGTCTGCGCCAGGCCCCGCTGGCGGTCGAACAGCGCGCCGCCAACACGCAGCACTACGAGGTGCCGGCGGACTTCTTCGGCCTGTGCCTCGGCCCGCAGCGCAAGTACTCCTCCTGCTGGTTCGCGCCCGGAGCCAGCCTGCCCGAGGCCGAGGAGGCCGCCCTCGCCCTGACCGCCGCGCGCGCCCGCCTCGCCGACGGCCAGCGCATCCTCGAACTCGGCTGCGGCTGGGGCTCGCTGTCGCTGTGGATGGCGGGCCGATTCCCGCGCGCTCGCATCACCGCGGTGTCGAACAGCGCCAGCCAGCGCGCCCACATCACGGCCGAGGCGGCGCGGCGCGGCCTCGGCAACCTCGAGGTCATCACCGCCGACCTCGCCGGCTTCGATCCCGGTCGCCGCTTCGATCGCGTCGTCTCGGTCGAATGTTTCGAGCACCTGCGCAACTGGAGCGAGCTGTTCCGCCGCATCTCCACCTGGCTGGAGCCGGGCGGCGAGCTGTTCTTCCACGTCTTCACCCACCGCACCTCCAGTTACCTGTTCCAGACCGACGGCGAGGACGACTGGATGGGCCGCCACTTCTTCACCGGCGGGATGATGCCGGCCGACAGCCTGCCGCTGCGCCTGCAGGACGACCTGCGCGTGGCCGCGCACTGGCGCTGGGATGGCACCCACTACGCCCGCACCGCCCGCGGCTGGCTGGACAACCTCGACCGCGCGGCGCGCGGCATCCTGGCCCAGGCCCGGCCCAGCGAGGACCCCGCCGTGCTGGTGCAGCGCTGGCGCATGTTCTTCCTCGCCTGCGAGGAGCTGTGGGCCTACGACCGCGGCCAGGAATGGCTGGTCAGCCATTACCGCATGGTGCGGCCATGATCCGCCTCGCCGGGTTGCTGCTGGCGGGCGCCTGCGCGCTCCCCGCCCTGCAGGTGGGCGACCATGTCCTGACCGACCGCATCGCGATCGGATCGGCCGAGCTGGCCATCCGCGGTGGCGGAACCCTGCGCTGGAACCGGCTGTTCGCGATCTACGACGCCGGGTTGTGGATCGATGCCGCCAAGCCGTCCGCCGGGCCGCTCGACGATGTGCCGAAGCGCCTGGAGTTCCGCTACCGCCGCTCCATCAAGGCCGCCGACCTGGCCAAGGCGACCAGCACGACGCTCGGGGCCAAGCTGCCGGAGGCCGAACGCGAGGCCCTGCGCCCGCGCCTGGAACTGCTCAACGCGCTCTACCGCGACGTGGTCGAGCACGATGCCCTGGTGTTCACCTACCTGCCCGGCGTCGGCACCAGCGTCGAACTCGGCGGCGAGGTGGTCGACACCATCCCGGGTGCCGACTTCGCCCACGCCCTGTTCGCCATCTGGCTCGGACCCGATCCGGTCGACGCCCGCTTCCGCACCGCCCTGCTCGGCACCTCCTGAAGGACCGCCATGCGCCCCATCCCCATCCTCGCCGCCATGCTCGCCCTGAGCGGCTGCGCCCGCTGCGTCGAGGCGCCGGCGCTGGCCAGCGCCTTCGACGTGGTGCTCACCGACATCGACGGCAGGCCGCACCCGCTCGCCCAGCACCGCGGCAAGGTCCTGCTGGTGGTCAACGTCGCCTCGAAGTGCGGCTTCACCGGCCAGTACGCCGGGCTGGAGAAGCTCTACGCCGGCCGCAAGGACCGCGGCCTGGTGCTGATCGGGGTGCCGAGCAACGACTTCGGCATCTTCTCCGGCCAGGAGCCGGGCGATGAAGCCGAGATCAAGTCGTTCTGCACCCTGACCTACGGCGTGACCTTCCCGATGATGAGCAAGGCGGTGGTGAAGGGGACCGAGGCCGATCCCTTCTGGCGCTGGCTGACCACCAGGCCGGGCTGCAGCGCCGTGTCGTGGAACTTCAACAAGTTCCTCATCGCCCGCGACGGCACCACGGTCAGCCAGTTCGGATCGCGTACCGCTCCGGACGACGCCGCCTTCCTTGCGGCGATCGACGCCGCCCTGGAGCGTCCATGATCGACAGCCTGCGACGCTGGTTCGACAGCCACCACAGCGCCGGCGTCGACGCGGGCGATCCCCGCCATATCGACCTCCTGCGCCTGCTGCCGTTCGTCGGCGTGCATCTCGCCTGCCTGGCGGTGCCGCTGGTCGGCGTCAGCCCGACCGCCATCGCCCTGGCCGTCACGCTCTATCTCGTGCGCATGTTCGGCATCACCGCCGGCTACCACCGCCACTTCTCGCACCGTGCCTTCTCCGCCCCGCGCTGGGTCTCGTTCCTCCTCGCCGTGCTCGGCGGCTCGGCCGGGCAACGCGGCGTGCTGTGGTGGGCGGCGCACCATCGCCATCACCACCGCCACAGCGACGACGCGGGCGATCTGCACTCGCCGCGCCAGCATGGCTTCTGGTGGTCGCACCTCGGCTGGTTCCTGGCCGACGGAGCCTACCGCACCCGGCTGGAACTGGTCCCCGATCTCGCTGCCAGACCCGAACTGATGTGGCTGGACCGTTTCGACGCCGTGGTTCCTGCCCTGCTGGCCGGGGCCTGCCTCGCCCTCGGCTGGTGGCTCGGCCTGCACGGCTGGGACACCTCGGGACCGCAGCTGCTGGTGTGGTTCTGCATCTCGACCGTGGTGCTGGCCCACGCCACCTTCAGCGTCAACTCGGTGATGCATGTCTGGGGCACGCGGCCGTTCCCGACCCATGATGACAGCCGCAACAACGCCCTCATCGCCCTCCTCGTCCTCGGCGAAGGCTGGCACAACAACCACCATCACAACCAGGGCAGCGTGCGGCAGGGCTTCCGCTGGTGGCAGATCGACCTGACCTGGTACGCGCTGCTCGTCCTCTCGTGGCTCGGGCTGGTGCATCGGCTGCGGCCGCTGCCGGCCGGCCTGCGCTGAGCGAGCTTTCGCTGGCACCGGCAGCGCCCCCGCCGACGGTGCGGCCATGAGCGACCTCGTCCGCATCAGCATGACGTTGGAGAAGCCGTTGTTCGAGCAGCTGGAGCGGCTGACCGAGGCGACCGGGGCGGGGAACCGTTCGCGTTTCCTGCAGGACCTGCTGCGCACGCACCTGGCGATCCGCGCCTTCAGCGCCGGCGGACCGATGCATGGCTCGATCACCCTGGTCTACCGCCACCATCAGCGCGAGCTGCCGGCCGCCCTGGTGCAACTGCAGCACGACAGCGTGGTCCACATCCTCGCCGCCACCCACGTCCACCTCGATCACCACACCTGCATGGAGGTGCTGCTGGTGGAGGGCGACAGTCGGGAGATCCACCAGCTGTCGGAACGTTTCCGCCAGCTGAAGGGCGTCGACCAGGTCGCCCTGAGCCTGGTCAGCCCTGCTGGCCACGCATAGTATACCTGGTCAACAATATTACGATTTGACATTTCGTAATACAGGCAAATCTGCCTGTCTATGCACATTCCAGACGGATTCATCAGCGGGCCGATCAACCTCGCCTGCGCGGCGATCGCGGTCGCCGCCGTCGCCGTGTCCCTCGCCCGCATCCGCAGCACCCTGGCCGAGCACCAGGTGCCGCTGCTGGGCATGACCGCCGCATTCGTCTTCGCCGCCCAGATGCTCAACTTCCCGGTCGCCGGCGGAACCAGCGGCCACTTCCTCGGCGCCACCTTCGCTCTCGTCCTGCTCGGGCCGTGGGCCGCCTGCCTGGTCATCAGCCTGGTGCTGATGGTGCAGTGCCTGCTCTTCGCCGATGGCGGCCTCACCGCCCTGGGCACCAACATCGTCAACATGGCGGTGGTCGGGGTGATCGTACCGGCGCTGCTGCTCGCCCTCGGCCGCCTCATCCTGCCGCGGACCCGGGGCGTCTCCCTGGTCGTGATCGGACTCGCCAGCTGGCTGTCGGTCCTGGCCGCCGCGACCGCCTGCTCCTTCCAACTCGGCTTCTCCGGCCATCCCGTCGGCCCGGTGCTTACCGCGATGGTCGGGGTCCACGCCGTGATCGGGATCGGCGAGGCGCTGATCACCGTCGCCGTGGTCTCGAGCGTCCTGGCCGCCCGGCCCGAGCTGCTGCCCGACCTGCGCCGCGCGGAGGCCGCGGCATGAACCGCCTGTTCCTCATCCTCGGCATCGCCGTCTGCCTGGTGCTGGCCGGCCTCGTCTCGCCCTTCGCTTCGCCGCATCCCGATGGCCTCGAACATGTCGCCGAAGGCAAGGGCATCGCAGCCGCAGAGCAGCCAGCCTGGACCGCTTCGCCCATCCCCGACTACGCCGTGCCGGGCATCGAGCACGAGGCCCTCGCCACCGGTCTGGCCGGCATCGTCGGCACCCTGATCGTGCTGGCCGCCGGCTGGGGCCTGGCGCGCCTGGTCCGCCGCCGCCCAGCCTGATGGACGCCCGTCTCCGCCTCATCGTCTGCCTCGGCTACGTCCTCATCGTCGTCAGCGTCCCGCCGCAGCGCCTCGACCTCCTCGCCGGCCTGTCGGTCCTGCCGTTGGCCACCGCGATCCTCGCGCGCGTGCCGCCGCTCGTCCTGCTGCGCCGGCTGCTGCTGCTGGCCCCATTCGTGCTGGTCGCGGCGGCGGCTCCGCTGCTGCGCCAGGGCCCGCTTGATGCCGCGCTCGGCATGCTGGCGAAAGCCGGACTCGGCTGCAGCGCGCTGGTGCTGCTGGCCGCCACCACCCCGGTCGACAGGCTCCTCGCCGCCCTCGCCGCCCTGCGCTGCCCGCGCTTCCTCGTCCTCCAGCTCGGCCTGACCGCCCGCTATCTCCATCTGCTGGGCGAAGAGGCGTCACGCCTGCGCCGCGCCGCCGTGGCTCGCGGCTTCAGGCCGAGGCACCTGCTCCATGCCCGCATCATCGGCGATCTGATCGGCGCCTTGTTCCTGCGCAGCGTCGCTCGCGCCGAGCGCGTCCATGCCGCGATGCTCGCGCGCGGCTTCGCCGGTGAACTGGTCGCGCCTGAGCCGCGTCCCTGGTGCCCGCGCCAGGCCCTGCTGGCGACCGGCGTGCTCGCCTGCGCCCTGGCCTGGCGGCTATGCTGGAACTGACCAACGTCGGCTTCCGCTACCCTGACGGAACGGTCGCCCTGGCCGATCTCTCGCTACGTCTGGCGGATGGCGAACGCGTCGCCGTCCTCGGCGCCAATGGCGCCGGCAAGTCGACCCTGCTGCAACTGCTCAACGGCCTGCTGCGCGGCAGCGGCGGCGTCGCCGTGGATGGCCTCGTCCTTGGTCCGGCCACCCTGCGTCAGATCCGCCAGCGCGTCGGCCTGGTCTTCCAGGATCCCGATGACCAGCTGTTCTGCGCCAGCGTACGCGACGACATCGCCTTCGGCCCGCGCCAGGCCGGGCTATCCGGGGACGCCGTGCAGGAGCGCGTCGACGAAGCCCTTGCCGCCATGCGCATCGGCAGTCTCGCATCGCGCCATCCGCACCACCTGAGCCTCGGCCAGAAGAAGCGCGCCGCCATCGCCGCCGTCCTCGCCATGCGCCCGTCGCTGCTCGTCCTCGACGAACCGTCCGCCAGCCTCGATCCGCGCACCCGGCGCGAACTGATCGCCCTGCTCGCCGCCCTGCCCTGCACCCTGCTGGTGGCCAGCCACGACCTCGCGCTGGTCCGCGAACTCTGTCCGCGTTCCATCATCCTCGACACCGGGCGGCTCGCGGCCGACGGGCCGACGGCGGAACTGCTCAGCGACACCGACCTGCTCGCCTGCACCGGCCTGAGTTGAAACGCACCCGTTGTTATTGATAATGATTTTCATTACTATACACACGGGCCACCACTGAGGGAAACCCCATGCTCCGCCCCATATTCGCGATCATTCCCGCCCTCGTCTGCGCCGTCGAAGTCGAGGCGGCCAAACTCGCCACTCCTGACGCCATCCCGGTCGAGCAAGGTCGAATCGAAATTGCGCTCGGACTATCCTGGACGCGCAGCCGAGAGTCCTTCGACGGCCGCGGCGACGCACAGGACCGCGGCGGAGACCTCACCGAACGCACCTTCGAGGCTGGCGCCACCATCGGCATCCGTGACGGACTCGACGCAGGGGTTACCCTCGGTTGGGCCCGCATCGACGACGAGGCTGCCGATCCGGACTCGGGCAGCGGTCCGACCGATATGGTTCTTGGGGCGAAATGGCAGATCCTCGCCAATGGGACTTCTGCCGTGGCCCTGCTGCCTGAGGTCTCCATCCCGGTCGGCGACGGCCGCCCCGAGGACGAGCTCAGTACCGGCTCCGAGGACTGGGGCGTCGGTCTGACTCTCGCAACCACAGTGACGATCGAACGCCTCGCGCTCGGCGCAGCGGTCGGCCACAGCCGGGTACTCGGGAGTGAAGACAGCCATGGCACGTGGTCGATGGATCTCGCGGCCGGATGGCAGCTGACCGATGCCATCCAGCCGCAGATCGAGTTGCACCACGTCCGCGAGGAGGATTCGAACGAAACCTCCGGCACCGAGGAGACCAGCTTCACGCTCGGCGTGCAACTCATCGGCGAGGTCGGCCGCCTCGGACTGGGCCTCGACCGCGTCATCGCCGGTCAGGACGTCGAACGCTCGACCTCACTGCTCATGCAGGTCGTCACCACCTTCTGACGGTGCTGCTGCGGAGCGGAAGATCGCGACACAACTCGCCGACTCCGAATGGTCCAGGCGGAGCGACCCGGCGTGGACGGGATCACACATACCTCCGGACGCGCCGGACATCCCTGCGTCATCACTCCGCGAACGGCCGGAAACCGCGAACCATCATGCCGCGCTGCTGCCAGCGGCTGCGGCCGGCGGCGGCGCGTGCCTCGGCGCTCTCGGCGTCCTTGCGCTTCTGCGTCGAGGTGGCTCCGACCACGACGTAGTCCTGCGCATTTCGGTAGCGGTGGATGCACACCGGCCGCGACGCCCGAGAGCGGTTGACCTGCGAGCCGTGGATGGTGTGCACGTGGAAGATGATGGCGTCGCCGGCCTTCCCGCAGATGGGCAGGGCACGTTCCCACGGCCACGCCCCGCCATCCAGGCCGAGATGGCTGAACGTGTCGACATGCTGGATCAGGCCGCAGCGGTGCGAGCCGGGGATGACGTGCAGGGCGCCGTTCTCCAGGTCGGTATCGACGACGTAGTTGAGCACCGCCATCGGTCCATCGAAGCGGTGCTCGAAGTAGGCCGAATCCTGGTGCAGGTGTTTGGGATGGCCGCCGACCGGCTCCTTGTAAAGCACCTGACCGTCCATGAACAATTCGACGTCCGGCCCGACCAGGGTGGCGGCGAGATCACACATGGTGTCATCGAGGGCCGAGCGGAACATCGCGCCAGAGGTACGGTAGCCGCAGCCCAGGACCATGATCTGCTTGTCGCGGTCATACCCCTGCGGTGCGGGCAGGAACAGCGTGCCGTCGGGCGTGTTCCAGCCCTCATGGACCGTCTCGGCCTGCGGCAGCAACTGCAGCGCCTGGCGCGCAGACCGCTCGATGTCGGAGCGCACCTCGGCCATGTAGCGGCTGAACAGACCGCGGATGACCAGGGCGCCGTGCTCACGGTAGATCGCCGCTGCACGCGAGAGGTCGAGACCCGCCGCCGGCAGTTCGAGATCGGACGGTCGCACCGTCGGCCGAGCCGGGATGTCGGCGACCGTGCGGTCGACCGGGGTGATCGATGGGAGGCTGATCTGCAGGGCAGTGTGCGGGTGCATACCGCCATCCTGCTATGCCGCTGCGACATCCCATGGCTGCCATCGGCATCCATGTATCCGATTCCGGCATGAACGCCCCTCAGGGCTTCTGCTGGCTCCTACAGGTGCTGTGGCGGCTGGCTGTTTCCAATGATGACGCGCTGCGCCGAGGACAGTCCTCCGGTCACCAGTCCACCTCGACATCGCCACCAAGATACTGTCGGCTCTGGGCGGTATACTGATGCAACTCGATGGCGTTGCCGTCGGGATCGGCCAGCCAGGTCTGCCACGAGCGGTCGCAACCCAGCGATTTCGCCGAACAGGTCACGCCCTTGGCAGCTAGTACGCGGATCGCCGCGTCGAGGTCGGGGGTCTCGAGGCACAAGTGGGTGATGCCGGTGTTCTTCACCTCCACGTCGGGCTTCTCGAATGCCTCGACGAAGTTGTCCCGGCCGGCGCGGAAGTACGCGCCCATCACCTTGCCCCCCTTGGTGAACCGGAAATGCAGGGGCAGGCCGAGCGCGTCGCGGTAGAAGGCGATGGTGCGTTGGATGTCGCGGACGTTGAGGCAGACGTGGGCAAGGCGGGTGATCATGTGGCCGAGCATGGTCGAAACGGTGCTGTCGTCCATCGACTGGCCTCCTGGGATGTGGCCACGACGACGCTGCGCCCGCCTCAGTCGTGGGCGAAGCCGTCCCCGTACACCGACCCGGTCAGGTACGGCGCCCAGTTCTTCTCGAAGAAGATCCGGGCCGGATCCTCCATGCCGCGCAGCGGGGTGCGCGACAGGTTGAACGACCCGTTCCAGCGCAGCGTCAGCTTCTCGCGCCGCTGCTCTGGCCGTTCTTCGCGGAAGCGGAAGGCCGCGCAGTCGACCGACTGCGCCTCCGGCACCTTCGTCCCTGACGGGTCGCAATAGGCGCGGGCGCCGCGGCTGCCGCCACCGGATTGCACGTAGGCGTCGAGGGCGGTCAGCACCGCCTCCGACAGCAGCGCCTGGTGGCGCCAGCGGAAGGCCTCGGCCGAGCGCTCCGGGGTCGTCGCGATGCCGGAGGCCAGCACGCGGATGCGCAGCGCGACCGCGGCGGCCTTGGCGCCGGCAACCTCGCCAACCGGGCAGATGAAGCCGGCGTGGTCGCTCATCCGCGCCTGGATCTCGTCGCGCAGGGCAGGGGCGGCTGGGCCGCGATCGCAGCGCGCCGTCGCCAGCGCGGTTCGCGCCGCGGCCTGCACCGCCGCGGCCGGCAGACCCGGACGCTGCGGACGCTGCGACGCGAGATGCTTCGCCACCCGCACGCCCATGACCTGGCCGGCATTCAGCGCGGCGCCGCCGGGACGCGTGACGCCATGCGTGCCGGCGACCTCGCCCAGCGCGTAGAGGCCGGGGATGCTGCTGCGGCCCCAGGTGTCGACCTCGACACCGCCGTTCATGTGCTGGTTGTTGACGTTGAACGGCAGCGGATCGCGCGCGATGTCGCTGCCGTGCATGCGGTACAACTCGATGGCCAGCGGGTTCATCCGGCGCAGGCGTTCGATCGGCGTCGCCAGCAGCGCCTCGTTGTTGGCGAGATACGAGCGTGCATCGTCGTCGAGTTCGTCGAGCGTCCAGCCGGTGGGATTCCGGGTGAAGTCGAGGCAGACGGTGCGTCCCAGGCGCGACTCGTGGTGGATCGCCAGATCGACCAGGCTCGAGCCGTAATTCAGCATGCGGCTGGCATGGAACGGCCACTGGTAGCCCTTGCGGAAGACGTTGCTCGCCGCCTCGCGCGGGGTCCGGTACCAGTCCATGAGGAACTCGCGCTCGACTCCCGCGGCGTCACGGCTGAACACCCGTGGCACCACCTGCACGTACGTGCCGGAGAGGTTCCAGGGGAACTCCTGGCGGCGCGTGCCGATGCCGAACTGGCTCTCGGTCAGGTTGCACACCGCCGCGCCGGCCTCGATCGCCATGCCCAGCGAGCCGTAGCAGTGCCGCGGATAGACGCTGTCGCGGTAGAGCTCGCCCGGCCCGCCGGTGGCGAGCACGGTGGCGCCGGCGAGCAGCACGCACAGACCCTGCAGGTTGGCGCCATCGCCCAGTTCGCGATCGACCGCGATGCAGCCGAGGCAGCGACCGTCGACGACGATCAACTGCACCGCTTCGCAGCGGCGACGGACCGGGACGCCCAGGCGCAGCGCCTCCTCGGCCAGCACCTTGACCATCAGGCGCGAGGTGCGCGGCCCGCAACTGGTGGCGCGTCCGACGTCGTCGTGGTCGGTCTGGTAGCGCAGCACGGCGCCGAAGCGGTCGGTCGGCAGCGGCAGCCCGAGGTACTGCAGCCCGGCGAAGGCGCCGATCGATCCAACCGCCTCGACGTAGGCCTGGTCGAGATCCATCGCCCCGCCAGCGCCGATGTCGTTCGCCAGCTTGACGAAGTTGTCGCCCTTGTTGGAGGTCCCGGCGGTGTGCAGGGTCTGCTTGTCCGAGCCCGAGCAGGCCGAGGTGCCGCCGAACGGGCTCATCGTGGCGACCGTCACCTCGAGGCCGGCGCGGTTGGCCTCGACCGCGGCGCGCAGTCCGGCGGCGCCGCTGCCGATGATCAGCACCCCGGTGCGCAGGACCGGCAGATGGACGCCGTCGACGGTGATCGACTCGCCAATGGCCGGCGACGCTGGCAGGGCGGGCATGTCGACGCGGGTGAGGGCGTCGAGGATTGGCTGGGGGACTTCGATGGGCATGGGTGGTCCTAAATGGGGCCCCGTCGCGCAGCGATGGGGCGGGCGCCGAGTGGTGGTGGGCGGATATAATGGGCGAAGCCCATCCGCCCACGGTCGCGGAGGTCTTTCGACGCGACCGAACCACGACAAAGCCCGGGGGTAGGCCCGACGGGCCGTAGGGGCGAAGCCCCTGAGCTCAAAGCCTTCTCATCTGGAAGCCGCCATCGACATCAATGACCGTCCCGCTGCTGAACGGAAAGTCGCCGGCGACCAGCGCCTTCACCGCCAGGCCGACGTCCTCACCGGTGCCCCAGCGGTTCTGCGGCACCAGGCCCTGGGCGATCAGCGCGTCGTACTTGGAGGTGACGCCAGCGGTCATGTCGGTCTTCATGATGCCCGGACGCACCTCGTAGACCATGATGCCCTCCGGAGCCAGACGCGCCGCCCACAGCTGGGCCGCCATCGCCACGCCGGCCTTGCTGATGCAGTAGTCGCCGCGCATCACGGAGGCCGTGTGCACGCTGATCGAGGTGCAGAAGACGATCGAATGGTAGCGCGAGGCCGGGGCAGGCTTCTGCGCCAGCCAGTGCTTCGCCACCAGTTGGGTGAGGAAGTACGGCCCCTTGGTATTGATCGCCACCAGGCGGTCGAAGCTCTCCTCGCCCGCCTCGACGATGTCGGCGCGCACGTTCGGCGCGACGCCGGCGTTGTTGACCAGGCTGTCGATGCGGCCGAAGGCCGCGAGGTGCGCGTCGAGCAGAGCCTGCCGCTGCGCCGCCTGGCTGATGTCGCCCTGCAGCGGGACGAAGCGCTGGCCTGCGTCCTTCGCCGCGGCCTTGCACAGCGCGGCGCACTCCTCGGCCGCGGCGGCGTTGCCGGCGTAGTTGATGCCGACGCTCCAGCCGGCCTTGGCGAGTTCGATGGCGACGCCGCGGCCGAGGCCGCGCGAGGCGCCGGTGACGAGGGCGACAGGAGTTTCGGGTTTCGGGTTTCGGGTTTCGGGGGCAGGCATGAGCGGTCCTGTTGCGAGGAGGTAGTTCGGTAATCTTGAAACTCAAAACTCGAAACTCGAAACTAGCCCGCCCCGCGGGCGATGGCCACCGCTCCGGCGGTCAGCCTGGTGATCTCGGCCCAGTTGCCGGCCTGGATCAGCTTGGGCGCCACCATCCAGGTGCCGCCGATGGCGATCACGCCGGGGGTGGACAGCCACTCCTTGAGGTTGCCGGTCTCGATGCCGCCGGTGGCGACGAAGCGCACGCCGCGATGCTGATAGGGCGCGTGCAGCGATTTGACCATGGGGATGCCGCCGGCGGCGACCGCGGGGAAGAACTTCAGCGTGGTGCAGCCAATGGCCAGGGCGCGTTCGACGTCGCTGGGGGTGCACACGCCGGGCCAGAAGGGCAGGCCCGAGGCCTGGGCCAGGCGGACGATGTCCGGATTGCAGCCCGGAGCGACCGCGAAGCGGGCGCCGGCGCTGCGGGCGGCGGCGACCTCCTCCGGCGTGGTCACGGTACCCGCCCCGAGCACGAACTCGGGGAACTCACGCGCCACGATGGCGATCGCCTCCTTCGCGGCGGCGGTGCGGAAGGTGATCTCAGCGACCTGAAGGCCGCCAGCCGCCAAGGCCTTGCACAGGGGCACCGCGTCAGCGGCCTTGTCCAGGACGATCACGGGAACGATGCGCGCGGCGGCGACCGCGGCGAGGATGTCGGTGGGCATGTCTCTGGTCTATCGCCCGGCATCGACTGGGCAAGACGGATCATATATGATATATGATCGTCGGCTATCCTGTCTTCGGCGCCTCCCCTTCGCCCAGCGAGGGTGGGGACAGCGGCGTGATGTCGGCCTTGCGCTTCAAGCGGGTGATGCGGTCGGTGATGACCTCGCGCTCGCAGCGGAACACGGATGAGGAGCGCTTGTCCGGCGGTCCGGTCGTCTCGGGTGCCGCCGGCGCCGCATCGAACGGGGTGACGGCGCCATCGTCGCTCTTCCGGGTCGCATGCAGGGCGCGCAGGGCCGCCAGCCTGGCGATGGCGTCAGTCTTGGGATCGGACTTCGGCTCAGGCTTCGATTCAGGCTTCGGCTCCGGCTCGGCCGGCCGTGCGTCGCGTTTCAGGCGATCGATGCGATCGGTGATCGCCTGCTTGTCGCAACGGAAGATGCCGGTTGGCGGGCGTTTGTACGGCCCAGGTCGAGGGACCGCCGATCCATCCGGCATGCGCGGCTCAAGGGCGGATCCGGCCTCCTCGGGCGCAGGCGGTGGCGGATCGCCAGGCGGGTGAGCATCCCGCAGGTGGCGGCTGGTGACCCTGCGCGCCCGGGAGCGTTCACGCAGATCGAGCAGGGCCTGCTCGATCGATCCGCGACAGCGTTCGGCTATCGCCCCCAGCGGCTTGCCATCGACGCGCTCGATGATCGGTGGACCGCCCGTGACCAGGGCCAGGCGCAGGACCGTGGTGCGGACCGGACCGCAGTCGCGGCCGAGCAGCCGCCACGCCCGCCAGGACACATTGAGCAGGATGCTGGCATTGTTCGCCTGCTCGGTTGCCGGCTCAGGGTCGGTCGATGGCACGCGGTGCAGACTACTTGCGGCTCACGTCCCGCAACCATCCGGCCTGGTCGGCTTCCGCACTGGCCATCGCCCCTTCCGGCTACCGTGGGATCCGCTGCGCAGTAGCTTGCCCTACCGCCCATGATAGCCCTCCTGCGCCGCCTGAACTGGTGGCAGACCCTGGTCCTGATCGTCTGCCTGTTCGGCATCTTCGTCGCCTGCCTCGGTCTGTGGCTGCACAGCGACGGCGACCTCGAAGCGGTCGACGCCAGGACGCGGGAGCTGAAGCTGCCATTGCTGCCCGCCGACATCGCCTTCGCCGCCACCACCGCCGAACGTACCGCCGACTGGCGGCGTCTGCTGGCCATCGGCGCGCAACTCCAGCCCTACGGTGAGAACGAGGCGGCCAAGGGCTGGCTGCCGGTCCCCGGCCAGGCGCGGCCGGCGGAGCTGGCCGTCCACCATGCCGCGCTCGACGCCAAAGCCGTGGACGAGAGCGCCGCGATCCTCGCCCGCCTGGGCGATGCCGCGGTCGACGCGCACCGCGACCTCTCGCCGGCCGCCACCCTGCCCGACGTCGCCGCCCTGCGCCGGCACATGCGCCTGCGCTGCGAACGCATCCTGCTCGTGCCGACGGCCGGGCTGGCGGAGGAGATCCTCACCGCCGCTGCGCTGATTCCGGCGCGGGAACCGCCCGGCCTGCTGCGCCTGATGGTCCAGGCGAACCTGATCGAGCAGTGGTGCACTGCGGTGATCGCCCGCGCCGCCGACCTCGGCGAGGCGAAGGCGCAGATCGCGTCCCGCGCCGAAGCCCTCGCACCGCTCGCGCCGGCCGGATTGGCCCAGGCGTGGCGCAACGACCTCGCCTCGCTGCGCGGCTTCGCCGCCTCCGCCGATCCGGCGGAGGTGTGGCGTCGCCTGGGTCGCCAGGGCGGTACCTTCTCCTTCGACGCCTGGGGTTTCGCCGTCGCGCTGCGCGCCGGACGCGCACGCACCATCACCCTGATGCAGGACATCGCCGCAGCGCAGGGCGACCCGCTCGATGTCGCTGGGCAGCTCGCCGCCGCCCGCACCGCCGAGGCCACGGCGCGCCAGACCTCGTGGTGGCGCCCGGGCACCTTGCTCCCGGCGATGACCATGCCGGTGGCGGTCCCGGTGATCGCCGGCGTCCACGTCGCGCGCATGCGCCTGCTGGTCCTCGCCGCCGAATTGCGCGGGACGACCTGGCCGGCGGATGCTCTCGAGCCAGGCGCCAAACCGCTGCACCGCGTCGAGCGCGACGGGCTTCTGATCGGCGCCTACAGCGTCGGCGCCGACGGGATCGACGATGGCGGCGATCCGCGCAACGACCGCTGCTGGCCGCTCTATGGTCCGCTGGGCAGCCCGAAGGCAGCGGACCCGCCGCCGGCGCCCTGAGGCTGGACGGAGCCTCCCGGCCGCCAGCCTGCGTCGCTCCGGAGTCCATCATGCCCATCCGCGCCATCACCCACGCCGGCTTCGCCGCCGTCGAGCTCACCACTCCAGCCCTGCGCCTGGTCGCCGTGCACGGCACCGGGCCGCGCATCGCCTGGTTGTCGCCGCCGGGAGGCGAGAACCTGCTGCTGTGGGAGGAGAACGACCCCCTGCGGTATGTGCGCGAGCCCGAGGCGAAGCGCCCCTGGCACCTGCGCGGCGGCCACCGCGTGTGGACCGCGCGCATGGGCGCCGACGAGGACGAGCAGACCTACGCCAACGACGACGCCCCCGGCACCTGCACCACGACCGCCGACGGCTTCACCGTCACCGGCGCCCTGTGCGGCGAGACCCGCACCCAGCGCTCGATCAGCGTGCGCATCCTGCGCAACGACCGCATCGAGGTGATCAACCGCATCGCCAACCGCAGCAACATGCTGCTCGGCTGCGGCCTGTGGGCGCTGACGTGCACCCGCCCAGGTCCGCATACCCGTTACGTTGTACCACTGGGCGACGGCAGCGGCTGGGACACCGCCACCATCACGGTCTTCCGCTGCTGGGCCGGTCACGGCACCAACAGCTTCCGTGAAGAGCAGGGCGAGTTGACCGACGACGCCTACGTGCTGACGCCCAAGGGTCGCGAGACCAAGCGCATGGTGCAGACCCCGGCCGGCGCCATCGCCCTGGTCGATCCGGCGCGCAACCTGACCTTCGCCATCCGCACCCCCTACGAGCGCGGGGCTGCCTATCCGGCCAACGCCAACATCGCCATGTACGTCGGCCCTGAGAACTTCATGGTCGAGATGGAGACGATGGGCCCGCACGCCGTGCTCAAGACCGACGAGGTGCTCGAGCACCGCCAGGAATGGACGCTGGCCTCAGGCTCCATCCCGCTCACTGGCGCTGCGGTACGAACCTTAATCGCCTGAACAGACGCCCTGAATATTCAGGGTTTAGCTGAAGTGTTGCAAACGTTGCAGCGGCGACCGCGACGCCTCGCAGCACTCCTTGGCGATTGTGCGCCCCGGCCACCTGCGGATATTCCCGCACCGAGGAGAACCACGATGGCCCTGTCGTCGAACAAGCCTCAGATCGATCCCGCGGAGCTGGCTCTGCAGAGCCTGGTGAAGCGCGGATCCGAAGGGGCCAAATCCCAGGTCGTCCGCCTGCTCGGCGGCAAGCCCTTCCAGAAGGTGCGCATCGGCCTGGCCGACAACGATCTCGGCAAGGGGCCGAGCGTGCGCCGCGGCTTCACCGTCAGCGCGCTGTTCTCCTCGGCCAACGCCAAGGCCACGGTCGAGGTGCAGAACCAGGTCGCCACCTGGTTGAAGCAGTGCCACGGCCCGCGCTTCGAGGACGTGCGCGACGAATCGCTGTTCAAGACCGGCAGCAAGACGGTCTACATCGCCGTCCAGTAGCCTACGCCGGGTCGGTCGCAGGCGCCTCGGGGCCGCACCCGGCAAGGTCGCACACGCGCTGCCGCCACCACCAGCCCGCGCCGGCGGCCAGCACCGCACCGAGCGGGGCCCACAACAGCGACGTGTCGAGCGCCACAGCCGCAGCCAGCCCCGTTGCCGGCAATGCCGTGATGACCGTGCGCTGCACCAGCTGCGCCGGCCAGCCGCCGCCAGCGATGCGCCAACCGAGGATGGATCCGGGGATGGCGGCCAGCGTGGCGGCCATCGCCATGCTGCCGGAGGGCCCGGTGGCGGCGCACATCCAACCGCATGCCGAACCGGCACCCGCGCCCCAGACCGCCAGGCGCAGGCGCCGGCGGCACAGGGCGAGATCGATCTCAAGCAGTTCGATGCGCGCGAACTCCTCGTCGCGGCGCTGACGCTCGCGCTCGCGCTTGGTCTCGTCCTGCAGCGACAGCTTGCGGATCGCATCGTCGTCGAGCGGCACCGGCGTCGCCCACAACGCCTCGGCGGTGACGCGCGCGCGCCGCCACATCCAGCCAGCCACGCCCAGCCCGGCGACGGCGGCGAGCAGGCCGAGCGTGTCGCCTCCGTTCCACTGCTCGACCCGCGTAGCCCCGCCCAGCCCCTGGCCGCACAGGCCCGCCACTGCGAGGGCGAGCATGTCGACGTGATGACGCTGGCGCTCGGCGCCCTGGATGGAGGCCACCGCCGCCGTGCGCGCCGCCTCGGCGCAGCGGGCCGCAGCGGGATCGACGACCGGCTGCGCTGGCGCCGGCGCAGGGGATGCCGCTGGTTCGCCGTGGTCGATCTCGTAGTCGGGCATGTGAACGTCAGGGTAGAATGATGCAGCAGCCGTGCCAGCGAGCAGCAGCCTGCAAGATCCGTCCAAGGTCGTCGGCATGAGCAAGCAGCCACTGATCTTCCCGAGGCCCCCTACGAGGACGATGGCGGCTTCCGCAACCACATCATCTTCCCCACCGGCATGGTGCTCAAACCGTCCGGCGAAGTGCATATCTGGTACGGCGCCGCCGACACGGTGATGGCCCTGGACGACCTGGTCGCGCTCTGCCGCGATCCGCGCTGAAGGTCAGCCGAGGCGCGCGTCCAGGCGCAGGCCGGCGAAGGCCGGACCCGGCTCGACGCGCAGGTGCACGCCGGCCGGGGCGCTGGCGCGCAGCTCCAGACGGTCGCCGCTGCGCCGCCACGCGACGCGGACCAGGCCGGCAGGATGCGGCACCGCTCCCTCGGCCCAGTCCAACCCGCTATCGGGGGCGATGAGCAGACGGGTGAGGTCACCGTCGCGTTCCGGGCGGACGCCGAGGATGCGCTCATGGAACCAGCGCGCGGGCGTGGTGCTCCAGGCGTGGCACAGGCTGCCCAGACCGGCGGCGCCGCTGCCGAAGCATTCCCAGATCGTCCAGGCTCCGTGCGCCATGGTCAGACCCCAGTGCTCGCGCATCACCCGCTCGGCGAGCTCGCTGCGGCCGTGGCGGTACAGGCCCTCCAGCACGTAGGACAGGAAATACAGTTCGAAGTGCCCCTGACCGCGTCCCTTGAGACCGCGTTCGAGGTTCCTCTCCAGACCGCGTTCGATGTGGGCGATGACGCCCGGCACCTGCTGCGTGTCGGCAAGGCCGAAGGCCAGGGCCAGGGCGTTGGCATGCAGGGCGTCGCCGTCGCGCGAGGGCTGGCCGCCGACGGTGTGGCGGGCGAAGCGGCCCTCGTCGGCGAGCCACAGCCGTCGGCGGTAGGCGGCGGCCACGGCCTCTGCCTGGGCGGCGAAACCCGCCGCCTCGTCGCTGCGGCCGAGGGCCCGCGCCAGCTCGCCGGCGCAGACCAGGGCGCGATGGCGGTAGGCGTTGATGCTGCCGTTGGCGTCGCCGATGCGGTCCTCCTTCACCACCCCCCAGTCGATGAACTGGTGCGTCCCCGGCCCCATGTCCCACAGCCCGTCGGCGCCGGCCTGCCACGCCGGGCTCGCCAGGATGCGGCCCACCACGGGCCACCAGCGGCCGGCGTCGGCGAGATCGCCATCGCAGCGCCAGAGGTGATGCAGGAGGAGGATCCAGATCAGCGAGAAGTCCTCGTGCGGCTTGCGATGCCAGCTGGGCACGCAGGCCTGCATCTGTCCGTCGGGCAGCTGGCCCTGCGCCCACAGCCGCAGGCTGCGCTTGGCCACCGACAGGTCGCGGGAGAACGCCGCCAGGGTGGCGGTCTCGACCAGCGAGTCGCCGAGGTAGGTGCCGCGCTCGCGCCACGGGCAGTCGAGGAAGGCGTCCTCGACGCAGGCCTGCAGCGTGCGGTGGCAGGCGTCCCAGGTCCAGGCGAAGACCGGATCCGGGCAGGCGAAGGTGCCCTCGCGGGCGATCGGCACCTGGTGGTCGCGCACGGCGATGCCATGCACGCTGACGGCGCCGGCCCCGCGCGGCGGGCGCACGGTCAGCTGCAGGAAGCGGCCGCCGCGGGGGTGGTAGAGCTCGATCGTGCGCCGGCCACCGGCATGGACGACGCGGTCGGCGGCGTCGGTGAACGGATTGGAGGTGTAGAGACCGAGCAGCCCGTCAGCGCGGCGGCGCTCCTCGCTGGCGATATCGACCACCGTTCCGGCCGGCGCCTCGAGGTCGATGACCGCATGGCCGAGGAACTCGCCGGCGAAATCGCATTGGACGACCCAGCCGGCGGGGTCCCGGCTGGCATCGAGTGCGATCGGGAAGGTGGTCGGGGCATCGCGGCACAGCTCGCGGCCGGGAACGTCCCAGGCGATGTCGCGGGCGGGGATGGCGCCGGCGACGGCCACTCGGGACTCCTGCCAGGCGAAGGGCAGGCGGGCAACGTCCTCGCGGGTGGCCGGTACGGCGCCGCGCTGGGCGGCCAATTGGTCTTCGGGCAGGGCCGGGCCGTGGTGCAGCGGCGACAGCTCCAGACCAGCATCGCGCGGCACCGCCACGTACTGGGCCCAGATGTCGGTGAGCACCTCGGGCTCGCCATAGAGCAGGTTCCAGCCCTCCTGCACAGCGGCCTGCGCGTTCTGGCGGTGCACCGGGTCGTCTTGCAGCGTCAACTCGGCGCCGTTGAGATAGTGCGGACCCCAGAACAGGCCCAGGGTCACGCTCTGGGCCTTCGGCGAGCGGATGGCGAGGGCGTAGGGGAAGCGCAGCCGCGGGCCGTTGCCGCGTCTGGCGCGCATGCCGGGGACGAAGCAGCGGCAGGAGACACGCTCCTCGCGGTCGTCGAGGGCGGCGAGCAGGGCGATGCGGGCCGGCCGCTGCAGGCGGTGGCCGAAGGCGGGGACGCTGCGCGGCTCCAGCGGACCCCACGGGCCATCGCTGCGCTCCACCGGCGCCTGCCATCCCGCAGCATCGGCGGAGCAGGCGTCCGGCAGACGGGCGGCGTCGAGGATCTCGACCGGCCCCTGGGCGAAGCTGAAGGCCGGTGCGCTGCCGTCCCACGCATCGCTGCGGCGGCAGCGCCAGGCGCCGGGCGTGGCGAGATCGGACTGCTCGCCGGGGCAGCTGATCGCGCCCCAGGCGATGAAGCCGCCGCGCGACTCGGGCATGGCCTGGAAGCTGCTGGCGTTCGGCGCCCAGGCCTCGACCAGCACCACGTTGGTGCCCGGCCTCAGCCACGGTTTGAGGTCGATGGTGTCGAAAGCCGGATGCGCCGGCACGAAGCGGCCGGGGCCGTAGCCAACGATGGTGCCGTTGACCCGCAGGCGGTAGCGGGCGTCGGCGAAGAGGTGCAGCTCGGCGGAGTCCGGCCAGGCCGGCAGCTCCAGCACGCGGCGGAACAGCGAGAAGTCGTTGCGGTCGCTGCCGTGGGCGTCGGTCCAGATCCAGGCGGAGGCGGTCATGCAGTATCCTCTGATCAGGCATGGTATGTTGTAGATGGGCTAGAGAATGGCCACCATGGACAAAAAGATGTCGAAAATGGGCCGGCGCTATCGCCGGGTGGCGGTCGGCGACCCGCCCGAACACGGCGGCCTGCGCCTGCGCGACGCCGGCTTCCATGGCCGCGGCAGCCACAACCCGACGCATCCGCACTGGCAGCGGCCCTGCTGGGGCCTGGTGTACCTCGTCGCCGGGCGCGGCTTCTGCGAAGGCGCCTCCCTGGTCCATCGCGAGCTGACGCCCGGCGACTGCCTAGGAGCCTGTCGGGGATAGACGCCTCTGACCGTCATGGGTGCCCGATTCGCACCTCAACGAATTGTGGTTTGATGCGGTATAATCAG
>JAIFKN010000184.1 GCA_020049615.1 bacterium | reverse complement strand
CGACGTCGATGTCGGCGATGTCGATCGAGAGGATCGAGAAGGCGGTGCCGGCGTCGAGGCCGCGGGCGAGCACGGTCTTGGAGATCTTGTCGGGGTTCTCGAGCACCTCCATGTGCGACTTGGCCGAGCCGATGGTGGTGACGATGCCTTCGCCGACGCGGGCGATGATCGTCTCTTCCGTGGCGCCACCGACCAGGCTGTCGATGTTGGTGCGCACGGTGACGCGCGCCTTGACCTTCAGCTGGATGCCGTCGCCAGCGATGCCGTCGATGGTCGAGCGGCCCTGCTTGCCGTCCGGCACGTCGATGACCTTCGGGTTGACCGAGGTCTGCACCGCGTCGAGCACATCGCGACCGGCGAGGTCGATGGCGCAGCCGCGGTCGAAGGTCAGGGCGATGTTGGCCTTGTGCGCCGCGATCAGGGCGTTGATCACGCGCATGACGTGGCCGCCGGCCATGTAGTGGGCCTCGAGCTTGTCGGTGGTGACGTCGATGCCGGCCTTCTTGGCGGTGATGCGCGCGGTGACGATGACCGTCGCGTTGACCTTGCGGAAGCGCATCATGAACAGCTGGACCAGCCCGACCGGCGCGTTGCTGGTCAGGGCCTGGAACCACAGGCTGAAGACCGAGCCGATGGCGAAGAGCATCGCCAGGATGACGACGGCGGCGACGATGTAGACGAGGTTGTCCATGCTTCAGATTCCTTTGGTTGGATTGGTGTCGATGAGACCGGAGACGGTGTCGCGGGCGGGGCCGACGGTGATGACCGGGCCGTCGATGGCCAGGACGACGACGCGCTCGCCCTTGGACAGCACCGCGCCCTGCACCTGCACGTCGAGCTCGACCGGACCGCGGGTGCCGCCGAAGCGGGCGCGGCCGGTGGGGAAGGCGTTGGTCGCCAGTTCGCCGATGGTGCCGATGGCGACCCCGGCCTCGGCGGCGAGGCTGCGGATGCCGGCGTCGGCGGTGATCTCGGTCGGCAGGACGGCGGCGGGGTTGCGCCGCATCAGGCCGAAGCCGATGCGCAGCACCACCGCGAACAGCACCGGGACGATGGCGACGAAGATCCAGCCGGCGGTGTCCGAGGCGTGGAAGGCGAGGGCGATGGCGGCGATGGCGCTGATCGTCGCGCCGACCAGCAGCATGCCCCAGCTGACCACCAGGAACTCGACGATGGCCAGCGCGGCGGACAGCAGCAGCAGGGCGATGGCCCAGGCGATGGCGCTCTGCCACGACATGCCCGCCTCGGCGGCGGGGGCGGCGGCCTGGGCGAGCAGGACGGGGAGGTGCTCGATCATGCGCGGCTCTCCGACTCGACCGGGCGGACGCGCAGTTCGCCCAGGCCGGCGCTGACGATCTCGACCTCGCTGCCCTCGGCGACCATGGCGCCATGCTCGGCGATGGCCGCCACATCGCGGCCGTCGACCACGACGTAGCCGCTCGGACGCAGCATGGTGCGGGCGCGCACCCGCCGGCCGATCAGGCTGGGCGCCGCCGTCTCCAGGACGCCGGCGCTGGAGCCGTCGATCGCGGCCTGGCTCGCCAGCACCTTCATCGCCCGCGTCTTGGGCAGCGAGGCGATGGCGATGACCACGCCCACCGTCATCACGGTGAGCGCCAGCAGGCTGCGCACCAGCGCGTCGCCGACCGCCAGACCCCAGCGCACGTCGCCGGTCTCGAACTGGTAGTTGTCGGGCATGAACGAGAGGATCAGCCCACCGCCGATCGCCAGCAGCCCGCCGATGGCGAGGATGCCGCCGGTGGGCAGGAGGAAGACCTCGGCGACGACCGCGGCCAGGCCGAGGCCGATGAGGATGATCTCCGGCGCGCCGGCGAGATCGAGCCAGTACTGGCAGATGAGGAACAGGCCGCCGCAGATCGCGGCGCCGATCAGGAACATGCCGCCGCTGGGCATCTTGAACTCGAGGATGAGGAACAGCACGGCGAGGCCGGCAAGCAGCGGGGCCCAGCCGCCGAGGGTCTCGGCGACGACCTCGTTCTGGCTGGGGGTGTGCTTCTGCACCGCCGAGGGTTCGACGCCGAGGATGCGGTAGACCTCGTCGATGTCCTTGACCAGAGCGGTGGCCATGCCCTCGGCGACGGCCTCGTTGGCGGTGTAGGTCAGCAGGCGGTCCTTGCCCAGGATCAGCACGCCGTCCTCCTTCTTCAGCCCGGCGCGGTCGGCGAGGAAGGCGGGCAGGTCGTCCTCGATGACGAAGTGGCGTTTCCCCTCGAGGTCGAACCGGTACAGCTCCTGGTTGCGCGCCGTCATCTTCTGCAAGCGGGCCTGGTCCCAGCCGTTGTGCTGGCCAGCCTGGCGCAGCAGCGCGCGCACCGGGCTTTCCAGCTTCTCGGGTGCGTACTTGATCGGCTCGGCCGGATCCTCGCTCATGAAGATGACGCCGATGTCGCCGACGTAGGCATTGTCGGTCATGTAGATGCGCTTGTGGCCGTACGAGATCAGCGCCCCGGCGCTGTAGGCGCGGTTATCGATGAAGGCGATGAGCTCGGTGTCCTCGTCGCCGACCTCGAGCGCCTTCTCCAGCATCTGCATCGCCGAGCCGAGCGAGCCGCCATCGGTGGCGACGCGCACGACGATGTAACGCGGGTTGGACTTCAGCGCGTTGTCGATGGCGCGCTCGAACTGCCCGGCGCGATGGTCGTCGATGGCGCCGTCGACCGGCACGAAGGCGACGGTCGGCGCGACGGCGGGCCGGGGTCCGGCCTCGACCGCGGCCGGGGCGGGCGCGGAATCGGCGGCGGCGAGCAGGCAGGCGCACAGCGCAAGGGCGAGGAGGCGGGGCATGTCGGCGGGGATGCTAGGGTCGGCTGGGGGGCGGCAAGGTTTCCTGGAGCTACCTGGAACCCGCTAGTAGATGGCTCAGCCCGTCCGTCGGGGCCTGGACTGCCTACGGGGTCAGACCTGGAGGGCCAAGCCGTCCACTGCGACGCCGGCGACGGATGGCTTGGCCGGTTCCGGAGCCGAGTCCTGCCCGAGGACGCGACGCAGATCGACCGCGACCTGGCGGAGCACTCCGGCGGCCTCATGGCTGGTGGCGGCCGTGGCGGCGGCGCTGGTCGTGGCGATGGACAGGATGCTGGCGGATTCGGCGATCTCCCGTCCCTCGCCGGCGATGGCACTGACCGTGGTGGTCACCTCGCGCACCGTCGCGGTCTGCTGCTCGACCGCGCCGCTGACCTCGCGCACCAGCGGGGCCACCGTGCCCATCAGGGCGACGATCTGCCCGATCGCGGCGGCGGTGCGCTCGCTGGCCGACTGCATCGCCTCGGCCCGCTGGGCGATCTCGCCCGCCGCGACACTGGTGCTGCGGGCCAGCACCTTGACCTCGTTGGCGACGACGGTGAAGCCGCGCCCGGCCTCGCCGGCGCGGGCTGCCTCGATGGTGGCGTTGAGCGCGAGCAGGTTGACCTGATGGCTGATGCGCTGGATCGTGCCCACCACCTCGGCGACCTGCTTGCTGGCGGCGGTCAGCTCCTCGGCCGCCGAGCCGGCGGTGCCGGCGTGGGCGACGGTCTGGTCGACCGCAGCGCTGCTGCGCTGGCAGTTGCCGGCGACCATGGCGAGGGAGGCGCTGAGCTGCTCGACCGCGGCGGCCAGTCGCGCGATGTTCTCGCTCACCAGGCTCGAGTCCTCGGTCAGGCTGCGCGCCTGGTCGTCAACGCTCTTCCCGTTGGCCGCCGAGGCCTCGCTGATCTCGGTCAGCTGGACGGCGATGCGCTGCAGGTCGGCGTTGAGCCGCTGCGCCGTCTCGCCGCGCGCCGCCGCGATCGCCTTCCAGTCGACCTGCCGCGATCCCAGGGTGGTGGCGATGGCCTCGAGGCTGCGGTTGAGGGCATAGGCCATGCGCCCGATCTCGTCGCCGCTGCCTACCGGCAGCCGGGTCGAGAGGTCGCCGGCGGCGAGCCGGTCGAGCCCGTCGGCGGTCGCGCGCAACGGCTGCAGACGGCGATGGATCAGCCAGAGCATGGCGGCGGTGAAGAGCACCAGCAGTCCGAGTCCGATGAGTCCGAGCCTGGTGTTGCGGGCCAGGGCGAGCTCGACCGAGGCCTCGAGGCGCTGTCCGCCCGCGACCAGGGCGGCAGCGTTGGCGGCGGCGTTGTCGGCCACCGCGGCCTCGAGGCGCCTGGCGGCGACGGCGAAGACATGCGCCGTGAGCTGGTCGAGCAGCTTGTTCGGCTCGAGGTCGCGGCCGACCATGTAGTCGTCCGCGCGATGCAGGCCCTGGTTGTAGTCCTCCGCGAGTTCGAGCATGCCCCAGGCGTTCTTGTAGCTCTTGCTCAGCTGCTCCTGCGCCTTGCCGAAGCGGTCGAGCAGACCGACGCCCTCGACGTCGGCGGCAAGCTCGGCGCGCAGGCTGGCCACCGCGGCCTGCACCCGCTTGCCACGCTGCTCCAGTTCGGCCATGAACAGATCGCGCTGATCGGGACGCTCGCCACGCATGATCAGGTTCTTGAACGCCAGGACCTGCAGGCGGAACTCGATCTGCATATCGCGCACGGCATCGGCCAGGGCGCTGGCGGTCCGGCTGGAGGCGACCAGGGCCTCGGCCTTGGCGCCAGCGCTGCGCAGCGAGGCGGCATGGACCTCGTTGGCGGTGCGCGCGAGCTCCAGTTCGTCGTCCCGGATGCTGCCGTTGTACCACCACACGCCCGCTCCGGCCAACAGGGTCCCGGGAATGACCACGATGGCGAGCTTGCCGGCCACAGAACGGAGGAAGCGGGCCATGGTGGACGTCCATGACGTAGCTCCGGCCGGTCAAGGGCAAATGAAGTCGGGGCCAACCCGAACAGACCGCGCTGGCGCAGGCGCTGCAGCGCTTTACATACGCGCTGCGAAGGAACCCCATGCCCACCGCCGTCATCAATCCGCGCATCCGCGGCTTCATCTGCACCACCGCCCATCCGGTCGGCTGTGCCGCCAACGTCAAGGCGCTCATCGACTTGGCGCGCGCGGGCAGCCCCGGCAAGGGCCTGGGCACGGTGCTGGTGGTCGGCTCGTCGGCCGGTTTCGGCCTCGCCTCGCTCGCCACCGCGCTGTTCGGCTATGGCGCCGACGCGGTGGGCGTGTGCTTCGAGCGCCCGGCCAGCGGCGACAAGCCCGGCACCGCCGGATTCTACAACCTCGCGGAGATGCATCGCCAGGCCAAGGCCGCCGGCCGCAAGCTGACCACGATCAACGGCGACGCTTTCAGCCACCCGGTCAAGCAGCAGGCCATCGCGGCGCTCAAGGCGCTCGGCAAGCCGGTCGACCTGGTGGTCTACTCGCTCGCCAGCCCGAAACGCAAGGATCCCGACAGCGACACCCTGTGGGGCTCGGTGCTCAAGCCGCTCGGCGACGCCTACACCGCCAAGACCGTCGATCTCGACACCGACG
>JAIFKN010000018.1 GCA_020049615.1 bacterium | reverse complement strand
ACCATCGTTCTCCTGGTTCCGACCCCGGACGGTGCGCGTGCCGACCTACCCCCCACTACGCCATATTTAAATATAGCTAACACCCCCCCCCACCCTGCCGCGACCAGTACAACACCACCGATCTCTTGGCTCCGACTCCGGTCCTCCCGGACCCTGGGCCCTACCGAGATGAGGCGTGACCGCACGTCGTGCGGGAGCGTGACCTGGCATCTGGGACGCACGACCGCCTAGAACCCCTCCTGGGCGCTACCGACCCCGGCCCTCACCAGCGCACCCGCGACCGACTGCGTGGACAGCCGACGCACCGGTCGGGGCGTGATGCGTGACCGGAACGACGATTGCCGCGCCCATCCGTGCCCATCCTGCCGGGATTCCGCGCGATGTGTCGCTGTGGGGTGCGCCAGAGCCCAGAGCGCATTCTGGGCCCCGCCACGGGCCATCTGGTCGCTGCGCGGCTGCGCGGACAACACCCCCCCACTTGCCTATACTTAATTATGGCACACCCCCCCTGAGCCGTCAGCAGCTCCACAGCCCCTCGTCGGGCTGCAGATCAGCGGTCTGAGGGTCGCGCCAACGCCAGCAACGACGGGCGTGACCAGATCGGTATCGACATGTTGGGACCGCGAAGGTCGTCGTGACCGGACCGCCGACGATCCGTCGGTCGCTCCGGCCGGAGGTGCGTGATCAAGCGCCGTCCGTCGGCGCACCCCGCGCAGCCGACACGCAGCCGCGAAAGGCGAAACTATCGTAAGCCTGACAGCCAGCCCCAGTCCCACGCAGCGGCGATGCGGCCGGGGTCTCACAACCGGTAACACGCCGGCGAACAGGACCCGCAAGCCCGCCTCCAGGGGGAACCACCCCCATGCTGGCACCCATGAGCTCCGACACCTGTGCCCCGCCCCGCCTCAGGGTCGCCGTCGCTGCCCCGGCTGCCGCCCCAGGTCCGGCGCCGCGGGCCCTCCTCGCCCGCTGGATCGCCGACCCGGATCTGCCGCTGCCGGCGAGCCTCAGCCGGCGCGAGCGGTTCGCCGTGCACCAGCTGCGGGCGGGTTACGCGGCGGCCTTCGCCGACCGCGCCCTGCGCCAGCGTCTGCGCACCCCGGAAGAGGTCTACGCGGTCATGCGCCCCCTGCTGGCGGCGCGGCCGACCGAGGCGATCTACGTCCTGCCGCTGAGTCCGCTGTGCACCCTGACCGCCGAGCCGATCCTGATCACCCAGGGTGACGTCGACGGCGTCGAGGTGCTGCAGCGCAAGATCCTGCGCCAGGCCCTCATCGCCCAGGCCTCGCAGATCCTCCTGCTGCACAACCATCCGGCCGGCAGCACCGAACCGTCGACGGCGGACCGCGCAGTGACCCGGCGCCTGGTCGAGGCGGGGCGTCTGGTCGAGATGCCGCTGCGCGACCACCTGGTGGTGACGCCCACGGGGTTCACCTCGCTGTATCGCGAGGCTCCGGACCTGTTCCACACGGCGACCACCTACTCCGTCGGCTGAGCTATTCCCGGCCATGTTACTGACGGAGATGCGTGGTCCAGTACGCTACGGCGTCGCCGGTGCAGTCTCAGTCAACTCGCCAACCCGGCGGCGGCGACGATGCGCGGCAATGCCGACGGTCTGAGCACCGTGCGGAGCAGGGCGTTGACGCTCAGGCCGAGTGCCTTGGCCTCGGCCTGCACGGACGACCATTCTGCCGCCGTCATCTTGACCGAGTGGACCACGAGGCGCTCACGCCGATCGCCTTTGCGGGGACGGCCTGGGGCATGCTGCAGGGGCAGTTCCTCCCAGGACTTCGTGGCGGAGAAGCGCCGATCGAGCCGCTTGGCGAGTCGCTGGTAGTCGGCGACGGGCATGGTGGAGATGCGCTTCATGGGGTGTTTCCGCGTAGGCCACGGTGGGCGATGGGGAAGCCGGTGATGGGGAGGATGGTCAGTGGGATGATCGTGTCGCCATCGACGCTGTAGACGATGCGAAAGAGCCGCCTCTGGGACCTGCCTTCGGCAACGATCAGCGTGGGGTCGTCCTTGTCGGGTGCCCGGGTGCTGGCCACATGGAAGACCGCCTCCCACATGCCGGGCGTCATCCCATGGGAGCGGATATGGTCCACGTTGGAGCCTGGTCGCTCGTCCCAGAGGAAGACCACCTGCGCCACGGCATTATGGTACTACCATATCCGTCGCGGTCAACCGAGCGGCGTGGCGCACCGTGCGGCTGCTAGACCCCGGTTGGCAGATCGATGAGCACCGTGCGCAGTCGGCCCCGAGTCGCTCGCCGAGTTGACGGACGCCGTGGGTCTCGGTCGCGTAGTGGCCGCCGAACACCAGGTCGGGTCGGCCTCGGCGGCCTCCACCGCGACGCTGTGGCTGGCATCCTGGTGAAGTAGCAGTCGAGTCCGAGGGCCAGCGCACCCGCCGCGCGCCTGCCGCTGCTAGCCTCCCCAGGGAAGCCACCTCGGGAACGCCACCATGTGCACCGCCACCAGCAGCCCGCCACCCGTGACCCGCCTCCTGGGGGCGGTCGCCCAGCTCCACCTGACGCGCACCCTGCGGTGCACCCCGCGTCCACGCTACGACGGGCAGGTGCTCCGGTCGTACGTCAGCGCGACCGGTGACGCGCGCGAGGCACAGCTCATGGCCGGTCCGCAGGCCGACTGCGTGGCGGGCGCGGCGCGCTGGGCGCAGGCCACCGGCGAGTTGGTCGCGGTGGTCGCCAACACCGCGGAACCGCCCCGGGCCGACGGGGCGGTTCCGCCCGCGACCTGAACCGGCGTGCGGCCCAGCAGGGCGGCCAGACGACGCGCCAAGCCGATGGCATCCTCGTGGAGATCCTCGCAGGCGTCACGCGACATGGGCGGTCAGTGTCGGGACGCACCGTGAATCGCTGATGAAGACGGGGCGGTGCGGCCCGACGTCCACCTGACCCGGGGCGCGTTCGGTGCACGCCCGCCTGCATCCAGGCTGCCTGGCCATCCGGACGGTATCTGGACATCGCCATGCTGATGGCTGGGCTTGCTCTCCCGGTCCGCTTGCGCATGGCATGCCCGGTGTCCCTCGCTACGGTGGATGCATGCTCGTCCTGTCCTTGCCCGTGCCACGTGCGGTCGTGCTGGTGTGCCTGGCGCTCTGTTCCCTCCAGACTGCCGAGGATGGCGCACGGACCTGGGAGGAGTTCCGCCTGGCGGATGGGCGTGTAGTCCAGGGTGTCTATACCCCTGCCGCTGGTGTGATCGAGGTGCGCATCGGGAACATGATGGCGGAAGTCCGAGTGCGTGAGGGCGACATCGTCTCCCGCCGTGCCGTGCCGGAGCCACCGCCGCCCGCTCCGAAGGCGCCCCGGCCTGCGGTTGACCCCGCCGAGCACGCGGCTCGTGCCGCGCTGGCTGCCGAGGAGGCGCGGACGAAGGAGCGAGCCACCCTGGTGTCCCTGATATCCATCGCCGCGACGGATCTGCCCAAGGCCACCGAGGCAGCGCAGAGTGCCGCCGCCGCCGTTGTCGATCTGACCAGCACCATCACGGCGCGTACGGCAGAAGTCGAGCGCATCGAATTGAACAATGCCGTTGATGAGCAATACGGCGGCTGGCAGTGGAATGCGGCGACACAATCCTGGGTGCAGCTGAACAAGCGGAATTATGATGTGCGCACGATTGTCACCAACACCAAGGCGGCCATTGCCGAGGCGAAGCGCCAACTGGGAGCGCTGCGTGAGCGTGCGACGAAAGCCGAACAACGCGCGTCAGCACTTGAGAAGCGCTTGGCGGACCTGCGGTCCCGGTTGGCCGCGATGGATGCGCAACCCGCTGCGCCAGCACCCACGCCGTAGCCCAGCGCCAGATCCACCGTCCGTGGACCGGTTGCCCAGGCGCGAGCGGTGGCTGGTTGGTTGGACCCCACCGGCGGCACCATGCATGCCGTCCGCGCCGCGCAGCGCCTGGGGCTGCCGATCGCCTGCCTGACGCGCGACGACCCCGCGTGGCTGGCAGAACCCGTGACACAGGCGAACCAGATACCAGATCCTGGTGCGCGACGGTCAGGCCACGCCGCTGGTCACGGCTGACGATCTGCGGCGCTGGCTGGGCACGCTGCGGACGGCGGCGGGGCGGTAACGCGGGCGGCAGCTGCAGCCTGGATCGCGTTCCCCGGGTTCCTGGGGGTCCCCCTGGGGTTGCCGATCCTGCGATGCCTGGTCCTGAGGTGCCCACCCGCCACAGGGCTGTTCCCCGTCCGCAGCGCGGACGGATGGCGCCCGGGCGCCAGGCGGGGGACGTGGATCGGGCGGCGGAACGGCAGGTGGGGCGGGAGGGCTGGGAAACGATAGTTGCGCCTTTCGCGGCGGGTGGGCGCGTCCCCGCTGCGCCACGGTTGGGTGGTGCCATTGCGTGCCGGGACCACGGGCATCCGACCTGATCGCTTGCGCCGGGACCTTGGTCCGTGATCGGCCTTCACCCAACGGTTCCCAGAATGGGAACGCTAGATTGTCATCCGGGAAACTGCCGTAGGCTGAGCCCAGCATGCGCCTCCTGAGCCTATCCACCCTGCGCGGGTTCTGGGAGCGGTTCCCAGACGCAGAGCGCTTCCTCCGGGAATGGCGGAAGGTCGTCGAGGTCAGTGCCTGGAAGACTTCGCACGAGATCAAGGCGAGCATGCCCTCGGCCGATCCCCTCGGCGACCGTCTCGTCTGCTTCGACATCAACAACAGCCGCTACCGCATCATCGCCATCGTCGACTACCCCCACCAGGTGGTCCTCATCCGCTTCATCGGCACCCATGCCGAGTACGACGACCTGATGGACCAGAAGAACTGGCGAAGGAGGCTCCTATGAAGAACACGCTCAAGCCGATCCGCACCGCTACCGACTACGAGGCCGCCCAGCGTCGCGCTGTCGCCCTGCTGCTGAGCGATCCCGTGCTGGGCTCCCCGCAGAGCGACGAACTCGACGTCCTGGGTACCCTGATCGCCGCTTACGACCGCGAGCACTTCCCGGTCGGCCCAGCCGATCCGATTGCCGCCATAGAGTTCGCCATGGACCAGCGTGGGCTGGAGCCGAAGGACCTCGTGCCCTTCCTCGGCACCCGCTCACGGGCCACCGAAGTGCTGCAGGGCAAACGGGGTCTCTCGTTGGAGCAGATCTCCCGCCTCCACCACGGGCTCGGCATCCCGCTGGCCTGCCTGATCCCGTCTGCGCCGCCCCGTGCTGACCGCAGCCTGAAGCCGGCGCCCCGTCGCCGGCCGACGGCTGGGCGTCGTCGTGCTATCCGGCAGGCGCCAACCACGGCTCCGCGCCGGTTGGGCACCCTCGCCCGTTCGGTGATGTAGCCGGGCCTAGGAGCCTGTCGGGGATAGACGCCTCTGACCGTCATGGGTGCCCGATTCGCACCTCAACGAATTGTGGTTTGATGCGGTATAATCA
>JAIFKN010000288.1 GCA_020049615.1 bacterium | reverse complement strand
GCGCGCTGAGCAGGACCAGCGATGTCTACGCCCATTGCCCAGGGTAGGGCACCGGGCGGTATGTGGCGTATTTCCGACGGGCTCCTAGTGGCGTTTCCTGGACTGTGGCTGAACTACGGTCCGCAACCGGGCCACTGGTGGGAGGAGTACTACCTCTTCTTCGACGGGCCGCTGGTCGAGGCGCTCGAGGCGCAGGGACGCATCTCGCGCCGCCGCCAGGTGCTGCGGCCCGGCCTGGCTCCCAACCTGCGCGAGGCTTTCGGCCGGGCGGTCGCCGCCTCCGCCGCCAGCCGCTTTGCCGAGGCGCACGAGGCGGCCTTCGCCGCCCTGGCGCGGGTGCTGGCCGCCGCTCCATCCGAGGAGCCGCTGCCGCCGACCCGGCTGGCGGCGGTGGCCGAACGCGTGTGCGCCGATCCCGGCCGCGCCTGGAGCTTCCCCGCGCTGGCAGTCGAGTTGGGCCTCACCTATGACGGCTTCCGCCGCGCCTTCCGGCGCCAGTTCCAGATCGCACCTGGCGCCTACCTGGCACGCGAGCGCCTGCACCGCGCCTGCCAGCTCCTGAACCAGGGACGGCGCGTGCGCGATGCCTGCCGCGCCGTCGGCATGGGCGATCCGTTCCACTTCTCCCGCCGCTTCAAGGCCGCCTTCGGCGTCAGTCCGCGGGACTACGTGCGCGGGTTGCGCATTTCCCTGCCGATGCGAAATGATCGACGCTGACACGCAGCCGCGGCGCGGCTGATCGCCAATGGAATCAAGGCAAGACTGCGCGGGCGAAGGCGCCCGCGGTCTGGCCGCGCAGGCGGCGGAACTGGCGAGCGCCATAGGCCGGGTCGCTGAATCCGCTGCTGAGCGCCGCCATCGCCAGCGTGTCGCCGGCCGCAAGACGCTCAGCAAATCGATCGACCCGTCTGGCTATCAGCCACTGCTGCGGCGGCTGCCCTATCCGGCGGCGGAATTCCTGGCGCAGGTGGTGGTAGGCCATGCCCATGGCGGCCGCCTCGGCCTGGATATCCCAATCGAGCTGGGGCTTCACCCGCATACGCTCGGCCAACTCCTGCAGGGGATGGCCGAGAGGTGCCGTCGGAGCGGTGCAGCGATGGAGCAGTGCGTAGGCCCACGGCACCGCGTCGGCCGGCCGCTGCGTCGCGGCCAGCACGGCGTCGAAGCAGACCTCGGCCGAATCCGGATCCGCCGGCGTCATCAGGGGCCGCTGCGGGTCCAGGCGCCCTTCCTCCAGCATGCGCCGCGGCAGCCAGCCATCGAAGGCGAGGATGCGCTCCACCCACCAGCCGCCGGGGACGGGGCCGTACCGATGGCGGACCCCAGGGAACAGCATCCACACATCGCCTGGCGCGAGCCGGCAGCGGGCACCGGCGTCGTTCTCCAGCTCGCCGCCATCCCGCCCGCATTGCAGCAGGGCGAACCACGGCGCTGTCCAATGCGGATTGATCGCCCCCGGCTGCGGCGGCTTCCTCCAGCGGGCAGCGTAATGGACCCTCAGACCAGGCCCGACCAGGCCCCGACGCGGTCTCCGGGAAGGCGCTGGAGACCCGTTCGCTGTTGGTCATTTCGTCTCATCTGATCATCAAAATACCATCTGTGAAGCGAGGATCGCGAAGGATAGGATGGTCATATGATTTCACTCGACGCTATCCGCCCCGGCAACATCTGCACCGGACTGGATTTCTTCCAGACCGGCCAGCCGTTCATTCCGTCCTATGTCGCCAATGGCTGGCTGGGCGGCTGCTGCGATGAGTTCGGCTTTCACAGCCGACCGCAGTTCGATATGGATCACGGACGCACCGGGCTCGGCTACCAGATGCACTATGTCCGCCGGTACTGGGGCGGACACGATCTCGCGCAACTGGCCCACCTCAGGGCCAGCCACGCTGACGGCCGCATCCTCGGGCTGGCCGGATTGACGGGCTACCACCAGGAACTGGACCTGGCGAGCGCCTGCCTGGAGACGCGCTGGGAGCGCGGCAGATCCACCTGGGCAGTGCGCCATTACACCTCCTGGGCGGTGCCCCAGTTCTGCGAATGGCGACTTGACCAGGGCGTGGGCACGCCAGCAGACCTGCTTGCGCTGCACCTGCATTTCGACACCGCCGCCGCCGACAACAACGCCAAGCGGGATCATCGTCTGCACACCGCACCGCCGCGCATCGGCATCACCACCGTGGGCGAAGACCTGCTGCAGGTCACCAGCGCCACCAACTGCCGGACCTCCACCCTGCTGGTGCAGGGGCGGGGCCTGCATCTCGCCGCCACCGGCGACGGCATCAGCATCGTCAGCTCGACCGGCACCGCCACGCTGCGCCTGCTGATACTCGATGAACATCTGGATCCAGCCATCGCGGCCGATCCGGCCGCCTGGCTGTCCCAGGCGGATCCATGGCCCGCGCACCTCGCCGCGGTCCAGTGCCGCTGGAGCAGCGGCGTCCTCGTCCTGCCGTCTGGCCCGGCTGCGCAGGTCTGGCTGCGCAGCCGCTATTACGCCATCGCTTCGCTGCCACCCTGGGCCTGCCACATCCAGGATCCCACCGGCCTCTGCGGCAACATCTGGGGACATGGCTTCGCCCAGGACCAGTTCTACGTCACCGAGGTGCTGCCCCGTCTCGGCTTGGCCGATATCGCCCAGGCCCAGATGCCGGTCTGGCGAGTCCACCTACCCGAGGTCCTGGCATACACCAGGCGCCTGGCCGGTGTCGACGGCGCCTGCTATCCCTGGATCCCCCCTTTCGAGGACTGGGCCGCCTTCGAGGCCGACGGCCCTGCCAACCACGACAGCTTCGAGTTCCATAACAGCGCCTATGTCGCCGCAATGGCCTGGAGCCTGTTCCGCTATACCGGCGACCTCGCAGGCCTGGAGCTGTATCTGCCGATGCTGCGCGACATTGCGCGCTTCTATGTCGCCATCACCGTCCTCCCCACCAGCGGACCGGCACGCATCCACCACCCACGGATCCGCTCGCAGGACGAGGCCATGCCCACCGGCCACCTGACCGAGCATCCCCTGTGCTGCGTCTGGTCGGCAATATACAGCCTGCGCGCCTGGCTGGCGGCCCGAGAGCGCCTGGATACCGCGGACGATCCCGCTCTCGCCGCCAGGTGCACCGCCATCCTGGAACGCGGATACGATCTCGATGTCCTGCGTCGGCAGGGCGGCGGCTTCAAGACCTGCGCCAACGATCCACGCCCGGCCGGACGGCAGAAGCATCCGCTGCAACTCAACCCCATCGCGCTGCTGCCGCTGCCCGACCTCATGCAGGACGCCGATGTGGTATGGTCGTGGCAGCATCGCCTGGACCTCTGCCATGATACGCACATCCCATTTTCCGCCGGCTGGACCTTCGGGCTCTTCACCCTGGCGAGCGCACGCATGCGCGATGGCGACGCGGTGGCCGCCGATCTCGCCCTGGTGCAGCCGTCGCGATTCGCCGACGGACGTTGGATCCAGTTCTACGAAAGCTCCTGCCGCAATGGCTGGCAGCACAAGAAACCCTACTATTTCACCACCAGCGGACTCTACCTGCAGGCCCTGACTGACGCCGTGGTGCAGGACTGCCGTGGCCACATCGATCTCTGCGCTGCCCTGCTGCCGGATTGGCGGGGCCGACGGGTGGAGGCGCATGGCATCGTCAGTCTGGATGGGGCCCGGGTTGACGGTTGGTACGAGGCCGGACACTGCCGATTCACCGTGACTCCGAAGATCGACGGACCGGTGGCGCTGCGTCTGGGCCTGGCCGGCCCCTACCGGATCGACGGCGCCGCGGTTGACGGAAATGACATCGTGACCGTCGCCGGCCAGGCGGAAACGCCCATCCTCATCGAGCGATGATCCGTTCGCCTCCCTCGCCGGGCCCATCGAACGACGGGCAGGCAGCGATCAGCGCGTCCAGGTCAGCGCTGCTTCCGCGTCGCACAAAACACCCGCTCGTCGCCGCGCCAAGGCGCAGGCGCTGCTCCGCCGGCAGGGCAAGCAGCAGGCCGAGGCCGTAGCCGGCGTTGAAGCGGTCGCCGGCGCCGGTGAGCTTGACCGGCTTGTCGCAATACGGTCCACGCACGCAGGCCTCGCCAGCGGAGCCGGAACAGGCCGCGAAGCGCACGGCATGTATCGCCACCTCGCCGACGCCGATCGCCTGGCGCAGGCAAGCGGCCAGGGCCGCCAGGTCCTGATCGTCGCTGCCGCCGGGCAGACCGAGCAGCCGCGCCAGCACGTTGGCCTCGTTGAGGTTCAGGGCGAGCGAGACGAAGCCGCAGGCGGACAGGCCCGGCAGCATCGCCAGCATGGCGGCGATGTCCTCGCGCGAACGGCCGCTGGGATCGACCAGGTCGATGACGAAGGCCGGCCGATGCGTCAGGCGGCTGAACACGCGCTCGGCCAGCAGCTTCCACACCGCGGTCATGTGCGGATAGAGCGTCCAGTTGGTCATCGCAATGAGGCCCGCCCGGCCGCAGGCGGCGGGGAAGGCGCCCTGGCACAGATCGCGCTCGGCCAGTGCGCCGTCAAGCTGCGCCAGCTGGGCGACCGCCGGCAGCATCAGCTTGCCGTCGCTGAACTCGAGGGCGAGGGTGCGTCCGAAGACGTCGCCGACCGGATGCACCGCGGCGAGACGCGCCAGCGCCGGGGCGAAGGCGTGCTCGGGCGGCGAGCCGAGGGTGGCGAAGAGCTCGACCCGGGCGCCGAGGGTGGCGAGGCCGTCGGCGAGGTTGACCGCGCAGCCGCCGGCGTCCTGGCGGTGGATGACGATCTCGCGCAGGCTGCTGCGCCCGGCGGCGGCGGCGGCCCAGGCGGCGAATTCGCCGATGCCCTGCATCGGGGTGAAGTCGCCGAGGCCGCGGCGCTCGCCGACCACCTGGATCATCTCGTCGACGAAGCCGTCGAAGCCGGCGACGGCGCGGAAGCCGGCGATCTCGCCACGCCGTGCAGCAAGGGTGGCGGCGAGGTCGCGATAGCTCATGGCACGCGCACGATTGCGGAGTCGGTGAAGATGTCGGCCTCGTCACGCGAGCGGGTCGAGAATTCGCTGACCACCGCGCCCTGCGCTCCGGCGGTGAACCAGTGCTTCACGTTGGGGCCGAGGGTGGCCTGGTCGCCCGGCTTGAGATGCACGGTACGGAACGCGGTGACCGTGCCGCGCTTGTCGGCCGGCAGGCGGGCGAGGGCCGCCTGCTTCGCCGCCTCGTCGTGGTCGCCGGCGAGGTGCAGCCAGACCTCGCCGCTGCGCACACGGAAGGTCTCCTCCTTGCCGGGGTCGCCGTCGATGGGCGGATGGCGGTGCTCGGGGCAACTCTGGCCCGGCAGCATCATCAGCTCCTTGGCGCAGCAGCGCTTGGTGTTGACGTAGACGTGGATGGCGAGGCCGAACTCGGCGTAGCGGCCGAGACCGAAGTCGGCGATCTCGA
>JAIFKN010000285.1 GCA_020049615.1 bacterium | reverse complement strand
AGCAGCTGGTCGCGCCGAGGTGGATGATCGGGGCGGCGATCGGGCAGGCGGCGCCGTAGGTGTGGACGTGCGCCATGACGTCGTGGCGGCGTTTGCGCTCCTCCTTGGCCGCCATCTCCCAGTCGATGTCGTGGGTATGGGTCGCCAGCTCGGCGACCTGCAGCTCGCTGACCGGAAGGCCGAGCTGCATCTCGGCGCGTGCCAGCTCGACCCACAGCTGGCGCCAGGTCGAGAACTTGCGCTGGTCGCCCCACAGGGACTGCATCGCCTTGGTGGCGTAGCGCGAACAGAGGGGTGAATCGTAGCGAGAGTGGTCGGTGGCCATGAGGCTCGGCAGCGTGGCTGCTTCCTGCGCCGGGCAACCGCGCATGCTCCGGGTCATGACTCCCCTGCGCGTCGCCGTCCTGGCCTTCGCCGCCACCGCCGACATGGCGGCCAACCGGACCGCGATCGCCGCCGCCATCGCCCAGGCCGCCGGCTGCGCCGACCTGCTGCTGACCCCGGAATGCGCCCTGTGCGGCTATCCCGCCGCCACCGGCGCGCTGACGCCCGACAGCTGCGCCCTGGCCGAGGCCGAGGAGCAGCTGGGCGCCCTCGCCGCCCGCCACCGCCTCGGACTCGTCCTCGGCACGGCCGGGCCGGACGGCCAGGGTGGTGTCCACAACCTCGCCGTGGTCGGCGGCACGCTGCCGGCCCAGCGCCTGGCCAAGCGCGTGCTGACTCCGCCCGACCGCGCCTGGTTCGTCCCTGGACCGGCGCGCAACCTGATCGTGACGATCGGCGCCTGGCGGGTCGCGGTCGGCATCTGCTACGAGATCCGCCAGGCGCGCTGGTGGTACGAGGCCGCCGCCGCCGGGGCCGACGCTGCGGTGGTCCTCGCCCATCAGGCCGGCAGCGATCCCGATCCCGGGACCAAGGCGGCGGTGCTGCCCGCCCTGCACGCCGCCCGCGCCGCCGAGCTGGCCATGCCGCTCGTCCTCGCCAACACCGCCGCGCCCGACCGCTGGCTCGACAGCGCGGCGTGGGACGCGCGCGGGGTGTGCGTGCAGCGGCTCGGCGAGGGGCTGATGGTCAGCGAACTGACGCACCGCTCGCAGCTCGACCCGTGGTACGAGGTCGTACGCCGCGACGCGCTGCGCAGCTGGATTCACACGGAGGAACGGAGGTAACGGAGTTCGAAGCTACATCGACCTCTGTTCCCTCCGTTCCTCCGTGTGAATCCCTTAGCGCCCGGTCACCGGCAGCGGCGCGCGCGGCGGCAGCTCGGGCACATCGCCGGCGAAGCGGCGGTGGTGCCACATGTACTGGCCGGGATGGGCGAAGGCCATGCGGGTCAGCTCGTCCATGCACTGCTGCACCACGGTCGCATGCTCGCCATCGCTTGGGATCGGCCGGCCCATGAGCAGCACGCTGCGCCCGGCGCGCCGACGCAAGGCCAGGCCGGGCACGATCGGCACCTTGGCCTTGGCCGCGAAGTAGACCATGCCGTCCCAGCAGTAGGTCGGCCGGTTGAGGAACCAGGCCGGCGTACCGCCGCTCGGCTTCTGGTCGGGCAGCAGGCCGAGGCCGGCCCCGCGGCGCAGCGCCTTCACCGCCAGCACCGCGCCAGTGCGGTCCTTGGGCGTCACCAGGATGATGCGCAGGCCGGTCGCCTGGCGCTGCCGGTTGAGCAGCGGGTCCATGCCGTCGTTGTGCTGCGCCTTGGCGTAGGCGAGCATCTCGGGGATGAACTGGGTCATGCCGTGCGCGCCCATGTCCCAGTCGCCGATGTGGGCGGTGATGTAGACGGCGCCGGGATGACGGCGGACGATGCGCCTGATCCAGGTCGGATTGAGCACCTGCAGGTGGCGTTCCGGCCCATCCGGCCCGCCGATCGTCCACACCTGCAGGAACTGCGCCCCGGTGCTGGCGTAGGCCCGGCGCATCAGTTCCGCCCGCCGTGGTCCGCGCAAGCCCAGGCAGGCCTCGAACTGTTCCCGCACCACCCGGCGGCGGACGCCCAGCCGCCAGGCCAGCACGCCGAGCGTCCCGCCGAGCCGGCAGGCGGTGTCGGCCGCGAGATGGCCGAGGATGTGGAAGATGAGGCGCTGCAGCACGGGCAGCAGCAGCAGAGCGCCGAGAAGGGATACGGCAATACGCGGGAACTCCATTGCCCCAGGGGTTGGGGGTTAGGGGTTAGGGCCGTGGGGCTGGATCTCCTCGGACCACAGGCGTTGCGTCGGTGCGAGGCACGCCCACGCCGTGGTCCAAATCCATCCCGCATGACGACCCTAACCCCTGACCCCTGACCCCTGGGGCAACGAAGCGTCGGTACGATGCACCCCGAATCCCCCCAGCCTAACCCCTAACCCCTAACCCCTGGGGCAATGATGCCCAGTGTATGACCCGGCATCTGACCCCCTCCACGCGCCCCCTTGGCCCGCCAGGGCCTCCGGTCTAACGTGCTGGTCCGCGTACCCCCACGCGCTCTGGAGACCCGCCCATGGGCATGATCGAAGCCAAGCAGGCCAAGGACATCCTCGGTTGCGATGACGCCACCCTGCAGCAGCACATCAACAGCGGCGGCATCCGGGCCCAGCGCCAGGGCGGCAAGCTCCTCGTCGAAGAGGACGACGTGCAACGTCTCGCCAACCGCGAGGACGAGGAAGGCACCATCGTCCTGACCGGCGAAAGCGACAATCTGCAGATCGATCTGGGCAAGGTGGTGGACGACTCGTCCGAGACCATCGTCCAGCCCCAGAAGGCCAGCCCGGCCAAGGACTCGCAGCAGATCACCTTCGGCGACGATCTGGAAGTGGTCAGCCTCGAGGACAGCAAGACCTCCGACCTCGGCACCAAGCCGACCACCGCCGCCCAGGGCCTGTCGTTCACCGACTCGAACACGGCGGTCATGACCTCGGTCGAGGAGACCGCGGTCGGCGCCACCACCGCCCCGATCGAGACCGGACCGCAGCAGGCCGGCCCCAACGGCATGCTGCCCAACGCCGAAAGCGGAAGGCGCAGCGTGCGCAGCAGCCGCCGGGTCATGGAAGCCGAAGTCGATGTGCCCTGGTACTGGATGGCCTGCCTCGCCCTCGCCTTCGTCATCGGACTCTTCTTCATCGTGCCCTTCTACGTCGTCGGCAACGTCGCCCGGCCGGGCGAGGTCGATGCCGGCAAGTACACCCTGCGTGGCGCCGACGACACCCTCTGGAGCAGCATGGCCGCCGGCATCGCCGGTTTCGAGGTCGAACCCGACCAGAAGCGCTGGGCCAAGGCCGGCAACACGGGCGAATACCGCGACATCAAGGCCAAGGACCCCCAGGCTGACTGGCGCTTCCAGAAGTACCTGGGCGGCCTGACCCAGGACGAGCGCATGGGCTCGTTCACCATCAAGACGGTGACCGAGGATGGCAACTCCATCAAGGCCACCTCGGTGAAGGGGAACAAGGAGTACACCGTGGTCGAAAAGGAAGTGCAGAGCGCCGAGGGCGGCACCAAGATCAAGGTCCTCGAGGCCCAGGTCTGGTCGGACAAATAAGCGCTTCCGAGTCGATTCCCCGAGAACCCCGGCCGATGGCCGGGGTTCTTGCGTTTGCGGCTGGTCGCTGGTCGCTGGTCGCTGGTCGCTGGCGCTGGTTGTCCCCCACGGTTCTGGCCCTTGCCGCACCCCCCCCTGCCGGCTAGCCTCCCGGCTCCATCCCTTCGCGGAGACCCCATGTCCTTCGTGCGCAATCTGGCCATCCTCTCCCTCGTCGCGGCCGTCGCCGTCGGCACCACCGGTTGCAAGCCGCGCGGTCAGAAGTCCATCGCGGAGGAAGAGAACGGCCGTGAGAGCGGCCGCTCGGTCGCCACCCTCCAGGCCGAGAACGCCGCCCTCAAGGGCGAACTCGCGATGGCGCGCGAGGAACTGGAGAAGAACAAAGGCTCGACGGTCGGCGAAGTCGCCGGTGGAACCCTCGGCATCGATGGCATCGAAGGCATGACCAACGTCGGCGGCGGTCGCGTCGCCCTGGGCGAGGACTTCGCCTTCGAGAAGGGCTCGGCCACCCTGAACAAGGAAGGCAAGAAGGCGATCGAGAAGCTCGCCCTCAAGCTCAATGACGGCGACCACGCCAACCAGATGGTCGTGGTCGAAGGCCACACCGATGACGCCCCGGTCAGCCGTCCGACAACGGTCGACAAGTTCACCGACAACTGGGGCCTCTCGGCCGCCCGCTCCGCCTCCGTCGTGCGCGCCCTGCAGGCCGCCGGCATCCCCCCGGCCCGCCTGCGCGGCGCCTTCCGCGGCCAGTACGCGCCCGCCGTCACCGGCGGCAAGAAGGATGACCGCGGTGCCAACCGCCGAGTCGAGATCTACCTGGCGAAGTGAGCCGTTAGCTTTCTCCGGCTCCCCATCCTCCCGGTCGCGACCTCGCCTTCCCAGCCGGTCTCCTGTGCTGGGAGGAGAAGCAGGCCCGACGCGAGGTCCGTGCCGAGCTGCTCGCTGAAGAGTCCTGCTCGCCCGCTTCGCCGGCGAGCATCTGCCTGCAGTCGAGGTCCAGCGGGTCCGCTCCGAGCCTAGGCCGGTGACCGCTCCTCGCGCCGCTTGAGCTGACCGCAGGCGGCGTCGATGTCGGTGCCGCGCGCGCCGCGCACGGTGGCGTGGCCACCGACGCAGGCGAGCTGGTCGGCGAAGGTGCGCACCTCGGCCGGAGTCGGCCGGCGGTGGCCGGTCTCGATCACCGGATTGAACGGGATGAGGTTGATATGCGCGCCGAGCGGGCGGGCAGCGGCGGCCAGCGACTGGGCGTGCGCCGGGGTCATGTTGGCGTCAGCCAGCAGGACGTACTCCAGGGTCGGGCGGCGGCCGACCTTGGCGGCGTAGTCACCCATCGCCGCCAGCACCTCGGCCAGCGGCCAGCGCTTGTTGAGCGGCACCAGCCTGCTGCGCGTGCCGTCGTCGCCGGCATGCAGCGAGAGGGCTAGGGTGATCTGCGGCTCATCGTCGGCGAGCTGGCGGATGCGCGCCGGCACACCGCTGGTCGAAACGGTCAGCCGGCGCCGGCCCAGGCCCAGCCCGGCCGCATCGCCGAGGATGCGGATGGCATGCAGCACGTTGTCGTAGTTGAACATCGGCTCGCCCGAGCCCATGAACACGACGTTGGTCACCGGGCTCACGCGGTTGTGGTGCACGACCTGCCAGACGATCTCGCCCGGCGTCAGGTCGCGCTCGACCCCGTTGAGTCCGCTGGCGCAGAACGAGCAGCCGACGGCGCAGCCGACCTGGCTGGAAACGCAGACGGTGTGGCGCTCGACGGTGGGGATGGAGACGCACTCGACCAGCTTGCCGTCGTGCAGGCGCAGCAGGCTCTTCACTGTGCCGTCGCGGCTCTCCTGGCGCTTCACCTCGACGGCCGGAGCGGGCGGGCCCGCGGCATCGAGCCGCTCGGCGAGCTCACGCGGCAGCCCCTTGATGTCGGCGAAACGCTCGACCCCGGCGCGGTAGGCCCCGCGCATCAGCTGCTCGCCGCGGAACGGCGGCAGTCCGAGCGAGGCGGCCCAGGCGCGGGCCTCGGCCAGGGTCATGCCGAAGGGGTCCATGACCGCAGGGTCGGGCTGGGCGTGGCGAAGCCAAGTGCCCGGGGGCGAACCTGGGAGTCGGTGGCAGGTGGCTGGTGGCAGGTGGCAGGTGGCTGGTGGCAGGTGGCTGGTGGCAGGTGGCAGGTGGCTGGTGGCTGGTGGCCAGTCTCAACCCAGGGCGCCTTGCCCCTGTGAACCCGCTCCTAGCATGCTCAGCCCATGTACAGCACAGACCTCGCCCTCGGCTTCGGCATCGGCAGCTGGGAATGGCTCATCATCCTGCTCGTCGCCCTGCTGCTCTTCGGGCGCCGTCTGCCGGACATCATGCGCGGTCTCGGCTCCTCGGTGAAGGAGTTCAAGAAGGGCATGGACGATTCGCCGCCGCCGCCCGCCCCGCCGGCTCCGCCTGCCGCACCCGGCGACTCGGTGCCGCGCGACCCCGCGCCACCCGCCGCTCCGACGCAGTCGCCGAAGGCCTGACGTGCGCTGCGTCGTCCTGCTTGCGTTGCTGCTGGTGGCCGGCTGCGGCGACTGGGACACCCGGCCGGAACCACCACCACCCTCGGTCGAGATCACCCTCGCCGCCGATGGCGGCTACCGGCTCGACGGCCGGACGGTGACAGCGGAAGCCCTCGACCGCGAATTACGCAAACGCGCAGCCGATGCGCCAAATGAGAAGCTCGGCCGGACACGCCTACACGTCGTCATTTTGCATGCCCCCGGCGTCGGCTACGACCGCGTGCTGGAGATGCAGGAGCGCTGCCAGCGCCTCGGCATCAGCCAGGTCGAGGTGCCGCGGTGACGCCGCTGCTGGGCTGCCTCGGGCTGCTGCTGGTCGGCGGCGTGCTGGTCGGCGAGGCCTACAGCTTCGTCATCGCGCACCGCCTGCTCGGGACCTACGCCCGCGACATCATCGGCGGCGCGCTGTGGACCGACACCCTGCTGCCTATCCTGCTGCTGCAGGTGGCGATGATCGTCATCGGGGTGCTGGCGGTGAAGTCGGCGATCGCCAGCCTGCCCACTGCGCTGATGGGCAGCATGCTGGGCAAGGGCCTGGACGCCGGCCGCCTGATGGTGCGCGTGGCCGCCGGCATCCTGCTGATCATTCCCGGCTTCTTCCTCGACGCGGTCGGCCTGCTGCTGCTCCTGCCGCCGGTACAGGCGGTATTCGGCGCCATCGGCCAGCGCATCGCCATGTCGTTGGTCCGCCAGCAGATGGCCAAGATGTTCCCCGGCGGCATGCCCGGCCAGATGCCCTTCCCGGGGATGCAGCCGCGCGGACCGCTGGCGCCGGATGCCCGCGTCGGCCGGGGCGGCAAGATCGTCGACGTGACCGCCGAGCGGGTCGACAAGGGCTGATATACACATGATGCAGAACCTGCGGCAGACCGCCTGGTACGTCGGCGATCTGGTCGGCATCCCGATCTTCCTGCACTGGACGGTGCTGCTGCTCGCCTTCAACGCCTGGCGTATGGCGGGCGGTTCGGGCGGCGGGGTCGATGCCTTCATCATCGTCCTGGTCGTGCTGCTGTCTGGCATCGTCCTGCACGAATTGGGCCATGGCCTGATGGCCCGCGCTCTGGGCGCGCATGGCCTGACCATCACCCTGTGGGCCTTCGGCGGCCTGTGCGAATCGCGGCGCGACAATGCACGCCTGGGCCGCGAGATCGCCATCGTCGCGGCCGGCCCGGCGGTCAGCCTGGTGCTGTGGCTGGGCAGCGGGTTCCTCTACGACTACCTGAACGCCGCCCAACCGGCCCTGGTCGCGCCGGGCGCCCTACTCGGCGAGTTCCTGCAGACTGCAGCCGCGATCAACTTCATCCTGCTGCTGTTCAACATGATGCCGATCTTCCCGCTCGATGGCGGCCAGTTGACCTTCTACACCATCCTGGCGGTCACCCGCCGGCCGCTGCTGGCCCGCCAGATATCCCTTTTCCTGGCGGTGATCGGGGTCGTCCTGGTGTTCCTGTGGGCGACCGGATTCTTCTATGTCATGGACCGCCCGGATCCGGTCGGCACCTGGATGCAGATGATGTCTGCGAACCTCACTGGCACCCTGCTGACCCTGGTGCTGCTGTTCCTGGTCCTGCGCAGCGCCTTCACCTACTCCGCCCCTGCGGCCCTGCGGGCCTGTCCCCGCTGCCTCTGTCGCAGCTCGGTTTCGTTCCGAAACCGCGGGCGGATGGGCTTCGCCCATCATATCCGCCCGCCGCCGCTCGGCGGCAGCCCCATCGCTGCGCGACGGGGCCCCGATACCGTCGCCAAAGGCCGCTTCCCCGGCGGGCGATCACCCCTAGAACCCCGCCCCGCATGACTGCCCAGCCCCCTGGCGACCACCCGCGCCGCGCCGACATCCGCAACATCGCCATCATCGCCCATGTCGACCATGGCAAGACGACGCTGGTCGACGGCCTGCTCAAGCAGGGCGGGGCGTTCCACGCCAAGCAGCAGATCGTCGACTGCGCGATGGACTCCAACGACCAGGAGCGCGAGCGAGGCATCACCATCCTGGCCAAGAACTGCGCCGTCCACTATGGCGACCTGCGGGTCAACATCGTCGACACGCCGGGACACGCCGACTTCGGCGGCGAGGTCGAGCGCGTCATGCGCATGGCCGACGGCGCCCTCATCCTGGTCGACGCCTTCGAGGGTCCGCTGCCGCAGACCCGCTTCGTCACGCGCAAGGCGATCCAGGCCGGCCTCAAGCTGATCCTGGTGGTCAACAAGATCGACAAGCCGCGCTGCGAGCCCGAGACCGTGGTCGACAAGATCTTCGACCTCTGCGTCGA
>JAIFKN010000107.1 GCA_020049615.1 bacterium | reverse complement strand
CGACGTTGGTGGAAGGAGATGGGCGGGGCTACCGAGCCGATCACCGTGGCCCAGGCCCTGGACAACCGGACCCTGCAACCGCTCAAGCGGACGCAGAAGAAGCCTCTGGTGATCTACGGCGATGAACTGGATACCGATGGCCATGATGGGCAGCTCAGCCTCACCGGCACCGAGGACCATCTGCAACGCTATGAGCAGTTGGTCCGCCGGCTGCGGCAGTTGGGCTATCAGCGGGTGATCATTACCAGTGATCACGGCTACCTGCATTGGCAGGGCGACGCGGACGAGCGCACCGAAACGCCACCCGATGGTGAGGTGCTCTGGTCGAGCCGGCGAGCCGTCATCGGCCGCGGTTTGCAGCATCCGGCCGCCATCGTGCTGTCGATGCCAGGCACGGACCTGCAGGTCTGCGTGCCGCGCAGCGTGCATGCCTTCCGCACCTATGGGGGGTTGGGCTTCTTCCATGGCGGCGCGTCCCTGGCCGAAGTCATCGTGCCGGTCGTCACCTGTGCTTGGCCTGGAAAGAACGAGAAGGTCGCCGTCGTCCTGAAGCCGGTCGGCATAATCGCGTCCTTGAAACCCCGGGTGGCGGTGGAGGTCGGTGGACAACTGGCGCTGCTAGGGACTGCCGTGATGTCCCGCCGGGTCGACGTACGCATCCGCCGCCCTGGCGATGGGCAGATCGTGTTCCGCAACGCGACCCCGGTGACCATGGAGCAGACCACGGAAGGCACCATCCCGGTCACGCTCGATCTCGTCCCCCAGGACCGCAGCATCCCCAGCGGATCGACGCTGACCGTTGAGCTTCGAGACGCGGACGACGAGACCATCCTGGCCCGTGAAGACGTTATCCTGAAGGTAGACCTCGATGACTGGTGAACCCGATTCCGCCGCCACCCCCACCGAACCGGTCGCCTGGGTCGATCCGCTCGACGCCAAGGCCATCGCCGTCTTCCCTGGACGCGTGGTCCGCAAAGACCTTGTCCACAAGGTGAAGGTCGGCGACAACATCCCGGTCTATGTGCTGGAGTACCTGCTCGGCAAGTACTGCTCATCCACGGATGAGAAGGAGATCGCCAATGGCATCAAGGCGGTCAAGGACACCATCGCCGAGAAGGTCGTCCGTGGCGATCAGACCGAACTCCTGAAGGCCAAGCTGGCACGTGAGGGATCGCGCAAGATCATCGACCATGTGACGGTCACCTTTGACGAGAAGGTGCAGGGTGGGAAATACTGGGCGCGTCTGACCACCGCCGGCTTCACCGAGGTCAACATCGACGAGGCCTTGGTTCATCAACATCAGCGTCTGCTGACGGGTGGGGTGTGGGCCAATGTAGAGTTGACCTACGACGACTCGGTCGAGACCGACCGGGGAACCCGCCCCTTCGTCATCCATCGCCTATCGCCGATCCAGATCGCCTCGGCTCGTTTCGACGAGTATTGCCAGGCTCGGCAGCAGTTCTCCCGCGTGGAGTGGGTCGATCTGCTGATGCGAACCATGGGCTACGAGCCGACCAACGGCGAGTTCACCTGGCGACGGAAGCTGCTGTACCTGCTTCGGCTCGTCCCACTGGTGCAGAAGAACTACAACCTGATCGAGCTGGGTCCGCGCGAAACCGGCAAGTCTTTCATCTATCGCGAGATGTCGCCGCATGCCTTGCTGCTGTCAGGCGGCCAGGGGTCGGTCGCTGATCTGTTCGGCCATAAAGGTCGGCGCAATGCGATCGGAAAGGTGTCGCGCTATGACATGGTGGCGTTCGACGAGGTGGCAGGATCGCACTTCAAGGCCGACGAGGACCGCACCATGTACCAGGGGTACATGGAGCAGGGCTCGTTCGCCCGTGGCGACGATCGCGGCACGGTGAGCGCGGACGCGGGCATCGTGTTCAACGGCAACATCGACGGTGATGTGACGGCACTTGCTCGCTCCAGCCACCTGTTCACGCCGCTACCGGAATCCCTGCGGAATGTCAGTGCATTCCACGATCGCTGGCACTGCTACCTGCCCGGCTGGGAGATCCCCAAGCTGCGGCCGGAGTTCTTCACCAAGCACCTGGGGTTTGTGGCCGACTACATCGCTGAGATTTTCCACAACGAGCTGCGCCCACTGAACTACACCGATGTGGCAGAGCGCTGGTTTGCCTTTGGCAACCATGTTGGCGGTCGCGACCGCAAGGCGGCTTTACGCACGGTGTCGGGCCTGCTCAAGCTCATCCACCCTGATGGCGTCTGCACCAGGGAGGAGATGGCCGAGTACGTCGATCTCGCCCTGGAGATGCGTCGCCGGGTGAAGGAACAGCTCAAGCGCATCGACCCGATCGAGTTCGCCAAGGTCAGCCTGTCCTACATCGACCGTGAGACCGGGGCGGAGGTCATCCCCGTATGCCCCGAACTGGGTGTCCTGCGGCTCATCCCTGAGGAGCCCCTGGCCCCTGGCGACGTGTTCACCATCGGCTGTACAACCCAAGGCGAGCGCCAAGCCCTCTACCGCATCCAAGCGCAAGCGTTGCCGGGAGGCGGCGCGTTGAAGATCATGGGGATCAACGACAAGGCCGTGAAGGAGTCGGCCCGCATGGCCTTCGACTACCTGCGCGCCAACGGCCGGAAAATCGGCCTCGACCGTGATCTGGGTGCCTACGAGTACACGATGCAGGTGCTCAGCCCAATGCAGGGCGGTGAGACCGCTGACCTGGGTGTGGCCCAGTTCGTCTCCCTCTACTCGGCAGTCAGCGACCGCCGGATTCAGGGCGGCCTGATCGTCCTCGGCAGCATGACCATCCACGGCATCCTGAACCGCGTCGACAAGCTCGGCGAGCAGCTTCGCATCGCTCTGGACAGCGGTGCCAAGCAGGTGCTGATCCCTGTCGTCAACGCTGCCGACTTGGCTGGGATTCCCGCCGAACTGCTGGATAAGCTGCGGCTGGAGTTCTACAGCGACCCGAGCCAGGCTGCGTTCAAGAGCGTGGTGGGGGCGTGATGGACAGTGACATTAGCGGTCTTGCCGCAGACACCCTTAAAGACGAGGAGTTCACCAATGTCAGTCGGTGATTGTTTCCGTTCTCTTATTGGTCGCATTCAGCCATCAACAGCGGAAACAGACGCCAAGCAGCGCCATGGGAGTGAGATTCAGTCGAGCCTCAAGTCAACGCTTCGACTTCACTCGACGAAGAATCTAGGAAGCCATGTTCGCGGAACGGCCATTTGCAAGTTTAGCGATCTTGATTTGTTTGCTGTGTTTCATCGTGAGGATGCAACAAGGGCTGGCTCTTTCATCACAAGCAACACTGCATTAAAGTGGATAAAGGAAGCCCTTATTCAGCGGTATCCTCAGACAGAGTCGTCACGTGATGGGCAGGCTATCGTGGTACACTTTAGCGATGGCGATGTCGATGTGGTACCAGCCGTGTTCAAGGAGATGATGACTTGGAATGGCATATCAAGGCCGTGTTATTGGATTCCGAACGGCGACAACGGCTGGATGGAGTCGGCTCCCGAGTTGCATGCGGAGTTCATCAGCAAGGCACATGTCTCCAGCGGTAAAAAGTTCAACTACTGTGTTCAACTCCTCAAGTATTGGCGTGAATGTCGATCGCCGAGAACTCCGATCGGGTCTTTTCATCTGGAGTTACTGTTTGCAAACGCGCAAACATTTAGCGGTGTTATATCTTATCAGGAATGTATTCGGAACGCGTTTCAACTACTCTATACTCGTCGTTGCTGCGCGATCCGCGACCCACTGGCAATCTCCGGGCTCGTAAATGCCGCCCATACCGAGGCGCAGATTCAGACCGCATTCGGTCATGTCGGAACGGCCTTGGATAAGGCGAATAGAGCCCTGGAGGAAGAACGAAATGGCAGCCAGAGTAATGCCAGGTACTATTGGAATCTAGTATTTAACGACGGCTTCCCGGCACTCTAACATATGAATGACTCAACGACGAGGTCCAATATGGATATAAACAAGGCTCTCTCTGACGAACTGGCAAGGATCGAAGAAAGCTCCTCCTTCTCCGCCAAAGGACATTTCAATGCCGCAAGCTCATGGAGGCGCTATCACTTCTGGATGGGTGGCCCATCTTCAGTCTGTGCAGCTGTTGCTGGGGTTACAGCACTGAACGGTTATCCTATTGTTGGTGGCGTACTAGCCATCATCGTATCCGTCGCGACCGGCCTGATGACGTTTCTAAACCCCGACGATAGAGCAACTGCACATGACACATCCGGTCGTGGGTATCTCTCGCTGGCTGAGGACGCGAGGCGATGCCGAAACATCGAAGTTCCCACAGGTGCCGCAACCGCCCAAGCTAGTGTTGAAACGATTGCACAAAGAAATCAAAAACTAAGGGAGTCCAGTCCGCAGATACCAGAGTGGGCATATCGGAAAGCAAAAATCGGCATCGAAGTTGGCGAGGCAGCACACGCGGTAGACGCAAAACAAAAGAAACCCAGATAACGGAGAAGTTCGTAATATCCCTCCAATACTGTCACAGAAAGAAGATGCTCTGTAGCTAATGTGCGGTCGCTTCGCCAACTCCGAGACCATCCCCGTCACCGCCACCCGCTGGTCGGCGTCCTTCACTGACGGTCTTGCCGACTGGCAACCTTCCGACGACATCCGTCCGACCCAGCGCGTCCCTGTCCTCCTTGAAGGCCCAGATCGCCCTCGTCGCCTCGGCCTGATGTGCTGGGGTTGGGCTCGGGACTTCGCGGCCTCCGGCAACCTGATCAACGTCCGAGCCGAGGACATGGCCAGCAAGATGACCTTCGCCGAGGCGGTACAGCGCCGCCGCTGCCTCATCCCGGCGACCTCCTGGTTCGAGTGGCAGGCCAATCCGGCGTCACCGAAGGGGAAGAAGACCAAGCACCGGCTGATACCGATGATCGACGGCCCGTGGGCTCTGGCGGGCCTCTGGGAGGCGATCCCAGGCGAAAAGGCAGGGGCGGTCGTCGTGGTCACCGTGGCGGCCGATCCCTCGGTGGCGGCGGTCCATGACCGGATGCCGGCGATTGTGGGTCTGGAGGCAGCGCGGGCGTGGCTGGCAGGGGCGAAGGAGGAGGCGATGGGGGTGGTTAGGCCAGTGGCGGTCGGTGGCCGGGAGGGCAGAACTGGCCTGATAGACCTGCGCTCGCAGTAAAAAGAAGCGTCCGTTGGTGCGAAGCCGTCAGGCCCACGCGAACCTGAGGCCAAGGGAACAAGGGAGCACCTGGCGGGAACTACCGAAACCTGTCTCCGTAAGTCGTTGTCCTATCGAGATTGCTCCTGTCCGATCTTGTTCTCGCCAGATCCCGCAAACGTGCTGAAAACACGGTAAACACCGTATGAAATGCCCTGTTTTTAATCCCTGGGTCGTGGGTTCGATCCCCACCGGGCGCACCATACAACCCGCTGCATGACGCCGGTCATGCAGCGGCCGCCACCTGCC
>JAIFKN010000290.1 GCA_020049615.1 bacterium | reverse complement strand
TCCGATCGGCTCGTCGGGTAGCCTATCCCTACGGCATGAACTGCAAAGAAGGTCTTGATTCGGTGGTAGTATCTTTGTCGCAGCTCGGTTTTGTCGCAGCTGCTCCAAAACCGTGGGCGGATGGGCTTCGCCCATTGTATCCGCCCACCGCTGCTCGGCGGCAGCCAGTTCGGGGGCTTCGCGCCCGCGGCCCTACGGGCCTGCCCCCCGGCCTTTGTCGCAGCTCGGTTTCATCGCTGCGCTCCGAAACCGTGGCGGCATGGGGCTCCGCCCCATTGTATGCCGCCACCGCTGCTCGGCGGCCGCCCATCGCTATGCGATGGGGTTGGACCTGGGTGGTTACCGTGCGCCGAGTTCAGCAAGCGGCGTCTCCGTCTCGACCCGTTCCGCACCGAGGCGGCGGACCTTGCACACGCCCTTGGCGACCTCGTCGCCGCCAAGGATGAACAGACGCTGGGCGCCGTCGTCCTCGGCCCGCTGCACCACATGCTTGAAGCGACGCAGGCTGTAGTCGACCGCAACCGTGCGCCCCTGGGCCCGCAGGTGGGCGGCGATGCGGTTGGCTACGGCGAACTGCTTCGCTCCCATCGGATAGACCACGTCATCAAGACCGCGCGGCAGCGGCGGCATGCGTCCAAGTTCCTCAAGCACTTCGCGAATGGGGATGTCGCCGAAGCCGAAGCCGACCATGGGCACGGCGGCGCCGCCGAGCTGCTCGCACAGGCGGTCGTAGCGGCCACCACCGGCGATGGCGCGGCGGAAGGTGCCGGCCTGGGCGAAGACCTCCCACACCGTGCCGGTGTAGTAGGACAGGCCGCGGATCACCGACAGGTCGATGCGGATGAGATGATCGATGCCGAGGCTGGCAGCCAGTTCCGTCAGTTCGCGCAAGGCGAGCAGGCCGGGATTGTCGGCCGGCACCTGGGTGGCCAGCTGATCCAGGCCGCGCACGTCGAGCAGGGCGAGGATGCGTTCCGCCTTGCCGGCGTCGACACCGATCTTGCCCAGCTCGGCAGAAAGTTCGGCATCGCTGATCTTGCCGCGCTTGTCGATCAGCACGCACACGGCGGCGAACAGCTCGCCATCGATGCCCATGCCGGCGAGGAAATGGCCGAGGACCTGGCGGTTGGAGACGCGCCAGATGACCTCAGGATCGGCTCCGGGCTCGAGCTTCAGGCCGACCCGGCGGCAGAGCTCGGCCTGGGCGCTCATCAGCTCGGCCTCGGCTGCGACGCTGGCGACGCCGACCGCATCCATGTTCCACTGGAAGTGCTCGCGCTTGCGGCCGCGCTGCGTCTCCTCGTAGCGGAAGCACTGCGGGATGGCGAACCAGCGCACCGGCAAGGCGAGGGAGGCTCCCTTGGCCATGACCATGCGGGCCAGCGACGGCGTCAGTTCGGGCCGCAGCGACAGATGCCGGTCGCCCTTGTCCTTGAAGTCGTAGAGTTGGCGGGTGATCTCGTCGCCGGCCTTGCGGATGTAGAGATCGGCGTGCTCGAGCACGCAGGCGTCGTATTCCTCGTAGCCCAGCGAACGGGCGACCGCGCGCATGTGGCCGAACAGCCAGTTGCGGAAGCGCAGGTCCTCGGGGTAGAAGTCGCGCGTACCCTTGACGGGTTCAAGATCGATCTGGCTCATGGAGGGGCGGGAGGATGCCCGCCGCGGCGGCCGATCAACCGCGCAACGGCGCCGGTCGCGTCCACCGATCCCGCTGGAGTCGTTGCCATCGCGCCCGGATTCCGGATATTGGGTGCGTGGTACGCGAACGGCAGAACGTCCTGGTGCAGATCGAATTCTCGGCCGAGCAGGCCTGGATCGGCCTGGCCCCTGGGGAGTGGATCGCCAGAGGCCCCCTGCTGGCCTGCCTGACCAGGGCCAGGGTGGTGTTCGGGCACCTGCCCGAGGGCTTCGCGGCAGCGGCCATCCCGGCGGCCAAGGCGCGGCGCATCGTCATCGCCCGGGGCCTGCCGACGATCAGCGGCAGTCCGGCGACGCTCGAGTACATGCTTGACCCCTTCCTCCTGCCGCGGTTGGAGGCTTTCGACGCATTCGACTTCGCCGCCATGGTGCGGAGCCGCCTGGTCCGTGCCGGCGACCCGCTGGTCTGCGTGCTGCCGGCAACCCCTGGCCAGGCCGGCATGGATGTGCACGGCCGAAGCCAGCAGCCCGCTGCCGTTCGCGACATCGACATCGGACGTTTCGGCGGCCAGGGGACCCGCCTCTGCGAGAAGGATGCGCTGACCGTGGAGGCGGCCACCGCCGGCATCGCCCACCGTGACGCGTCCGGCTGCATGCGCGTACTCCAACTCATGGAGATGCGCGACGTCGATCGCGTGCGCGGCGACATCGACAGTCCACTGCCACTGCTGATCCATGGCGACATCGGCGATGGCCTGCGGGTGAAGAGCGCCGGCGACATCATCGTCCTCGGCTCGGTCGGCGACTCCCGCGTCTCGGCGCGGGGGAACCTGCTGGTCCGGGACGAGATCCGACCCGGCTCGCAGCGGGTGAAGGCGCATGGCGACCTCCTCGCAGCGCGGATGGTCTCCCGGCGGATCAAGGCCAACCGCGTCGCGGTGCTCGGTCAGGCCCGCGACTGCGAGGTACTGGCGACAGGTACGGTATCGATCCAGGAGGTGATCGGGGGCTCCATCGTCGCCGCCAACGGACTGCGTTGCGAACACCTCGGCACGGGAGCCGACCAGGCCGCCAGGATCGAGGTAGGCCGGGACCCCCTGCTCGAGCATCGTGCGAACGAGGCCCGCAGCAGCCTGCCTGCGCTTGGGCGTCGCACGGCGGAACTGCGTCTGCGCTGCAACCAGGTCGCACGCGACATGGACGCCTACGCCCTGGATGATAGCTACGACGCCCGCGCGCTGGAACTGCGCGGACTGATCGAGTCCTACCGGCAGGAGCTCAAGCGGTTGACCGAGGCGCGCGCCGTCATCAACCTCACCCAGTCTGGACCGCAACGCACCGGGCACCGCATCCCCGCTGCCATTGAAGTCACCGGCACCGCCCGTCCGGGCGTCACGGTGGTCCTGGGTTCCTGCCAGGAGACCCTCGTCGCGCCCGTGCGCCATCCTTGCTTCCGCCTGCATGGCGGACGGATCGCGTGGTAGCCAGCCATGCGCGTCGTCACCAAGTTCTGGCTGAGCATCGGCGCCGTAGTGGCCGGCTATTGCGCCACCGTCGCCGTCGGAGTCTGGCTCGCCTACCGCAACGAGCAGCGCATGGACTCCGCCACCCGGGCTCTGTTCCCGGCCACCATCCACTACCAGGAAGCCCGCCATGCCTTCGAGGCGCAGATGCGGCTGTACGAGGATGGCGTGGTCGGTGGCGAACACCTGCCCATCCACCAGGCGGCGGCGAGCAGCGCCAGGGTGCAGGAGATGCTGGCCGAAATCCGCGCCTTGCCGTACCTCGGAACCGAAGAGCGCACCAAGGCTCAAACCCTGGCTGGCCGCCACCAGGCGTTCACCGCGACGGCAGCACGAACCTACCTGCAGATGACCTCCCCTGACACGGCAGATGCGGTACGAGCCATGGCCAGCGGTTTGCGTGACGAGGCCCACGCCATCCGGCATGCGCTCAACGCCCAGATGTCCGTCCTGGCCGGCCACCTGCGCCAGGGGTTGGACGACGCCACGCTGGCGTTGCATCAGCAGCGCATCGTCACCATTTCCGCGTTCCTCGGCATCGTCACCTGCACGCTGCTGGTCATTGCGCTGGTGCTGTTCTTCTGGTCGCGCAGGCTGAAGGCCCTGCTGCTGGCCAGCGACCGACTGGCCGGTGGCGACTACGACGCCGTCCTGCCGGTTGAGCGGAATGATGAATTGGGAAGGCTGACGGCCTCTTTCGCCGCCATGCGCGAGGCCGTCCAGGCGCGAATCGGCGAATTGCGCCAACTGAGCCTCGGCCTCGAGGAAACCGTGCGGCAGCGCACTGGCGAGCTCTCAGGGAAGAACAGCGCGCTGCGGGCCGAGATCATCGAGCGCGAGCGCACCGAGCGCGCCCTGCGCCTGCTCGAGGCGGCGATCAACCAGATCAACGAAGCCGTGGTCGTCACAACTCCCGGGCCGACGCCGGAACAGGCCCGCATCATCCACGTCAACCCCGCCTTCACCCAGGTGACCGGCTGGAGCGAGGCCGAGGTGCGGGGACGCGACCTCGGCCTCCTCGCCGGACCAGCCACCGACCGCCCCCTGTTCGCCGGCCTGTTCGCTGCCGCAGCCAACGGGAAGGACGGAGTCGCCGAGATCATCTGCCGGCGGCAGGATGGCGCAGACTATCCAGCTGAATGGCATGTATCGCCGATCCGCGAGGCGGATGGATCGGTGGGCAACCTGGTCGCCATCCAGCGCGACATCACCGAACGCAGGCGCAGCCAGGCCGAACTGGAGGACGCCCATCGCCAGGCCGGCATGGCCGAGATCGCAACCGGCGTGCTGCACAACGTCGGCAACGTGCTCAACAGCGTGAACATCTCGGCCAGCCAGCTGGCCGAACGGTTGACCGATCCGCGCCTGGGCAACCTCGAACGCAGCGCGAAGCTCCTGCAGGAGGGCGCCTCGATTCCCGACTTCCTGCGCAGCGATCCGCGCGGGCGGCAGCTCGCCGGCTATCTCGTCCTGCTCGCCGGCCATATCGCCAACGAGCACGCCGCCCTGCAGGCCGAGGCGCGCGACCTGATCGCGGCCGTTGACCACATCAAGGCCATCGTCGGCATGCAGCAGACCTACGCCCGCGCCGGCGGATCGACCGTGCTGGCTCCGGTCCGCCTGGTCGACATCTGCGAGGATGCCCTCCGCCTCAACCAGTCGAGCCTCGAGCGTGACGCCGTCGAGGTGCACCGGGATTTCGGCGACCTGCCGATCATGCTGCTCGACCGCCACAAGATCCTGCAGATCCTCGTCAACCTGGTCGGCAACGCCCGCCAGGCGATCGTCGAGGCTAAACCGGCGACCCGCCGGCTCGAGGTCGGCCTCGCCCAGGCGGACGCCACCCGGATCCGCATCTGGGTGGCGGACAACGGCATCGGCATCCCAGCTGGCCACCTGACGCGCATCTTCAGCCACGGCTTCACCACCAAGCCGCATGGGCACGGTTTCGGCCTGCATCGGTGCGCCAACGCCGCTAGCGAGATGAGCGGACGCCTATCGGTGCACAGCGAGGGCCTTGGGCTCGGCGCGCGCTTCGAACTCGAACTACCGATCGGAAGGACCCAGTCATGAGGATCCCCGCCAACCACACGGTAAACCGCAGGATCCTGGTCATAGACGACAACCCGGACATCCACGCCGACTTCCGCAAGATCCTCGCCTCGCCATCACGACGCGACAGCGCGATGGACGCGGCCGAGGCGCAGTTGTTCGGCGCGGAAGAGGCGAACCGGCCAGAGGCGGAGTTCTCGCTGGATGGCGCGACTTCGGGCGAGGAGGGCCTGCGCCTGGCGACGCAGGCCCGTGCCGCAGGCCAGCCCTACGCCCTCGCCTTCGTCGACATGCGCATGCCACCGGGCTGGGACGGCATGGAGACGATCACCCGCCTGTGGACGGCCGATCAGGAGCTGCAACTCGTCATCTGCACCGCCTATTCCGACTACTCCTGGCAGGACATCTTCGCCCGCGTCGGGGCTTCGGACCGCCTGCTCATCCTCAAGAAGCCATTCGACGTGGTCGAGGTGCTGCAGATCGCCCATACCCTGTCGGTGAAATGGTCGCTGGCCAGCGAGGTTGGGCGCCTGGTCGGACGCCTGGAGCTGGCGGTGCAGGAACGCACCCACACCCTCTCCGAGACCAATCTGCTCCTGGTCGATGCGATGACCGAATCGCAGCGCACCAATGCCGAACTCTGCCTATCCGAAGAGCGCTTCCGTTCGGTGGTCGACACCGCACCGGCCGCCATCGTCATTCTCGACGCCGACGGCGGCATTGAACTGTGGAACCCGGGCGCCGAACGCCTGTTCGGATGGGATGCCGCCGCTGTTCTTGGAGGCTCCCTGAGCCAGGTGCTGCCCGAACTGTCCGGAGGAGACCTGCGCACTCGGCTGGAGCGGTTCCTGACCGTTGACGACGGCACCAGGGCGACGATCAGCCTGCGCGGTCGCCACCGCTCCGGCCATGAATTCCCGGTCGAACTGAGCCTTTCGGCATGGCGCTCCCAGGCAGGCGCGCGATTCAGTTGCATCCTCCAGGACCTCAGCCGAACCAGGGAGATCGATACCCGTGCCATCTAGAGTCCTTGAGGACGTGGACTTTGACTCGCCGAGTCAAAGTCGAGGACGAAAGGACTCGGGGGTTGCGGGGGCGCAGCCCCTGCAGCAACAGCCGGCTAGCGGGGCGACGCCAAGAATCAGCCCTGGGCTGGGGCGGAGCCCCGCTAGGCTTCCCGCACGCCGGGCGAATGGCCGGCTTCCGTTGCTCGCCAACCTGCTTGTCCTCGGTGGCTTCCAGGCCGGCTTGGCAGCCGGCGATGCCGTCGATGTGCAGATCCATGGCTTCATCGGCCAAGGCTACGTCCTGACCAGCGACAATGGCTACTACCACCCCGCCACCGGCGACGGCGGAAGCCTCGACTTCCGCGAGATCGGCCTGAACGTCATCTGCAGACCCGAGGAGAGGCTGCGGCTGGGGATCCAGATCATGTCGCAGGACATGGGTCGGGTGTACAACAACGCCCTATCGATCGACTGGGCGAACGCCGTGTACACCCTGCCGCTGCAGGGATGGGAAGCCGACCTCAAAGTCGGGCGGATCCGTACCGGTCATGGCCTCTACAATGATTTCCGCGACCTCGACCTGAGCCGGATCAGCGTATTCCTGCCCGAATCGGTCTATTACAACTCCTGGCGCCGGCTCTATCTGGCTCTCGACGGCATCGGCGCCGAAATCCGCTCGCCCGACACCCGTTTCGGCAGCTTCAGGATCGGCGCCGTCTTCGGCACGCAGCAGGTTCCCGCGGACGATCCGATGCTCGAGGTATACGAGGAAACGGTCGATGCATCGGAACTGAAGCGGCAATGGGGTGTCCAGCTCTCCTGGCTGCCCAGCGAAGGGCTGACACTCAAGCTGTCGATGCTGGGACTTGACGAATGGAACACCACCTTCGCGCCGGCCGATCCCGACGCCGAAGGATCGCTCCTCGCCGACGACTCTCCCCGCTACGACGAATTGATCGCCTCGCTCGAGTACAACCAGGGCGGACTCAGCATCGCCTCGGAGTTCGTCTGGTGGTCGAATCAGGGTCGTTCCTCATACAGGGGCGCCGCTCCCGAGGAGGTCGAGTCCGACGACTGGAAGCAGTCCGGATACGGGGGCTACCTCTCCGCCGGCTGGGAATTCACCCCGGCGTGGCGGGCGCAAGTGCTGCTCCAGGCCCATAACCTGCGCTACGCGGGCAGCTATCCGGAAGACTATGCATTTACCGACCAGACGCGGGCCGTCGGCGCAGCGGCCAGCTGGTCGATCACCCCGCATTGGCTGCTGAAAGCAGAGGTCCAACGGATCAAAGGGATGTATTTCCTCCGCGCTGCCGACCAGCCGACGCCCGGCGCATACGAGTCAGATGACTGGACCCTGTTCGTCGTGAAAACGTCCTTCGATTTCTGAGCCCATGCGCCTGTCCCCGCTCCTCAGGATCCTGTTCGCGTCAGGTATGATCGCCGCAGCCCACGCGGCCGACTGCATCATCATGCACCCTCCGGGGCGGCCGACTGCGCTGAGCGAAAACGACATCCGTGCCATGTTCGTCGGCCAGCGGACCCTGTGGCCGGATGGGCGGATCGTCCTGGTGGTTGCCGCTGGGTCCGGGCCGGGCCACGACGGCCTCATGCGCCACCTCGGCAAGAGCAGTCAGCAGTTCCTCAACGGCTGGAAGAAGCTGATGTTCTCCGGTAACGGAACCATGCCGAAGCTGCTGGCCGACGACCAGGCGGTCGCCGCCTATGTTGCGCAGACACCTGGAGCCATCGGCTACATCACCTGCCCGCCACCCGCGGGTGTGGCCGTCATCCTGAAGCTGGACGCCGTCAGCGGCGAGTAGCCGCAACTGTGCCGACGGGCCGGTGAGACGCGCCTCATCCTACCCTCTCAGCACGGCCCCGGTCGCCGCCACTGCCGCGATGATGCGCTCGCGCACCGCCTGGATGTCGGCCTCCTCCAGGGTCTTGTCCTGGCTCTGCAGCGTCACCGTCACCGTGACCGCCTTGCGGCCGGCGGCGTACGGGGCGCCGCGGTAGATGCCGACCAGCTCCTGGCCGGCGAGCAGCTGAGCGCCGGCCTTGCGCACGGCGCGTTCGACCGTGCCGTAGGCCAGGGCCTCGTCGCATTCCCAGGTGAAGTCGTTGCCGACGCTCTGGAAGCGGCTGGGCATGGCCAGGCGCACCGGGGCCGGTTCGCCCGCCTTCGCGACCAGTCGTTCCAGATCGAGGCGGAACCAGCCGACCCGCTCTGGGCAGCCGGCCAGATCGCGCAGGCGGCGCGGGGCCTCGCTGGCCACGCCGACGACCGCGCCGCCGACCAGCAGCTCGACGCAGCGGCCGGCGGTGCCATCGACCCCGGGCTCGGCCGGGCGGAAGCCGGCGGCGTGGCCAAGGGCGGCGAGGCCGGCCAGGGCGGCGTCGCGGGCGGCGAAGAACGGCGCCTTGTCGGCAGCGGCGGCGACCACGCCGGTGACGACCAGCTCCTCGTCGCAGCCGCGGCCGATGCCGGGGCCGTAGCGCTTGCCGATCTCGTAGCAGGCCAGGGCTGGCAGGTGCTTGCGGTTCTCGGCCACCGCGCGCAGCAGGCCGGGCAGCAGGCTGGGCCGGAGGAAGCTCCACTCCGGCTGCGGCGGGTGCTCGAGCGCCACGCGCGCTTCGAGCGGCACAGCCAGCGCATCGCACCAGGCCGGCGAGGCGAAGACGTAGGTGCAGACCTCGTCGAGGCCCTGCGCCGACAACGCGTCGCGCAGGCGGTGCTCGGCGGTGCGCAGCGGATTGCCCTTCGGCGCGGCCGCGGGCAGACGCGGCACTTCCGGCTGCAGGCGCGACCAGCCGGCGAGGCGGCCGGCCTCCTCGACCAGGTCGGCGGCGGCGGTGACGTCCTTGCGCCGCCACCACGGCACGCGCACCGCGGCGGCATGATCGGGGCCGTCGACGGCGAAGCCGAGGCGGACCAGGCGCTCGCGCGCGGCGGCCGGACCGTCGCTGAAGCCGGTGAGGGTATCGGCCAGGGCCAGGTCGAACGGCACCACGGCCGCCTCGCCGGCGACCGCCCCGGCGTGGAAGCGGGCGGTGACCCGGCAGCCGGGGCAGAGGTCGGTCAGCAGGGCGACGGCGCGGTGGATCGCCGCCGGGCAGAGCTCGGGCTGGACCGTCTTCTCGAAGCGCGCAGCGCTGTCGGTGGCGATGAGGTGGCGCAGACGGGTGCGGCGGATGCGCTCGGGGACGAAGCTGGCGGCCTCCAGCACGATCGCCGAGGTGTCATCAGCCACCGCCGAGGCGCTGCCGCCGATCACGCCCGCCAGGGCCAAGCCGCGCTCGCCGTGCGCGATGAGCAGGTCGTCGGCGGCCAGTTCGTGTTCCTTGCCATCCAGCGTGGCGAGACGCTCGGCCGGGCGGGCGGGGCGCACCAGCACCTGCCGGTTGGGCACGGCGCGGGCGTCGAAGGCGTGCATCGGCTCGCCCAGTTCGAGCATGACGAAATTGGTCACATCGATGAGCAGGCCGAGCGGTCGCACGCCGGCGGCTTCGAGCAGGTCGCGCATCCAGCGCGGGCTCTCGCGGTTCGAAACCCCCTCGACCACAGCGCCGCAGTAGCTCCGGCAGCCGGGATCGGCGATGGCTACGCTCCAACCCTGGGCGTCGTCGCTCCAGCTGGTGTCCGGGATGGCCGGGGCGGGCAGACCGAGGATGGCGGCGGCCTCGCGCGCCCAGCCGAGCTGTCCCCACAGGTCGGCACGGTGGGTGATGGCGGTGTTCGACACCTCCAGCACCGCGTCGCCCAAGCCGAGGGCGGTGGCCAGCGGCGTGCCGGGCTTCAGTGCGTCGGACAGCACCAGGATGCCGTCGTGGGAGGTGCCCAGGCCGAGCTCATCCTCGGCGCAGATCATGCCCTGGCTGGGCTCGCCGCGCAGCTTCGCCGCCTTGATCGTGATGGTGGCCGGCTTGCCATCCTTGCCCGGCAGTGTCAGGGTGGCGCCGACGGTGGCGACGGCGACGGTCTGGCCGGCGGCGACGTTGGGCGCTCCGCACACCACCTGGAGCGGTGCCGGACCTCCGGCATCGACCGTGGTGCAGGTCAGCCGGTCGGCCGACGGGTGCTTGGCGCAGGTCAGCACCTTGCCCACGACCACGCGGTCGAGGTTGGGACCGGTGCGGTGCAGCGCCTCGATCTCGCAGGTATGGACCGACAGGCGGTCGGACAGCTCCTGGTCGGAGACAGGGAGATCGGCGGCGAGGAGGCGGCGGATCCAGGAGAGGCTGACGCGCATGGAGGGCGGCAACGATGGCGGCCAGCCCGCGGAATCAATGGAGGCCGTGGCGTTGCCAGGCTTCGACGGCGCCCTACAACCACGCCCCGTGTCCGACCCCATCCTGCAATCCAGCCGCAGCCTGTGGGCCTCACCGCGCTTCGCCATGGACGAGGAGACCTGGGACACCAGCGATGGCCGGGTGGTCCGTCCCGTCATCCACCACCCCGGTGCGGTGGTGGTCCTGGCCGAGCCGAACCCGGGCACGGTCCTGCTGGTGCGCCAGTGGCGCTACCCGGTGCGCCGCTGGACCCTGGAGGTGCCGGCCGGCACGCGCGTGGCCGGCGAGCCGCCCGAGGTCACCGCCAGACGAGAGCTGACCGAGGAGGCCGGCTTCGCCGCCTCCCGGCTGAGCGAGATGATGCGCTTCTTCCCCGCCCTGGGCGTCTCGGACGAGGAGATGATCGTGTATCGCGCCGAAGGCCTGAGCGAATCCCCGGGTACGCGCGACCACGGCGAACTGGTCGCGCGGCACATCGTCCCCCGGGCCGACCTCCCAGGGCTGGCCGCCAGCGGGGCGATCTGCGACGGCAAGACATTGCTGGCCTTGGCGCTGTGGGGGATTCCACTGCAGGCCACGCCGTGATCGAACGCACCAGGACCAAGGACACCGCCGCCGAGGTGGTCACCCGCAGCCACGCCGGCAAGGCGGCGGAGCGCACCGGCACGGTGCTGCTGACCCAGGCCCGCCACGCCGGCCGCACCGTCCTGCTGTTCGTCGACACCTGCGCCCAGATCGGCAACGTCCGCCGGGTGCTGCCGCAGCTGATGCGGCAGATCGAGTCTGCCGGCTTCGGCTCGATCATGGTGCTGGCCCTGGTCGCCTTCCTCACCGGCATGATCATGGCGATGCAGACCGGCATCGAGCTGAAGAAGTTCGGCGTCGAGCACCAGCTCGGCGCGATCATCGGCGCCACCTTCCTGCGCGAGATGGGCCCCCTGTGGTGCGCCATCATCATCCTGGCGCGGGTCGGGGCCGCGATGGCGGCCGAGATCGGCACCATGGTGGTCAACGAGGAGGTCGACGCCCTGCGCGTCATGTCGATCAACCCGGTGCGCTTCCTTGTCCTGCCGCGCCTGCTCGCCCTCATCATCAGCATGCCGTTGCTCACCGCCATCGCTGACTTCGTCGGCATGGCGGGCGGTTCGCTGGCCTCGAACATCCTTTTCGGCGTCACCGCGGCCAAGTTCCATGACAGCGCCCAGACCCTGCTCGGTGCGCCCGACTTCTGGTTCGGCCTGCTCAAGAGCGGGGTGTTCGCCTGCGTCATCGCCACCATCGCCTGCGACCGTGGCCTGAACACCAGCGACGGGGCCGAGGGCGTCGGCCGCAGCACCACCCAGACCGTGGTCCTCTGCGTGGTCTTCGTCCTGATCACCAACCTGCTGCTGAACGCCGTGATCAACCAGGTCCTCCGTCCCATGTTCGTGGATCCATGAGCGACGCACTCGAACCGCATCGCTGGGGCAAGACCGAGCTCGAGCTGCCGGCTGTGCCGGCCAGCGTCCCCGAGGGACGCGAGGTGATGATCCGCATCCGCGAGCTGCACCGCCACTTCGGTCCGCGCCACATCCTGCGCGGCGTCTCGCTGGACGTCTACAAGGGCGAAACGGTCGCCATCCTCGGCGGCTCGGGTTCGGGCAAGACCACCCTGCTGCGCCATCTGATGGGCATGCTGCGGCCGGAGGACGGCCGCATCACCGTGCATGGCATCGGCGCTGGCGGCGGCGACCTCGACCTGGCCCAGGCCAGCGAGGACGACGTCGAGCGCTACCGCCGCAACCTCGGCGTGGTCTTCCAGGGCGCCGCCCTGCTCAACTCGCTGACCGTGCTCGAGAATGTCGGCCTGCCGCTGATCGAGGTCGAGCAGCTGCCGCTGCCGCAGGTGCGCGACCGCGTGGTCGAGGCCCTCCGCCGGGTCTACCTGCCGGCGGAGGAGATCCTCTCCCTCAAGCCGGCCGCGCTGTCCGGCGGCATGCGCAAGCGCGTCGGCATCGCCCGGGCGATCATCCAGCAGCCGCGCATCATCCTCTACGACGAGCCGACCACCGGCCTGGACCCGGTGACGGTCAACGGGGTCAACGAACTGACCCTCGACCTGCAGGCCAAGCTCGGGGTCACCTCGATCGTCATCACCCACGACATGGCTGCCGCCTTCATGATCGCCGACCGCATCGCCCTGCTCTACAAGGGCCGCATCGTCGCCTGCGGCGACAAGGAGCAAACCCGCGCCAATCCGCATCCGGTGCTGCAGCAGATGCTCACCGGCTCGACCAGGGGGCCCCTCACCGAAGGCTACGTCGGCTGATGGCTCTCTCCACCGAACTCAAGGTCGGCGCACTGTTCTTCCTCGGCCTCGGGCTGGCGGTGTGGTTCTCCTTCCAGACCTCGAAGGGGAACAACGGCACCGGCGAACTGAAGGTCGACTTCCGCCGCGTCGCCCGGCTCGCGCCCGGCGATCCGGTGCTCTACAACGGCGTCAAGATCGGCAAGGTCGCCTCCGTGCTGCCGGTGCTCGAGAACGGCGAACCACGCATCCAGGTGGCCTTCTCGGTCGACGAGCAGGCCAAGCCGGCGGTGCTGGTGGGCAAGGATTCGCTGGTGCGCATCAACCAGGGCCTGCTCGGCGGCGCCAGCATGGAGATCATGTCCGACGGTGGCGAGATGATCAACTCGGCCAACGTCGCCTCCCTGCGCAGCAACGACCCGGCGTCGTTCGACGAGGTCATGCGCACGATGCAGGACATCCTCGATGAGAACCGTGACGGGGTGAAGGGCACGATCAACTCGGCGCACAAGGCCCTCGACGACTTCTCGGGAGCATCGCAGCAGATCCGCGATGCGATGGCGGAGAACCGCGCCACGCTGAAGGCCGCCATCGCCAACACCGAGCGCCTGACCGCCGAGATGCAGGCCGTCCTGGCCGAGAACCGCGATACGGTCAAGGCGACGGTGGCCAACGCCGAACGCATGACCCGCGAGATAACCGATCTGGTGGCCGAGAACCGCGCCACGGTCAAAGCGGCGCTCGAACGCATCGAGGCGGCGGGTGCGCAAGTCGCCCTGCTGATCGAGGAGAACCGCCGGAACATCCAGGCCACCACCGAGAAGATGCCCGCCGCGGTCGATAACCTGGCGCAGGCGGCGGCGCAGATCCGCGACGCCGTGCAGGAGAACCGCGAGGACCTGCGCACCGCCATGGCCGGCGTGGCGGCCTTCGCCCCGAGACTCGACCGCATCGGCGACAACCTGGAGAAGGTCACCGCCCAGGTCGCCGCCGGCAAGGGCACGATCGGCAAGCTGGTCATGGAGGACACCATCCACGACCAGGCCAGTTCGGTGCTGACCAGCGCCAGCGAACGCCTCGACGAGGTGAAGCCGTTCACCCAGGGCGTTTCCCAGCTGAAGTTCTTCGCCGGCCTGGACGGGGGTGGCAACCTGGAAAGCGGTGCGACCCGCGGAGAGGCCTATCTGCGGCTCGAGCCCCAGGCCTGGAAGCTGTGGCACCTGGGGGTCAGCTACCGCACCGCGCCAAGCGACCGCAACGTCGAGGCCGACGACCCCGACAAGGTGCCGATCGACATCAACGCCCAGTTCGGCTGGCGCTGGCTGCCCGACGACGGACTCGAACGCTATCGCCTGACCCTGGCGGGCGGATTGATCGAGTCGAAGTTCGGCCTGTGGACGGAATGGGCGCTGCTGCGGGACGTCGATCTGCGGCTGATGGCGCGGATGAAGGACCGCGACCGCGAAACGGACGACCGGCGCTACGAGGAAGGTGACTTCCTGCTGCGCGCCACCGCCAGCTGGCGCCTCTACGACCGCTGGTCGCTGATCGGCGGCGTCGATGATCTCCTGGGCGACACGCCCGGGGCCTATCTCGGTCTGCGCGCCGAACTGCTCGACAATGACCTGCGCAACGGCGTGACCGCGGCGAGCTTCTCGCAGTGACCGACCCCATCCACCTCGTCGCCGTCGCCCTCACCGCGGGCGCGGGGGCCGCCTATCTGTGGGCGGCGCGCCGGCAGTGGCTGCGGCTCGGATATGCGGCCCAGCCCACCGACGGGCGCTGGTGGTGGATCGCCTTCGCCGTCCAGACCATCGGCCTGGCCATCAGCCTGGTCGATCCGGGCCATCGCGCCTTCGCCTACGGTGCGCTCGCTGCCTGGGCTGCGGTCTCAGCCGTGCTCTTCGCCGGTCGCTTCCTCTCCGCGCCCAGCAGGCTGCTCATGGCCCTGCCGCTGGGCGCGGTGGTCCTGCTGATCGCGATCGCGGGGATCGCCTCGGTCGGAGCGCCGCCGGAGGATGGCACCGGTTCGTGGATCGCACGGGCGCATGCCGGCTTCATGGCCGCCCACCTCGCAGCCCTGGTGGCGGCCGGCGCGGCGGCGGCGCTCTATCTTCTGGCGGTCGGTCGGCTAAAGTCCGGCGACCCGCTCGCCACCCGGCTGCCGTCGCTGCCCACCCTCGACCGCCTGACCGAGCGCGGCCTGGTCTGGGGGACCGCCCTGCTGACCGGTGGCCTGGCCACCGGCGGCGCTGCCATCCGCGTCTCGCAGAACTTCCAGTTGCTGCATCCAACAGCACTGATCGGCCTGGCCGAGATCGCGCTGCTGGCGGCTGTGCTGGCGGTGCACCAGGCCAACCGCCTGTCGCGCCGCTCGCTCGCCATCGCCGCCCTGGCCTGCCTGGCGGTCGCCGTCGTCGGCACGCTCAGCCAGGTCCTGGTCGCCCATGGCTGAGGATCCGCCCGTCATCGCCTGGGGTGTCGATCACCACCGCAGTCCAGTCGAACTGCGCGAGCGCCTGGCCGCCGCCGCCGCCGATCCGCTGGCCCTCGCCGCTGGACTGCGCCTGCTGCCCGGCGTCGCCGAATGCGCCGTGGTGAGCACCTGCAACCGCCTCGAGGTCTATCTCGGTGGCGTGGTCGAACGCAGCCGCCTGGAGGCGGCGATGGCTGAGCGGGCCGGAGTCGAGGTCGGCGACCTCGAACGCCACGCCTACGTCCGCACCGGAGCAGCCTGCGCGCACCACCTGTTCCGGGTCGCTGCCGGCCTCGAGAGCATGGTCCTGGGCGAGGCCGAGATCGCCGGACAGGTGCGGCGGGCCTACGACGCGGCGCGCACCGCCAATGCCTGCGGCCCCCTGCTGCACGCCCTGTTCCAGCGTGCCATCGCCTGCGGCAAGGACGTGCGCACCCGCACCGGACTGGGCGACCACAAGCTGAGCATCGCCTCGGTGGCGGTCGATCTCGCCCGCCAGGTCCACGGTGACCTGGCCAACGCCCGTCTGCTGATGGTCGGCGCCGGCGAGACCGCCGAACTGGCGGCCCGCTACCTCGCTGCCGCCGGGGTGCGGACGATCAGCGTCGTCAACCGCAGCGCCGAGCGCGCCGCGCATTTGGCGTCCGCGATCGGCGGGATGGCCCTCGGCTGGGAGCGGCTCGGCGAGGCCCTAGTCGGGCATGACGTCGTGGTCAGTTCCACCGCCGCACCCCATCCGGTGATCAGCACCGCGATGGTACGCACAGCGCTCAAGAGCCGCCGCGCTCCGCTGACCCTCATCGATCTGGCGGTGCCGCGCGATGTCGAGGCTTCCACCGCGGAACTCGACGACGCTTTCCTCTTCAACATCGACCACCTCGAACGGGTGGTCGCCCGGAACCTCGGCAGCCGCCAGGGCGAGGTGGCGGCGGCCGAGGCCCTGGTGACCGAGGCGGTCGAGGAATGGCGCCGCGCCACCGCTCCCGGCAACATCGAACTGATGGCCCAGGTCGCCCGTTATTTCCGCGACGTCATCGCCGCCGAGGAGGCTCGACTGGCCACCAAGCTGCCGGACGCCGACCGCGACGAACTGCGCTATGGGCTCGAGCGGGTCGGCAACAAGCTGCTGCACCCGATGCTGGCCTGGCTCAAGCAGCACGCCGACGACCCCAGAGCCCAGGCGATGATCGCGGAGCTGCTATCGCTCCGACGCTAACGGCGTAGCCTGGGTAGCGAGGCACGGCTGCGGATCGCATCCGCGGCATCGCGCACAGGCTGCTCCGCGTACAGGGCCTTGACCAGCTGGGTTGCGCTCAGCCGGCAGGTTTCCGCAGCTGCGTGCAGATCCCCGTCGGCCGCATCCAGGGCATCCAGCAGGACGGCGACGACGCCTGGCCACGAGGGTGCCTGCGGACCGCACGACAGACGTCCACCCCGCACATGCGATCGCAGCCAGGACGGATCGGATCCCCGGCGCACGGAGCAGGCCAGCGCCAAGCGCAGGCGGTGCAATGCCGCCGCCCGATTGGCTGCACCCGAGCGGTGTTCAGAGGCCTGGACCTGCAAGCCGCTAGCACGATGGCGCAGCCGCACCCCAGAGGCAGTCTTGTTCGCATGCTGACCACCGGGTCCGCCTCGAGACTGGCGGATGATCTCACAGGCGTTCAGGAGCCGGATGTCGTCAGCCATGACATCGCCGACCATTGCGGGATCCCGCCCGGTCCCGTATGCTGCGCCCGAATGATCGTCGCCCACCTGCCTGACGGCGTCTGCCGCATCCGCATCACCACCGAGCCGATGTTCTCGCGCAGCGAGTTCGTGCCGGTGGTCCTCGAGTCGATGCTTGAGGGGGAGCAGAAGCTCGTCATCGACCTCGGACTGGTGAGCATGCTGCACAGCCCTTCGCTGGCCAACCTGGTCACCATCCACATCACGCTGGCCAAGCGCTCTGGCGAACTGATCCTGACCGGCCTTCATGAGAAGAACCTGCGCATCCTCGAGATCACCAAGCTCGACCGCCTGTTCACCATCCGGCAGGACACCTAGCGATCCTCGATCCGGACCCAGTGCTCGTCGGTCTCGGCGAAACACAGCCCGCACAGGCACATGCCGCGCGCCGCCAGGGCAGGATGCAGAAGCCTCCAGAACACCTGCGCGACCACCTCCATGGTCGGGACCTGCCCGGCGAACATCGGCAGATCGTTGAGCAGTTGATGATCGCATGGCGACACCACCAACTCGCGCACCGTGCGCTCCAATTCCAGGACATTGCAGAAAAAACCGGTCGCTTGATCCGGTTCGCCGGAGACGCTGACCTCAAGGCGGTAGTTGTGTCCATGCACGCGCTGGCAGGCACCGAAGGTGCAGGCGTTGGCTGCCGCGTCGAGCCGGTCGGACACCAGGCGGTGCGAGGCGCTGAAGGTGAACCGGCGAGTCAGGCTGAGCATGGCATCAGCGTATCGCCTCCCCTGGCCGGGGAACGGCGCTTGCCTGCTGCACAGACGGCCGGACGTGTTTATGCTCAAGCATGAACCAGCGAGAGTTCACCCGCGTCCGCACCGCCATTCCCCTTGACTGCTCCTTCGCCGATGGTCGGGTGCAGTCTGGAACGACCAAGGATATCAGCCTGAACGGCTGCTACGTCGCTGAAGGCGAGGCTCCCCCCGAGGATACGCCCTGCACAGCGATCCTGCATCTCGACGGACGCGGCGGGGCGATCCAGGTCCGCGCCCATGCCGTGGTCGTGCGTTCGCGGTCCACCGGATTCGCACTGCATTTCCTCGAACTGGTCGAACTCGAGAGTTACGAGCACCTGCGCAACCTGGTGCGCTACAACGCCGCCGACCCCGACCAGGCCGACTTCGAGTTCGACAGCCATCTGGGCCTGCGACGCATCGACCCCAACCAACCACCCCCTGGTTGACCCTGGGCGGAACGCCCTAGCATGCTCGTAGCTCAGTTGGTTAGAGCGCAAGATTGTGGCTCTTGAGGCCGCGGGTTCGACCCCCGTCGGGGTCCCCAAGACGAAACCCTCGGTGAAAACCGAGGGTTTTTCGTTTCCTCCGACTTGACGTCACACCGGGCAGTCATGCCACCAGCAAGGAGTCGCACCACGTCCATCCGCAACGCCCGATACGTAGAATGATTCAGCCCAAAGATTTGCGGAAATCCTCCAGGTCACGGTCAAGCTGCCTGCTCTAGCGCTGGCAATGATCCATCCAGGAGGTTATACTCCGGCGTGGACCGCAACGTGCCGAACCATCATGACCAGCAGCCATCAGGCTGGTGGGATGTGATAAGCCAAGATGCCGGACTTGCCGTCTGGGAACTGGACCTCGCCACCGGCCGTGTTTCTGGCAGCCATGGTCTGGAATCCTTCATCGGATTGGCTCCTGACTCCTTCGCCCAGACGCTCGATGCGCTCTTGTCATTTGTCCACCGCGAGGACCTCGCCCGCTGCCAGGCCCGACTCGGCGCAGACTCCGTCGTCGCCCACAGCCAGTCGACGATGCGCTTCCGATTGGTCCGGCCGGATGGAAGCATTGTTCATGTCCAGTTGAGTTCGCGGTGCGCCGCCCTGGATGGGCAGGGGCGACCGACACGACTGCGTTGCTCGATGCGCGACATCAGCGACGTGGTGCGCTACCGCGATCGCATCATGGCGGTCGCGTCGGTGGTCGGGAAGTCGCATGGCGCCGACTGCTTGCCGGCCATCGCACGCAGCCTGGCGGCCCAGATCGACGCCGAGTCCTGCCTGGTCGTGCGATTCCGCGGAGGAACCAGCCACTGCGTCGCCGGCTGGCGGAACGGCACGCTGGGCGCCGACCTGTCCTGGATGATCGCCGGATCGCCGTGCGAAGCCCTGCGCACGGGCGCCGTGGTGGTGGTCGCCGAGGGTCTCCGTTCCATCTACCCGCGCTGGCAGCCATGGTCCGACCTGCAACCGCAGGCGTGCATCGCCGTGCCGCTGTGCTCGGCTGACGGCCAGGGCATCGGCGGCCTGCTCTGCACCTTCACCCACCCCCTGAACGACGACCCCGACAGCCTGCGCGACCTGCTGGCCGTGTTCTCGCACCGCGCCGAGGCGGAATTGGCCCGCCAGGACATCGCCGCCGATCTCGACCGGGCCGAGCAGCGACTCCACCGCGCCGACAAGATGGACGCTCTCGGGCGGCTGGCGGGGGGCATCGCCCACGACTTCAACAACATGCTGGCCGGCATCATGGGCGCCGCCGAGCTGCTCGACGCCCGGCTCGGCCTGGATTCGCCCCACCATCGGTTGGTCCGCACGATCATCCAATCGTCCGAACGCGCCGCCGACCTGACGCGCAAGCTGCTCTCCTTCTCGCGCAAGGCCCCGGTGCAGCGCCGGCAGGTCGACCTGCGCACTCCGGTCGAAGAAGCGCTAGCCATCCTCGAGCGCTCGATCGATCGCAATATCTGCGTGCGCCGCGATTTCGGTGCCGCTCCCGCGGTGGTGGCTGGCGATCCCGGCCTGCTGCAGGCCATGGTCCTGAACCTGTGCCTCAACGCCTGCGACGCCATGCCTCGCGGGGGCACCTTGAGCGTGACCATCGGCCCCCCGGCGACCGACGCCACCGAAGCGGACTGGGGGCTGCCGCCCGGCCGCTACGTCCAGCTCGCGATCACCGACACGGGCGTCGGCATGGACGAGGAGACTGCTTCCCGCATCTTCGAGCCGTTCTTCACGACCAAGGCCCCGGGCGCTGGCACCGGCCTCGGCCTGGCTGCGGCCTACGGCACCATCCAGGAGCATGCCGGTGCTGTCCGGGTGAGGACCGCTCCGCAGCGCGGCACCACCATCCTGGTGCGATTGCCGCTGCTCGCGGCCCAGGTAGGGGAACATTCCGGGCTGCACGGAGCAATCACACGCGGCACCGGACGCGTCCTGCTGGTCGACGACGAGGAGGTCGTCCGCCAAGCCACCGGCGAACTCCTCGCCTCGCTGGGCTGGCAGGTCGTGCATGCGCGCGATGGCGAGGAAGGCGTACGTCGGTTCGCGGAAAATCCTGATGGATTCGCTCTGGCGGTGCTCGATTCGATCATGCCGCGCCTGGATGGCCTGGGCTGCTTCCGCGGGATGCGCGAACTGCGTCCCGATCTGCCGGTGGTGTTCTGCAGCGGCTACACGCGCGACCGCACCCGCACCGAACTGCCCGGCGAGCCGCGCGTCGCCTTCGTCCAGAAGCCGTTCCGCATCGCCGAACTGGTGAAGGCCATCCAGTCGGTCCGCCAGCCCTGAACGCCGGCCGCTACCAGGCGGTGATGTGGCCAGCCTCGACGGCGGCGATCCCGCCATGGGCGACCACCAGCAGCAGGCGCCCCTCCTCGTCGAGACCGCCGCCGATGCCCTCGAGCCGCCCATTGCGCGTCTCCACCGACAGGCTGCGGCCAAGCAGGGCGTCGCGCGCTCGCAGTTGGGGCAGCAAGGACGAAACGCCGCGGGCCGCCAGCAGTCCGACCGCCTGCAGCAGATAGCCGCGGATGCCGGTCAGCAGTTCGGCCTCGTCCGGCGGAGAGCCGTGCAGATGAAGGCTGGTGGCAGCAAGCGCTTCAGGCAGGTCGGCCACCCGATTCAGTCCGATGCCGACCACCAGACGCCGGCTGGACGCTTCGCACAGGATGCCCGCCAGCTTGCGATGCCGCAGCAGGACGTCGTTGGGCCACTTCAGCGCGAGATCCCCGTCGAGTCCGGGCCGCAGATCGGCGACAGCATGGATGCAGGCGAGACCCGCCGCCAGGGCGAGGAAGCGATGATCCGCAACGCCAGGGTCCAGGACCACGCTGCAGGTCAGCACCCCTGGCGGCGCCAACCACGCGCGGCCCTCGCGGCCGCGGCCCGCGGTCTGCCGGCGGGTGAAGACGACGTCGCCGTGCGCCAGGCGGTCAGGATGCTCCAAGGCCCAGGTGCTGGTGCTGGTGCAGGTATCAAGCTCGACCAGCCAGTTCATTCCAGCAGCTTCGCCGCCTCGGCGTCGATCGCCACCTCGATGCCCTCGGCCAGGGGCAGGATGCGGTCAGCGCCGACGATGCCGGTTCCAGCGACGATGGCCACGGCGCCTGGACCCGGTGAGGCGAGGAACCGCTCGGGGTCCTCGACCTGCCGCGGCCAGCCGACGGTGAAATAGCGGATCGTACTGGGGGTTGCCGTCGCCGAGGCCACTGCAATGCCTCTGCCGGCAAGTCGGCTGAGCGTGTCGCCGGCTGCGATGACCGCGCGCGACTCGTCGATGCGGTCCTTGCGCGGATCGCGGTTACCGTGGTAGATCGCCAGGCCGCCCAGGAACGCAGCCGCTAATCCGACCCACAACGTCAGCTGACGGGCCCGGGGCAATCGTCCTAGCCAGTGGCCGGCCTCGGCTCCGGCGAGCACCGCCCCCGGCAGGAGCATGGGCAGGGCGAGGACCATGCGCTTGTGCGGTGCCAGGCACAGCACGAGGAGACCGAGCCCGAGCCAGCAGGCCATGAAGCGGAGGAAACGACGCTGGCGCGGGGAAACCGGGGGGTGCTTGGCGAGACGCCACAGCGCGACGGAGGTCAGCAGGCTCCATGGAGCGAACAGGCCGAAATGCCATACAGGCGGTCGCCAGAAGGTGTGCAGCCAGGGTGTGGCGTTGTCGTTGGCGGTGGCATGGCCGACCAGTTCCTTGCCGATCAGCTTGTCGATCACCGGCTGCCCCAGGGTTTCGACAGCCAACAGCAGCCAGCCGGCGCTGATGGCCAGCCACAGGGCGACGCCGATCGCATGCCGCCAGCCAGGATCGCGCCCGGCCAGCACGGAGGGACGCTCGCCGCGCCAGCAGGCGGCGAGCAGACCGCCGGCGGCGAAGACGACTCCGACCGGGGATTTCGCCAGCGTGACGACCGCGCAGACCAGCCAGAAGAGGATCCAGCCGCGCCCGCTCTCCCAGCTGCGCAGGGCCAGCCAGGCGGCCAGGGCGGTGCAGGCGGCGAAGACGGCATCCGTTCGCGCCAGGGTCACAGCTTTCTGCGTGTCCATGGCCAAGGCGACGGCCATGCCGGCGGCCAGACCCGCGGCCCAGCCGAGCCGGCGCCGGGTCTGCACGGCGGCCAGCAGGGCGATCCCGGCCATGGCGAGGGCGCAAGGCAGGTAGAGGGCGAAGCGGTTGCCACCGAAGACGAGCGAGCTGGCGGCGGCAAGCCAGGTGTACACGGGAGGCTTGCTGGCGATGTCGCCACCCGCGTCTCGCTGCACCAGCCAGTTGCCCTCCGCCACCGTGTCGACGATGTAGTCGATCGGCCGCGACTGGTCCTTGTCGCGGATGTCCGGCGGGCCGGCCAGACGCAGAGCGAATACGGCGGCGACGGTCAGGAACGGCAGCAACCTGACCCAGTGCCGAGCGGTCCTCATCGGCCGCCGACCACCTGCATCTCCTCGAGCCGCCAGTCGCTGCCGGCGAGGTCGAGCCGCAACTGCGATTCGACGGGGATGGAGGCGGCCTCGAAGGCGGCTACTTCGCGGCCATCTAGGACGATAAGCAAGCGGTCGCCACGGCAGGTCAGGCGCACGCGACGTGCCCCGGCGATGGCCACCTGCGCATTCCGCTCGCCGCCAAGATGCCGCACCAGCAGCTTGCCCTCGGCCAGCCGCACCAGCAGGGCGGTCTCGCCGCCCGCCACGCAGCTGAGCACGACCTCGGCGTCGGCGCTGGCAAGGTGCAGTGCGATCTCGGCCATCCAATCGGGACCGCCGACCTGCACGGTGGCCAGCAGGCTGGCCGCCTGGCCAGCGCGCCCGACCAGCGCGCCGCCTCCGAGCACCGGCTCACCGGAAACGATGTCGAGGTACTGCATGTCGGCGGGTTCGTCGAAGGTCAGCACCGCGGCCAGCCCACCCATCAACGCCTCACGCCGGCGCATCAGCTGCCCGCTGCCGAGTCCGGGATCGGCGAGCAGCACGCGCTTGGCGCGGCCTGGATCGCCGGTCAGCAGCAGCGCTGCCGCCGCGGCCAGGGCGCGATCGCCTCGCTGCCGCTCGAAGGACATGGCGGTGGTGCGCCAATCGGTGTTCCACAGCGGCTTCAATGCGGCAGCCTCGTTGCACAGCAGGGCGAACTGGCGCTGCAAGGCGGTGAATGGCGTGCCGGCGAAGGCCGGGGCAAGCGCTCCGGCGAGAGCGGGCAGCTGCTCGGGCTGACCGGACTCGAGCGCCCGTCGCGCCTGCCGCCTGGCCTCGTTCAGGCGCTGCACGAGGATCGCCAGCTCCTCCTGATAGCGCACATCGGCGTCCAGCCGCTCGGCGGCGCCAACCTCGTCGCGCAGGCGCGACAGCGCAGTCAGGCGGGCGCCGGCCGACTCCAGCCCGGAGGCCGGCAGCTTGGCCAATTCCGTCCGGTACCAAGCCTCCGCGTCATCGGCCAACTGCTGGCGCACCAACCGCAACTCGGTGGCGGCCGGGGTGCCGTCCGTGATCTTCGCGGCAAGCCCGATCGCCTCGGCCTCCAGCCTGCTCCAGCCGGCGGCGGCACCGGCAGCGATCCGCTGGCGGAATTCCTGCACCAGGGCCTGCTGCGGATCGGCGGTTGCCACCGGCCTAGGCGGCAGGCGCTTGACCATCGGCGGGGCCGGCGGTGGCGGACTGGGGGTGATCTGGATCGGCTCGGGGCGGGTCAGACCCGGCACGACCAGGATGGCGACGAGCACGGCCAATCCGAGGCCGGCCGCCACGACGATCGTGCGCAGGACATGGCTCTCGCCCTGCTTCTGGGCAGCCACCGCGCGTCCGACCATGCGCTCGGCCTGGCCCTGGGCCGCACCTTCGACGGAGAGTCCTTCGCGGATGGCGCGCAGGCGGGTGGCCATGTCGGCCATGTCGACCAGGCGCCAGTCCTTGTTCTTGGTCAGCATGCCCTGGAACAACTCGTCGGCGGCTGCTGGCAGGCCAGGGATAGCCTTGCGCAGCGAGGGGATCTCGGCGTTGGCATGGGCCCGGCGCACCTCATCCGCGGTGGCACCGGTGAACGGCGGCTGACCGGTCAGCAGATGATGCAGCAGGCAGCCGAGAGCGTAGGCGTCATCGGCCGGCTGGGCCTCGCCGCTCGTGGCGTCGTGCGCGACGTGCCAGGCGAACTCGGGACGGTTGCGATCCCGACCGCGGCCAAGCATGGCGGCGATGCCGAGATCGAGGATCTTGACCTTGCCCTGCCCGGTCAGCATCAGCGTACGCGGATTGAGATCGCTATGGGAGACACCGGCCCTGTGCGCCTCGGCCATGGCCGCCGCGACCTTCTCGCACACCAGCAGGCCGAGTTCGACCGCGAAGCGGCCTTCCCGCTCCAGCAGGTGGGCCAGGGTGTCGCCTTCGACCAGTTCCATCGAGTACCACACCAGGCCGTCCTCGACCCCGTTCTCGTGCAGCTGGACGAAACCATCATGCCGCAGGGAACCGGCCTTGGAGGCCAGTTCGCGGAAGCGGTCGGCGAACCCGGGGTCATCCTCGCAGACCTTGCGTGAGAACACCTTGAAGGCGACGGCGCGCTGCAAGCTGGTCTGCTGCGCGCGGTAGAGGAAGCCCATGCCGGAGCGTCCAAGCAGCTTGCCCACGGCGTAGCCGCCGACCGCGCGTCCCTCCAGCGACTGGGGATCGAGGCGCACCGCCTGCGGTTTCGCCGGCGCGGCGCTTTCGCGTTCCGAACAGTGGAACTGCACCTCGGCCTCGCCGATGCGGATGGCGTCGCCATTGCGCAGGCCGCGCCGCCCGGTGAACCGCTCCCCGTTGAGCCTGGTCCCGTTGGCGCTGCCGAGATCCTCGATCCACCATGCGCCATCAGCCTGCAGCACGCGGGCGTGCTTGCGGCTGGCGGCGCCATCCTTGATCACCACGCCGCACTCGCGCTGCCGTCCGAGCACGCACTCGCCCGACAGTTCGACCTGATTGCCCTCGTAGACCAGCATCGCCATGGCACTGCATGCTGCGTCCGACCGGGCGGAGGTCCAGTCCCGCGCTGGACGCCCACGCCGGGACTGTGATCATGCCTCCGTGCTCATCCTCCTGGTGCGAATCCTCTTCGTCGTCTTCGGAGCCCTGATCGGAGCGACCAGCGGCAAGTACTTCTACGAACCGCTGATCGGGTCCGGGCTGCCCCAGTGGTTCGGGGCGGCGATCGGATTCGGCATCGGCGTGACGCTGATCGCCGCCGAGCAGGCCTTCCGGCGGCGCTTCACCCGCAGCCTGGTCGCCTTCCTCATCGGCCTGGCCGGCGGCCTGCTGCTCTCCACCCTGCTGCTGGCTGTGCTGCGCCAGGTCCTGCAGGACGAGGACCTCTACCGCAATCTCGACCTGCCGGCGGCGCTGGTCTGCACCTATCTCGTGCTGATCACCGTGCTGCGCGGTGCCGACCGCCTGCGCGTCATCGTCCCGTTCGTCGAGTTCCGCGCCGAGCGGGTCGACGGCGGCGGCGCCCTGATCCTCGATCCGGCGGTGCTCGGCGACGCCCGGGTTCCCGCCTTGCTGCAGGCTGGGCTCAGCGCAGCGCGCGTGCTGGTGCACCGCAGCGTCATCGAGCACTGGCAGCGTGCCGCTGCCGAAGGAGACGGCCTGGAGCGCGCCAGGGCGAAACGGGCCATCGACGGCGTGCAGGCCTTGCGCGCCGCCGGACTGCCGCCGCTGGAGATCGACACGACGGAGATCCCCCACACCACCGACCTCGGCGAGACGGTCATCCGCCTCGCCCGGCTGGAGAACGGCCGTCTTCTGGCGATCGACCGCGATCTCGCCCGCCGCGCCGCCGTCGACGGCGTGCAGGTGGTCGACCTGTCGGCAATCGCCGCCGCCATGGCCCCCGACCTCGGACCGGGCGCGGTCTGCGAGGTGCTGATCGAGAAGCCTGGCGAAGGCAAGGGACAGGGCGTGGGACACCTCGATGATGGATCCCTGGTGGTGGTGTCCGATGCCGTCGACCGGCAGGGTCAGCGGGTCCGGGTGGTGGTGCGCCGGCTGCACCACACCGCCAACGGACGCATGGTCTTCGCCGACCTCGACGGGTAGCGGAGTCGCCCTCCCTGCATCAGCCTGGATCGACCAGACCGCGATCCCGGCGCAGCATCGCCACCCAGCTGCGACCGTATTCCCGCCGTTCCGACTCGCACAACGTGTGATCCGGCAGGTCCTCACCGCGTTCTCCCCGGACCAGCACGATGCCTCCAGCGCCGATGGCCGCGGCGGCCAACCGCAGCATCTCCGCCAGGAGTTCACGCTCCCCTGTGAACCAGGGGAACGGCGGATCGCAGAACACCAGATCCAGATCGCTGAGCGTCGGCAGCACGCGTTCAAGACCGCGCGGGTGCAGCCGGACCGCGGACGGATCGCCGAGCAGGGCGAGATTGGCGCGGATGGCGGCGATGGCCAGGCGACCAGGTTCGCACAGGTGCGCCTCGACCGCTCCGCGACTGACACATTCGATGCCGAACGCACCGGAACCGGCACAGCAGTCCGCGACCCTCCAACCCTCCAAGGTCTGACCGAGCCAATCGAACAGCGACTGCTTGATACGGTCGGTCAGCGGGCGCGTGTCCAGTCCCGGTGGCGCGTGGATGCGCCGCCCGCCCCAGGCGCCGCTGATGATCCTCAGACCGGGCGCGGCCACGCCGAGGTCCCATAGCAGGCACGGAGGTCGTCCCAGAAGCCCGGATAGGTCTTGGCCACGCAATCCGGTTCGGCGATGGCGACGGAACCGGTCAAGGCGCCAAGAACGCCGAAGCTCATGGCGATGCGGTGGTCCTTGTAGCACTCCACCGTGGCCGGGACGAGCGGGCGCGGGATGACGCGCAGCCAGTCGTCGCCGTGCTCGACCTCCTGGCCGAGCCGGCGCAGTTCGGTGACCATGGCCATCAACCGATCGCATTCCTTGATGCGGATATTGGCGACATTGCGGATCGTGGTCGGCCCGTCGGCGAGCGGCGCGATCGCCGCCAGGGTCATCACCGTGTCGCTGATGTGGTGCATGTCGCAGTCGATGCCGGCGAGATCGCCGGCCCCGACCACGCGGGTGATCACCGCCCCGGCCTCGACCGTGGCGCCCATCTGCTTGAGCTGGTCGACGAAGGCGTGATCGCCCTGCAGGCTGCGCGTGCCGAGATCCGGCACGGTGATGTCATGGCCGCAGGCGGCAAGGGCGAACGGGTAGGAGGCGGAACTGGCGTCGGGCTCCACGCGATAGCCACGGGCGCGGTAGGCCGAGCAGCGTCGGGCGCGGAAGCCGCCCCGCGTCTCCTCGATCAGGCCGCCGAAGTCGGCGACCATCCGGCGCGTCATCTCGATGTACGGCCTGCTGACCAGCTTGCCGTCGATGGCGATGTCGAGCGGCTGCTCGGCCAGCCCAGCCACCAGCATGAGGGCGGTGAGGTACTGGCTGCTCTTGTCGCCACGCATGGTGATGGGGCCGCCGCGCAGCTGGCCGCCATGGACGGTCAGCGGCGGGCAGCCGCTCGGGCAGTCGACCACGACCCCGAGCTGGCGCAGACCGTCCGCCAGGTCGGCGATCGGCCGCTTGGACATCGCATCGTCGCCGACGAAAGTGGTGGACCCGGGAACGAGGACGGCTGCCGCGGCGAGGAAGCGGACCGTGGTGCCGCTGTTGCCGACGAAGATCGGCCCAGCCGGGGCGCGCAGGCGCGAACGCCCGCCTTCGACGAGCAACTGGCCGGGGGCGCCATCGCGCACCACGATGCCCATCGCCACCAGGCCGTCGCGCATCCGCCGGGTATCATCGCTGTCGAGGACGTTCTCGATCACGCTCGTGCCTTCGCCGAGTGCGGCGAGCAGCAGAGCGCGGTTGGTGATCGACTTGGATCCCGGCACCTGCCAGGTGCGGCGGATGGGGCCGGCAAGGCGGGGGATGCGCAGCATCAGCGATGCCTCGCGACCAGTGCCAGGGTCGCATCGTGCACCCGGCCGTTGCTGACCAGGGCGTTGTCCGAACGGATCGAGGTCGTGCCGGCGAGGTCGCTGAAGCGTCCACCCGCCTCGCGCACCACCAGGCTCGTGGCAGCGACGTCCCATACCTTCAGTTGCGGTTCGACCACCACCTCGGCGCGTCCGGTGGCGACCAGCATGTGGCCGTAGGCATCGCAGATGCCGCGCTGCAAGGCGGTGGCGTCGCACAGTTCGCGGAAGCAGTCGCTGAGACCATTGCGGGTGAACCAGGCCGGCGACTCGAAGCAGAACAGGCTGCCGGCGAGATCATCCACGCCGGAGACGTGGATCGGCGTCTCGTTGAGGCGTGCCCCGCCGCCAAGGACGGCGTCGTACCACTCATCCAGCCCGGGGATGCCGACCGCCGCGGCGACCACGCCGTGCTCGACGTGCTCGCAGGCGACCAGCACCGCCCAAAGCGGGATCCCACGGACGAAGTTCCGCGTCCCATCGATCGGGTCCACGATCCAGGTGTAGGGCGAGGTGCCTGATCCGGCGCCGGTCTCCTCGCCCAGCCAGCCGTCCGCCGGCCGTGCGCTGCGTAGCACGGCGGCGATCGCAGCCTCGGCCTCGCGATCCGCCACCGTCACCGGACTGTCGTCGTGCTTGTTCTCGACCTGCAGATCGGGTCGACGGAAGTGGCGCATCGCTGCCAGGCCGCCAGCACGCGCTGCAACCGTAGCCGCGGTACGGAGCTGCAGCCATAGAGGGTCTGTACAAACCATGCTTGCCCGTCTCCACGGGCATGGTGCACCCCCCGGCATGGCTGCCAAGTGGGCAGATGAATGACACGCTGTCTGCTGCATAATCCGCATGGCCTGAACCTTGGCATCTGTTCAAACGTTGCATGCCAGTATGCTCGCAGCCGTGGCCACTCCCCAGCCCATGAACACCCCGGCTCCGACTGAAGGCATCCCGCCTGGGACCGAACTGTTCGGCTACCGCGTCGAAGGGGTGCTCGGCCGTGGCGGGATGGGCACCGTCTACAAGGCCACGCAACTGTCGCTGCAGCGCACGGTCGCGGTCAAGGTCCTGGGGGGACGGTTCGCCCGCTCTCCGCAGATGGCCAACGACTTCCTGCGCGAGGCCCGCTCCACCGCCAAGCTGACCCACCAGAACCTGGTGATGGTGCATGACGTCCATGCCGACCCCGAGCGCAGGCTCTACGCCTACGCGATGGAGTACGTGCCGGGAACGACCCTGTCGCAACTGATCAGCGAGCAGGGCCCCCTCAAGCGCGCTTCGGCCCTGCACATCGCCTACCAGATCGCCCAGGCCCTCGCCGCGGCGCACCGAGCCGATCTGATCCATCGCGACATCAAGCCCGACAACATCCTGGTGACGCAGAACGGCTTGGCCAAGGTCCTCGACCTCGGCCTGGTGCGCGACCGTCTCGAAGGTCAGACCGTGCGCACGCCGGGTCGCCGCCTGCTGACCATCGTCGGCACGCCCGAGTGGTCGTCGCCCGAGCAGAGCCGCGATCCCGACGAGGCCTCGACGGCCAGCGACATCTTCAGCCTCGGCGCCACCCTGTTCTACGCCATGACCGGGCAGCCGCCGTTCAACGGCAGCACGGTCATCGATCTGATCGTCAATGTCTGCACCCAGGAGCTGGCCTATCCCGCGACCATTCCGCGCGATTGCCAGCAACTGCTCGACCTGATGCTGGCCAAGGACCCGGACCGCCGTCTGTCGGATGGCGACGCTCTGGTCAAGGCGCTGGAAGACCTCGCCAAAGGCAAGGCGCCGAAGCTCGACGACACCGGCAGCCGCGAATTCGCGGCCGTCACCCCGGGTCGGACGCCGATACCCGGACGCCGCCGGCGCCGCTTCCGCTATCGCCGCTGAACGCGGGGGTGGTGGCTGTGCCAGTCGGCTTCTCCAGCCTGACGCGCACGGGCCAGGGCGACGGTGGCATGGTCGATCAGCCACAGGGTGGCGCCATCCTCGGTGATGTCCGCTCCGAGCAGTCCGCGAGCTCCCACCTCTGCCTCGGCTTCACCACGTCGTTCGAGCGGCAGTTCCCAGCCATGCCAGGTCGCCACCGCGAAAAGGTCGGTGAGCAGCGCATCGGCCTGCGCCAGATCGCGCCGCGCCAGCGCGGTCAGGCCCGCGCCCTGCGCTTCGGCTGCCAACGCGCCCATGCGCCGCAGGAACGCGGACATGCCGCGGTCGGCCAGGCTCGGCAGCTCGGCTTGCTGCGCCTCGAGATAGCGCTGCAGCAGGGCCGGCTCGGAGAGGGCGGCGATCAGCGCCGCCGGATCGGTGCGGAAGGTCTCGCAGCGCATGTCACCACCGGAAGCCGAGGGAGAGGTAGCCGGCGGTCTCCTCCAGCCCGTCGATCTGCCGCGCCAGGCCGAGGCCAGGAGCGAAGCGCACCAGCCAGTAGGAGAATTCGAAGTGGAGTTCGGCGCCGGCCGACCGGTACCAGTCCCCCTCCTCGAAGCGTTCGCCGACCCGGGCGGCGTCGTAGAAGCCTTCGAGGACGAACTGCCTGCTGACCCAGGGCGTGGTGCCGAGACCGGAGAAGGGCTGCCACAGCGGCAGGCGGTAGGCGGCGCTCCACCCCTCGAGGGTGCGCCCACGCGCCATGGTGTCCGGATAGCCGCGCGGCAGGCCTTCGGCACGGTTGCCGCCGATGCCGAACCGCCCCTGCAGATCGCGCGGACCGTCGCTCCAGCCGAGCTGGCCGGAGACCACCAGCTGATGGTTCCAGGAGGGTACGACCGGCAGGCTGTAGGAACCGATGGCGAACACACGGTTGCCCCGCTCGTCGGTGGTCCGCGCCGACACCGCCAGCGAGGCGCCATCCTCGCGGGCGTAGCTGGTCGGGAAGAGCATGCTGTCGTCGTAGGCCAGGACGAGCTCGAGGTAGCGCTCGCTGCCGGTGAACGGTTCAGGTCCGTAGGTGGCGAGTCCGTCGTAGTCCTCGCTGGCGGACTCGACCGTGCGGTGCTGGTCGAGGCCGGCTGCCAGCCAGGCCTGCCAGCGTCGGCCGTAGCCGCCGAGGCCGTAACCGATGCGGCCCTCGACCGTATCGACCGTCTCGACGTAATCATGCAGCTGCATGTCGCTGGCCCAGACCTGCTGGTCGTAGCCGAGTTCGGCCCGCTTCACGATCAGTCCGAGCCCCGGATTCCAGCCGCTGTAGGTCCATGCAGCCAGGCCGACCGGACTGCGCTCGTGGTAGCCGGCGCCGACCGAGGCGACCACCTGATGGGTGAGCAGCGCATCGGTGGCGACCGCGACCGCCCCCAGGCCCCCTTCCGGCACGGCCATCGTCGTCGGCGTCCAGTAGCGCGGGCGCAGGCTGGCCAGACCGCTGTAGGGCGCGGCTTCGGCCAACGGCTGGGGCTCCACGGCGGCGGCCTGCGGATCGGCCTGGTCCTCGCCAGCGGCGGCAGGTCCGAGCGGCTGCCGCTCGACCGGCGCCGGCCAGGGCAGCGGCAGGCGGGGCAGCTGCGCCGGCCAGGCGGATGGGTCGAGCGGCATCACGCCGATGAACGGACCGTCAGCATCGTGATCGAGGATCGCCAGGCTGGCGCCGTCGGGCGAGGGCACGACGGCCAGGACGCCGCCGATGGCGTGGGTCACGGGGACGGCGGATGCCGGCTCTACGACGATACACCAGCCGTTGGCCACGCCGGACACGTCGCTGGCGCAGAACACGCGTTGTCCGTCGGCATCCCAGACCGGGTGCAGGATGCGACCGCGCACCTGCCACAGCACGCGCCGCGTCCCCCCCGACAGATCGGCGAGGACCAGGCGCGAACCGTCGCGATCGGTCTCGACCCAGCACAGCTCGTCACGGCCAGGGCGGAAGGCCGGTGACCAGGGACGCCCTGCCGCCGGCACGGTGCGGCCATCGCTGAGTGCCAGGGACTGCACACCGGCCCCGTCGAGGCGGATGGCGGCGAAGAGGAAGCCGTCGCCGATGCGGCGGGCATCCGGCTGGATCAGTCGTCCGTCGTCCCAGGTGCGCTCGACCGTGCCATCCACCAGCAGGCGGACCTCGCTGCGCTCCCATTGGTCGCCGCCGACGGCGGCGTCAGCGTACACCGCGCTCCGGTCATCGACCCGGCGGACGTTGCCCAGCAGCCAGGCCGACGGCCCCGGCCAGGCCAGCGACGGGAAGGATTCGGTGCCGAGGCTGGTCGTGCGCAGCGCGGGCTGCGCCGTCGGGGCATCCGCTGCATGCAGCAGCCCACGGGCCTGCCACGCCGGTGCGGCGACCCGCCACTGCCGCGGCGTCAGACGCGGCACCACGGTCGGAGGCTGCGTGCGCAGCGCGGCGAGGGCGGCCTCCTGCTCGGCCTGCAGATCGGCGCGGGCCCGCTCGATCAGGCCGTCATGGCTGAAGCCGAGCGAGCCCTCGGTCCCGCCGAGGAAGGCGAACGGCGTGCTCAGCCGGGTCTGACCCTCGACCACCCGCCAGAGTCCGCGACGGTCGCCGAAGGCTCCAGCCAGCCAGCGGGTGTAGGCCAGCCCATAGAGGTAGGCGCGGTTGCCGTACGGCCAGGCTTCGTAGTCGAGGCGCCAGGTGTCCGCCGGCGGGATCCCTTCCGCGGCGGCGTCCAGCCGCCAAGCCATGTGGTTGAGGCTGTCGCGACCGCGACCGCCCCAGGCGGACGCGGGATCGGCATAGGCGGTCTCGGCCCACTGCGCCACGCCCTCGTGCCAGAAGGCCGGTGACAGGACGTGGTTCGGGGTCGACAGCAGGAATACGCCCAGCGACAGCGGATCGCTCGGCATGACCCGTCCGAACACCGACTCCAGCATGGCGCGCCAGCCGTGATTGCGGTCGTTGGACAGGTGGTGGCCGAGTTCATGCACCAGCGTCCGCATCGACTCGTCGTCGCCGGCGAAGAGGCCGCTCTCCGGCCGGGTCGGACCGAGCTGGACATTGACCAGCGGGAAGGGCACGACGGTGGAGAAACCGTTATGGGCGTCCTCGTCATCGGTCAGCACCAGCTGCAGGGTGCGCGTCGGCGTCCAGCCGGCGTCGGCGACCATCCGCGCGTAGACCGCCACCGCGCGTTCGGCGAACGGACGCAACCGCTCGGCCTGCGCGCTCTGGACGTGGATCTCGATGCCGGGGGCGGTGAACGTGCTGTAGCGCACGTTCGGCTTGAACACCTCCTCGGCACCCAGGCCGCAGGCGAGCGCCGCGAGCAGGCAGGCGCGAACCGCATACCGCACAGGGCTTGCCATGCTCAGAACCACCGTTCCTGCTGCCCCGACTCGACCGGTGGAGCCAGGCCGAGGTGACGGTAGGCCAGCGGGGTGGCCAGGCGGCCCTGCGGCGTCTTGAGGATGAATCCTGCCTGGATGAGGAACGGCTCGTGCAGATCCTCGACCGTCGGCTCCTCCTCGTCGACGGTCTGGGCGATGGTCTTCACCCCGACCGGCCGGCGCGCGCGGCACAGGCACTGCAGGATGCGACGGTCGATCTCGGTCAGGCCGGACGGATCGATGCCGAGCATGCCCAGGCCCTGCTCGGCGACCGGGGCGCAGATGCGGTTGCCGTGGTGCACCTGGGCGAGATCGCGGATGCGGCGCAGATGGTTGTTGGCGATGCGCGCGGTGCCGCGGCTGCGCCCGGCGATCACCGCCAACCCGGCATCGTCGGCCTCGACCGCGAGCAGGCCGGCGCTGCGCCGCAGGATGCAGGCCAGTTCGGCCGGGCTGTACAGGTCGAGCCGCTCGCGGATGCCGAAGCGGCTGCGGAAGGGCGCTGACAGGCTGCCCTCGCGGGTGGTCGCGCCGACCAGGGTGAAGGGCTGCAGGTTGATGGTCAGCGACTGGCTGGTCGGCCCCTCGCCCAGGTTCACCGTGATGCGGAAGTCCTCCATCGCGCTGTAGAGGTACTCCTCGACGACGCGCTTGAGGCTGTGGATCTCATCGATGAACAGGATCGAACCGGCACGCAGGGCCGAGAGCAGCGCCGCCAGGTCACCCGGCTTCTCCAGCATCGGCCCCGAGGTCTCCTTGATCTCGGCGCCCATCTCGGCCGCCAGGATGTGGGCCAAGGTGGTCTTGCCGAGGCCGGGCGGGCCGGCGAGCAGGACGTGGTCGAGCTGCTCCTGCCGCTGCCGGGCTGCCGCCACCGCCAGGGCGAGGTTCCTGGTCACCGCCTGCTGGCCGGTGAAGTCGGCCAGCGTCTTCGGCCGCAAGGCGCGGTCCGAGGCGTCGTCGCGCTCGCCCAGCTGCCCTGGCGACTGCGGCATCAGAACCAGTAGCCCAGGGCGATGGAGGCCGAAGCGGTGTCGAGTTCGAGCGCATCCCGGGTGTAGTGGTAGGTCGCCTCGACGAACATCCGGTCGGTCAGCAGGTAGCCGAGCATGGCCTTGCCGCCGATGCTCCAGCGCCGTTCGGAGTCGGCCGCCCGCTCCGGGGTCTCATCGAGCTTGAGCCGCACGAAGTTGCTGCCGAAGCCGACTCCGACCCAGTACCGTCCGCCGATCAGGGCGCGCTCGGCGTAGGTCGCGGCGAAGGTGAACAGGGAACCCTCACCATCCGGGGCATAGCGGAAGTCGAGATCGACGCTGGGCACGCCGACCATGCCGCTTTCGGCGACCAGCGTGGCGAGCCCGGCGTGGTAGCCCCAGTCGGTCTGCAGCGCCTGGCGCAGGTCTGGGCCGAGGTAGTCGCCGCCGACCTGGAGCAGGAGCGGGGTCGTGCCGGCCGGCTGGGCGGCCCAGGCGGCGGAGCAGAGGAACGGAACGAGGGCGAGGAGGCGCAGCATGGGGCGGCATCGTCGCCCGGCTGATCCCCGGCGCAACCGGCTACGGCACCGCCGCCAGGCGCAGACGCAGACGGCCAGCCTCGGCCTGCACCGACTTCACCGGCTGGATCAGCACCGGCAGGTCGTGCTCCCCCGCTATCGGAACGCCCTGATGCAGGTCTACCCAGGCGATGAGATCCTCGGGACGCAGTCCGCGGACCAGGGATTCCGGACCGGTCAGCCGCACCTCGGCGATCGGCGGCCCGCCCTCGACCCGCCAGCGGCCGGCTTCAGCGGGGGCCAGCAGCACCGAGACCGGCACGCTCAGGGTCACGGTGGCCGTGCGGGCCGGGCCGAGCGTGACGGTGGCGAGCACCGGCTCGACCGGAGTGGGCTGCCCCTCCCCGGCCCGCAGGACCAGACGCTCCTCGCGCGGTGCGCTCAAGCCGGGGTCCACGCCATCCAGGTGGATGGGGACGAACCGGAGCGGAGCGCCCTCGGCCTCGGCTGCGGCGATGCGTTCGCTGGGACCGCGCACTTCGACCCGGGTGCGGTCGAGCCTGACCGAGGCGGCGATGCCGGCAGGCAGGCCGACCACCGGTGGCGCCTCGGCCGGCAGCGTGGCGAATGCCAGGGCCGACAGGCGGACGGTGACCGAGCGTACCTCGCCTGGCTCGGTGCGCAGGACACGGATGTCGGAATCGAGTCCGAGCAGGCGGCCAGTCAGGGCCAGTTCGACGTCGCCGGCCTCGCGGCGATCTCGCGGCAGTTCGATCAGCGGACGCAGCACCTGGTCGCCCAGTTCGCCGAGCTTGCTGGTCGGCACCGACAGCACGGCGACGAACTCGGCCGGCTCGATGGCCGAGACCTGCAGCACGCTGGGCAGGCCGGAGACCTGCTCCGGGGTGAGCTCGACCAGGATCTGACGCTCGACCCGCACCTGGCCGCTGGTGTAGGTCCACAATGCGACCGCCACCACCAGGCTGACCAGCTTCAGCTCCCAGTTGCCGAGCAGCCAGTTCATGCCGGCTTCCTCGCGGTGGCGGCGGCGCGGAAGACGCGGGCGAAGAGGATCTCCAGATCCTGCCGGCTGAGCCCGCGGGTGAAGACTCCGCGATCCCTCGGAGACGACCAGGGCGAGGGCGTCGGTGTCCTCGGAGATGCCGATGCCGGCGCGGTGGCGGGTGCCGGACAGCGACTTGAACTCGATGTTGCTGGTGAGCGGCAGGATGACCCCGGCGCCGGCGATGCGGCCGGCGCGGACGATGACCGCGCCGTCGTGCAGCGGCGCATCCTTCCAGAACAGGCTGACCAGGCTCTTGGCGGTCAGTTCGCAATCGAGCGGACTGGAAGTAATGTAGTTGTCGAGGCGATCATTGCGTTCGATGACGATCAGGGCGCCGATGCGCTTCTCCGCCATCTGCATCACCGCCTCGACCAGCGGACCGACCAGATGCATGCCGGTGCCCTGCTGGCCGTGCGGCAGGATGCCGCCCAGCTTGGACAGCAGGCGGCGCAATTCGGGTTGGAAGACGACGATCAGGACGATGGCGCTGAAACCCACCATGGTCTGCAGCAGCCAGCTGATGGCGTGCAGGTCGAGCCATCGCGCCGCCAGCCACGCGCCGACAACCGCGGCCAGCACCAGGCTGATGCCTTTGATCTTGCCGCCGGCGGAGATGCGTTCGAGGGCGCGCAGCAGCCAGTACACCGCCAGCCACAGGATGAGTATCTCGGTGGCGGCGCGGATCAGGTACGGCCAGTCCCCCTGATTGAAGGCCGGCAGCGGCAGCCAGGCGAAGGATCGGGGGTCGGCCATGCTAGGCGGCCTCGGCCAGGGCGGCGGTCAGGCGGAGCGCGGCGCGCGCGCCAGCGACGTCGTGCACGCGCAGGAGGGCGCAGCGCGCGGCGAGCAGGGCGTGCAGCGCATGGCTTGGTCCATCGCGCGTTTCGGGCGGATCGCCCAGGCCGCCGACGGTGGCGAGCAGCGATTTCCGGCTGATCCCGATCAGCAGCGGCCGACCGAGGGCGGCGGTCAGGCGGGGCAGGGCGGCGAGCAGGGCGAGATTGTGCGCCGCGGTCTTGCCGAAGCCGATGCCGGGATCGAGCAGCACCGACGCCTCGGCGACCCCGCGCGCGACGGCGGCACGCAGGCTGACGGCGAGCGCGGCCTCGACCTCGCCCACCACGTCGGCGTAGCGCGGCGCCGACTGCATCGTCCCCGGGCTGCCCTGCATGTGCATGAGCACGAGCGGGCAACTCGCATCGGCCGCGACCTCCAGCAGCAGGGGATCACGCCCACCGCTGACGTCGTTGATCGCATCGGCACCGGCGGCGAGCGCCGCCGCCGCCACCGCGCCTTTGCTGGTATCGATGCTGATCGACACGCGCACGCCTGCCGCGCGCAGGCCGGCGATCACCGGCAGCACGCGATCGCGCTCCTCCGCCGCGGCCACCGCCGCGGCGCCCGGCCGCGTGCTCTCGCCACCGACATCGAGCCAGTCGGCGCCGGCCGTCACCATGGCCACGCCGACCGCGACCGCCGACCGGGGCTCGGCATGCCGTCCGCCGTCGCTGAACGAATCCGGCGTGGCGTTGAGGATCCCCATCACGCCGGCCGGTTCGGCCACGGCGATGCCGCGCTGCGCGTCGAGGAGCCACCGGCGGGACATGGGTGGGGGATACCACCGCGCGGCCCCACCCTCAAGCGCCATTGCGGTCTGCCCGGCGCCGGTGCAGCCGACGGAACGCCCGGCAGCTGCCGAAGCCGGTGGCCGCCGCCACCGCCGTGGCCGTCGCTCCTTCGGCGAGCAGCGCCTCGGCCAGGGCCTGACGCTGATCGAGGATGGCCTGCTTGGGCGTGGTGCCGAACCAGCCGGTGAACAGGCGGTGCGCCTGGCGCACCCCCAGGCCGCTGGCGGCGAGGACCTCGCCGGCATCGATGCCGAGATGCAGACCGGCCCACATGCGGTGGGCCATGCGGCTGACCGCTGGGTGCGGGGCATAGGCATGCGCAGCGCCGCCGGTGACGATGGCGACGAGGCGTCTCGCCGTCGCCACCTCGGGCTGCTCGACCAGGCGGGCGAGCAGCCCGCGCACCGGCGCTGCCGGTATCTGCACCGCGATGCTGGCGCCGGGTTCGGACAGCACCACGTCGCTGCGCGCGAACACCAGGCCCTGGGCGTAGGCGGCGCTGCCGGCACGCAGCGGGGCGTGCGCATGCCAGGCCGCCGGTGCGACGACGCAGACCTCGTCGGCATGCAGATCGATCGGCCCGCGGGCCGTCTCGATGCGCACCACCCCGGCTAGGCAGGCGACCACCGTGGGCACGGCGTGCTGATGCGGCGCCCCTTCGTCCCAGCGGCCGCTGCGCTGCGGCCACGCCGGCGCGTCGCGCGCGCGGAGCGCCCGCACGGTGGCGGCCCGCTCGGCCAGGCGCTCGGCCAACCGCCACAGGCGCAGGGCCTGGGGATCGAAGAGCGGTACCGGCATGGGGACATATTCTGACATATGGATGTCAGTTCCAGTGGCATCCAGCCTCATGCCCGGCGTGCGGCACCGGAGCGGCGGCGGAGCATGGCGGCATGAACGCCTTCCTGTCCCGCATCCAGCGCCGCCAGGCCGGCGATGTCGCCACCCTCGCCGAGGCGCTCGGGGAGGGCCCCTGGCTGTGCGTCGCCCCGCACGATGACGATGTGTGCCTGGGCATGGGCCTGACCGTCGCCGCCGCGTCGGCCGCCGGCATCGCCGTGCATCTGGCCGTGTGCACGGATGGCGGCATGGGCTACCCGCGGCCCGAAGACCAGGCGACCATCGCCGCCACCCGGCACGGCGAACTGCTCGCCAGCTCGGCCCGGCTCGGCATCCCGGCCGCACGCGTGCATGAACTCGGACTCCCCGATGGCGAGCTGACCGCATGGCGCGGCGTCCATCGCCGGAGCGACGGCCGGCACACCGGAGTCGGTCGCGAACTGGCCGCCGTGCTGCGCCAGGTGCGTCCGCGCGTGGTTTTCGGCCCCAACCCGGCCGACGTGCACCCCGATCACCAGGCGGTGGCGGCCGACCTCGACATCGCTTGCTTCTGGTCGGCCTCCTCGATCTGGCTGGAACTCGGTCAGCCGATCGACCTGCCGGTGCGCTGGGACTACGCCGTCTATGCACCATTCCCCACCGATCCCGACCTCCGCCTGACCGGCACGCCCGACGGCCAGCGGGCCAAGGCTGCGTCGTTCGCCGCCTTCGCCAGCCAGCAGTACGTCGCCGAGCAGCTCTCCACCGCCCGCCCGGTCGAGCACCTGCGCCGCGTCTCCTGGCTGGCCTACCAGCCCGAGCAATACGACCACCTCTTCGCCCAGGGACCGACATGACCGCCTTCCTCGACGACTGCCGCTACACCCTGGAACTGCTCGACTGTTGGAGCGGCCCGTGGCCCGAGCTGGTCGATGCCCTGCGCGCCGGCCCGCCGGTGCTGCTGGTCGCGGAGGGCTCGTCGCGCCTGATGCCCGGCGGCTTCGCCCAGGTGCTGGCGCGGCGTCTCGGCCTGCACGGCCGGCTGTCGGCATGCGGCGGCCGCGAAGCGCAGCGCTTCGACCTGGCCACGGTGCGCGTCCTGCTGGCGAGCAACAGCGGGCGTTCGCGCGAACCGCTGGCGGCTGGCGCCAAGCTGAAGCCGCTGGCCCTGGTCGGCGTCGCCGGCGGGCCGATGACCGCGCTCGGCGGACCGACCCGCGTGCTGCTGCCCCGCCCCGAGGTCGCCATCGCCGCCACCGCCAGCGTCTACGCCCAGGTGCTGACCGTGGCCGAGGCGGTGTGCGTCGCTGCCGGCGGTACGGCGCCGCTTGATCGCCTGCGCCGCGGCGCCGCCGCCGCGCTCGTCCCAGTCGCCCAGCACGCGGCGAAGCGCCTGTTCTGGTGCGGCGGCGAGGACGGCCTGGCCGACGAACTGGCGCTGAAGACCGCCGAGACCACCGGCCTGCCCGGCTTCTCCTGCCCCGGCACCATGGCCCTGCACGGGGTCGAGGAGCTGTGGACGGAGGGCGACCTGGTCCTCGACCTCGGCCTCGGCGCCGAGGACGCCGCCGACCTGGCGCGCCGCGCCGCCGCCACGCCGGCCACGGTGCAGCGCGTCGCCGCCTTGGCCGAGGACGACTGGGCACCGCTCGACCGCCTCTGCGCCGGGTGGATGCTGCTCGCCGCCCTGGCGGCTGTGGTCGGACGCGATCCGGCGGTGCCCCGCCGGGCGCGCAAGGTCGGCAATCCCGCCTAAGCCCGGACCAACGTGGTTGGATAGACCCTTGCCCCGGACGGCGGCATGGCGCACAATCACCGCCCATGCCGATCGCCCTGGTCGTCGATGATTCGGGAGCCTCCCGCACCCTGCTGAAGGGCCTGCTCAAGCAGCAGGGCTTCACCGTGGTCGAGGCGGTCGACGGCGAATCCGGCCTGCGCGAGCTGGCCGCCAGCTGGCCGGTCGACCTGGTGCTGCTCGACTGGCACATGGAGCCGATGGACGGCCCGGCCTTCCTCCGCCGGGTACGCGACGATCCGCGCACCGTCGGCGTACCGGTGATCATGATCACGGCCGAGGCCAGCCGGCAGGCCGTGGTCGACGCCACCCAGCTCGGCGTGCAGGGCTACGTGGTCAAGCCGTTCGACAAGCAGATGGTGGCCACACGCATCGCCGCGCTCGGCCTCGCCCCGAAACCCGGCTGAACATGCGGGTCCCTGTCGGCGAGCTGAGTCCCGGTGCGATCCTGGCCGAGGCTGTGCGTGGCCCCGGTGGACGGCAGCTGGCGGCGGCCGGCACCGTGTTGGGCGCGCAGCATCTCCAGGTCATGCGCATCTGGGGCATCGACTCGGTCGAGATCGAGCAAACCACGTCCCTTCCCGACCGCGAGGCCATGCTGGCGGCGCAGCGCACGGTGGCGGCGCGTTTCCGCGGCCAGCCGACGGACCATCCCGCGATCCGATCCCTGTTCGCCGCCGCCGTCGCCCGGCAGCTCAGGGCGGCGCCATGAAGCCGACCATCGACGCGATCCTGGCCAGCGCTGGCGAGCTTTCGGCCCTGCCCGACTCATGGCAGCGCATCGACGCGGTGGTCGCACGCAGCACCTCGAGCACGGCGCAGATCGCCGAGGCGCTCGCCCTCGATCCGGGGCTGTCCGCCCGCCTGCTGCGCATGGCCAACAGCCCGATGTACGGCCTCAACCAGCGGGTCGAACGCCTGTCGCAAGCGGTGCACCTGATCGGCACGCGGCAGCTGCGCGAGCTGGCTCTCGCCGCCACGGTCATCGACCTGGTCACGGGCGGACCCGGTCGTCGCGACCGCGTCGAGTCGTTCCTCCGCCACAGCACCGCCACCGGCCTGTGCGCCCGGGCCATCGCCTCGCATCGGCGCGAAGCCAACATCGAACGCTTCTTCGTCGCCGGCCTGCTGCACGACATCGGTCTGTTCACCTTCGAACTCGCCGAACCGCAGCTGGCCGGAGAGCTGCTGGCCGCCGCCGTGGCCCGCTCCGAGCCGCTCGAGCGCGCCGAGTCGGCCCATCTCGGCTTCGATCACGCCGCCGTCGGCGGCGCCTTGCTGCAGCGCTGGAACCTGCCGGCGTCGCTCAGCGAACCGGTCGCCTGGCACCACCAGCCGGTCGCCGCCCCGACCTGCCGGGTCGAGGCCGCGGTCGTGCACATCGCCTCGATCGCCATCGAACTGCTCGGTTTCGGCGCCGAGCACGGCGTCAGCACCCCGCTCGATGGCCAGGCTTGGGAGCTGGTCGGTCTCGACACGCAGGCGCTGACCGCGGCCGCCAACGAGGCCGAGGCGATGCTCGCCGAGACCCTCGGCGTCCTCAGTGGGACGGCAGCATGAGCGAGCTCTTCGACGCCCTGGTCTCGCTCGATGGCAGCCTGGCGTCATGCACCCGGCCGGCCTCCATCCTCAGCACCCTGCTCGAGCATCTGCCCTCGCTGCTGTCCTGCCAACAACGCGCCCTGGCGACGATCGACGAGGAGTCCCTGCTGCCGGTGCTGGCCCAGACCACGCCGGGCGACGAGACCCGCTTCCAGGCCCTGCTCGAGGGCGCAGTCGCCAGGGGCCTGTTCGCCCTGGCCCTGCGCCGCGGCCAGAGCGTCATCGACGAACTGCCTGGCCACGAGGTGCTGGTGCTGCAGGCTTGCGCCACCCCGACCCACCTCGCCGGCCTGGTGCTGGGCCTATGCCCCGCGGAAGCGGCCCAGGCCGACCGCCTGGCCGCCGTCGCGCTGGCTGCCGCACGCGCAGGTGCGGCGCACGAGAACCTCACCCTCAGCGACCGCATCCTCGCCCATGCCCAGGAGCTGGAGGTGGCGGTGTGCGAACGCACCCGCGACCTCGCCTCGGCCCGCGACCGCGCCGAGGCCGCCTCGCGCAGCAAGAGTTCGTTCCTCGCCACCGTCAGCCACGAACTGCGCACCCCGCTGAACGGCATCATCGGCATGGCCGAGCTGATCCAAGCCGACGAGACCAGCCCTACCCGGCGCGACCGCCTCGCCGTGGTCCGCTCCTGCGCCGAGGACCTGCTGCGCCAGATCGACGGCATCCTCGACCTCTCTCGCATCGAGGCCGGCCGTCTCGACCTCGCCCCGGTCGAGACCGACCCCGGCGCGGTGGCGATGAGCGTGCTCCGCACCCTCGCCCCGCGTACCGAAGCGAAGGGCATCGAACTGGCCTGGCTGCCGGCACGCGGATTCCCCGCCAAGGCGGTGGTCGACAGCGGCCGGCTGCGCCAGGTGCTGATGAACCTCGCCGGAAACGCGGTCAAGTTCACCGAGCGCGGCTCCGTCTCGATCCGCGGCGAGGCCGAGCCGTCGGCCAGCGGCTGGCGGCTCTCGTTCCACGTCATCGACACCGGACCGGGCATCGCCCCCGAGGCCCAGGCCCGCCTCTTCACCCCGTTCGAGCAGGGCGATGCCTCGATCAACCGCCGCTTCGGCGGCAGCGGCCTGGGCCTGAGCATCAGCCTGCGGCTGTGCGAGGCGATGGGCGGCACCATCACGCTGGCCAGCGAGCCCGGCCGCGGTTCGACCTTCACCGCCACCCTGCATGCCGGGAGCGTCGCCGCCGTGGCCCAGAGCCTGCTCTCGGGCTCGGCCACGGTGGCCGTCGCCGGCCTGCTCGGCGAATCCGTCCAGCTCGGGCTGGAGCGCTGCGGCCTGGGTGTGCTGCGCAGCGGACCCGGCGACCTGCTGGTCGTCGACGGCGACGATGCGGACGTCGCGCGCCTCATCGCCGGCCTCTCCGACGACCACCCCATCATCATCCTGTCCCCGCTCTCGCGCACCCCACCGGCCATCACCGCACTCGGCGGCCGGCCCTACCGCCTGGTCGCCAAGCCGCCGGATCCCGAGGACCTCGCCGCCGCGGTGCGCGAACTGCGTTCGAAGAACCGCACCCAGCGCCACGAGCGGCAGTCCACCGCCTTAGGCCTGCCCACCCTCTCCCTGGCCGGCTCGCACATCCTCTACGCCGACGACCAGCACGTGAACCGCCTGGTCGTCGCCGGCCAGCTCAAGCGGCTGGGCATCGAGGTCGAACTCGCCACCGGCGGCGCCGAGGCGGTCGATCTCGCCCTGGCGGACACCTGGGACCTCATCCTGCTCGACTGCCAGATGCCCGAGGTCGACGGCTTCACCGCCGCGGCGCGGATCCGCGAGCGCGGCTGCCGCACCCCGCTGGTGGCGGTGACCGCGCACGCCATGGCCGGCGACCGCGAGGAATGCCTGCTGCGCGGCTTCGACGACTACCTGGCCAAGCCGGTGCGCCCGACCGAGCTCGCCGCCACTCTCGCCCGCTGGATCCATGCCGAGCGCACCGCGCCCGCGCCGGTCCCGGTACCGCCATTGCGTCTCGCCGCCCTGCGCGAGGAGGTCGGGGACGAGGTGCTGCGCGAAGTCATCCAGGCGATGCTGGCCGAGGGTCCGCGCCTGGTTGGCGAGGCCGCCGCCGCCTGCACCGCCGGCGACCTGACCCTGGCCGGACGCCGCGCACATGCGCTCAAGGGCGATGCTGGAAATCTCGGCCTCGAGGAGGTCGCGTCGCTGTCCAAGGCGCTGGAGATGGCGACGCGGACCGGCGACCGCACCGCTGCTGCCGCCGCCGCCGCCCGGCTTCCCGAAGCCTGGCGTCAGGCCGAACTCAGCCTGCGCGCGGCCCTCGCTGCAGACCACGCATAGCATAGTAGTGCTGCATGTCGCGTCTTGACCCCCGCCGCCCGGGCGCAATGCATGGGGCCTACCAACCCACGAGCGAGACGTCATGCCCGGCAACGCCACCCTCTCCGTCGACGGCCAGACCTACGAACTGCCCACCCTGGTGGGTTCCGAGGGCGAGAAGGCCATCGACATCAGCAAGCTGCGCGACCGCAGCGGCTACATCACCTACGACCCGGGCCTCGGCAACACCGGGATGTGCAAGTCGTCGATCACCTACATCGACGGCGACAAAGGCATCCTGCGCTACCGCGGCATCCCGATCGAGCAGTTCGCCAACCACCCGAACTTCATCGAGGTCGCCTGGCTGCTGATCAACGGCCGCCTGCCGCAGTCGGAAGAGCTGGCCAGCTTCTCCGCCAAGCTGACCGCCAACGCCCCGCTGCACGAGGCGATGCGCCACCACTTCGAGGGCTTCCCGGTCAACGCCCCGCCGATGGCGGTGGTCTCGGCGATGATCTCGACCCTGGCCTGCTTCCACCACCAGTTCCTCACCATCGAGGATGACGCCCACTTCGAGGAGCTGGCCGCCCGCCTGATCTCCAAGGTGCGCACCATCGCCGCCTACGCCTACAAGCGCAGCCAGGGCCGCCCGTTCATCTACCCCGACCCGCGGCTGCGCTACTGCGCCAACTTCCTGCACATGATGTTCTCGATGCCGTACGACCAGTACCTGGTCGACCCGGACATCGAGGACGCGCTGAACCTCATCTTCATCCTGCACGCCGACCACGAGCAGAACTGCTCGACCACCACCGTCCGCGTGGTCGGGTCGGCGAAGGCGAACCTGTTCGCCTCCTGCGCCGCCGGCGTCAGCGCCCTGTGGGGCCCCCTCCACGGTGGCGCCAACGTCGAAGTGATGGAGATGCTCGACAAGATCCACAAGGGCGGCGTGACCCCCGAGGCCTACCTCGCCCAGGCCAAGGACAAGAGCAACCCGGCCCGCCTGATGGGCTTCGGCCACCGCGTCTACAAGAACTACGACCCGCGCGCCAAGCTGCTGCAGCAGGCCTGCGAGCGCGTCTTCGCCAAGCTCAAGCGCAAGGACCCGCTGCTCGACATCGCGCGCAAGCTGG
>JAIFKN010000167.1 GCA_020049615.1 bacterium | reverse complement strand
TCCGATCGGCTCGTCGGGTAGCCTATCCCTACGGCATGAACTGCAAAGAAGGTCTTGATTCGGTGGTAGTATCTTTGTCGCAGCTCGGTTTGTCGCTATCGCTCCAACACCGCGGGCGGATGGGCTTCGCCCATTGTATCCGCCCACCGCAGCTCGGCGGCAGGCCCATCGCTGCGCGATGGAACTGCACCACGTAAGTTGCCAGCGGCGATCGCCGCCGAGGATGCGCCGCATGCTCCGCGCTTGGCTGCTGGCGACCCGACCCAAGACCCTGCCCGCGGCCCTCGCCCCGGTGCTGGTCGGGACGGCGCTGGCCGCCGGCGCGGGGCCGTGGCGGCTCGACCTCGCGCTCGGCTGCCTGGCCGGGGCGATGCTGCTGCAGATCGGCTGCAACTTCGCCAACGACGCCGGCGATGCGCGGCGCGGCGCCGATACGCCGGAGCGCCTCGGCCCGCAGCGCGCGGTGGCCAGCGGGCTGATCACGCCGCGGGCGATGCTCGCCGGCGCAGCTCTCGCCCTGCTGCTGGCGGCGGGGGTCGGCGCCTGGCTGGCCGCGCACAGCGGCTGGCAGCTGTGGCTGGTCGGGATCGCCAGCGTGGTGGCGGCGCTGGCCTACACCCTCGGCCCCATGCCGTTGGCCTACGTCGGCCTTGGCGACCTCTTCGTGCTGCTGTTCTTCGGTTTCGCCGCGGTGCTGGGGGCGGCCTGGGTGCAGGCGCCGCAATGGCCGCTGCCGCCGGCGTGGTGGGCCTGCGCCGCTGCAGTCGGGTTGCAGGCCACTGCGCTGATCGCGATCAACAACCTGCGCGACATCGCCACCGATGCTCCGGCGGGCAAGCGCACGCTGGCGGTGCGCCTGGGCGACCGCGGCACCCGCATCTACCACCTCCTGCTGCATCTCGCTGCGACGGTGGCGTGGTGGCAGGGCGGCTGTCCGGGAGCGACCGGCGTCGCCCTGGTCGGCGGTCTGGCGCTGTCGGCGCTGGTGTGGACCAGCCATGGCCGCCAGCTCAACCGCTGCCTCGGCCTGGCCGCGCTGGTCCAGCTGCTCAGCGCCATCACCGCGCTGTCCTGCCTGGTCCGCGCATGATCCAGATCCACCGCCTGCGCCTGCCGCTGCGCACGCCGCTACGCACCGCCCTGGGCGCGATCAGCGAACGCACCGTGTGGCTGGTGCGTTCCGGCGAGGGCTGGGGCGAGGCCGCGCCGCTGCCCGGCTACGGTGGCGAGCCGCCCGAGCGCTGCGAGCTGGCCCTGGCCCGCGCCGCCGCCGGGACCGAGCCCGGATCGGACACGCCCTGCGCGCTGGCCGCGGTCGATGGCGCCCGCCGCGACCACGCTGCGCGCCTGGCCGGCCGGCCGCTCGCCGGGCGCACCGGCACGGTGGCGTGCAACCGCCTGGCCACCGGCGATGGCGAGGCGCTCGGCGGTGGCACGGTGAAGCTCAAGAGCGGCGGCGACGCGGTGGCCGACGCGGCGCGGATCCGCTCGCTGCTGGCGCGGGAACCCGGCCTGCGCCTGCGCCTCGATGCCAACGGGGCCTGGGACCTGGCCGGGGCGCACGCCTTCGCCCGCCTCGCCGGGGCCCTGGTCGATTACGTCGAGCAGCCGCTGCCTGCCGGCGATCTCGCCAGCTGCGCCGAACTGCGCCGCGCCGGCCTGCGCGTCGCGCTCGATGAGGGCATCCGCGGCCAGGACGACCTCGCCCGCGCCGTCGCCGCCGGTGCCTGCGACGTGGTGGTGCTGAAGCCGAACTGGCTCGGCGGCTGGGCGCCGACCACCGCCCTGGCGACGATGGCGCGCCTCGCCGGCCTCGAGGTGGTGCTGTCCTCGGCCCTGGGCAGCGCGGTCGAACGCGCCCACGCCGCCCACCTCGCCCTGCACCTCGGCCTGCCCGGCCCGCACGGCCTCGACACCGGCGGCCTGCTCGCCCGCGACACCGGCAGCTTCGACGCCGGCCGCATCGACGGCCCCGGCCTCGGTTTCGCGGTGACGCCATGAGGCCGCTGCCGGTCGAAGGCGGCTGGGCCTGGCCCGGTGAGGCGGCGGCTGGCGCGGTGCTGGCCGGACTGCCACCCGGCGCACGCGTGGCGCTGGGCGGTCTCAACCAGCCGGCCACCGCGCAACTGCTGGCGGCGGCGCTGCGCCGGGGGCTCACCGTCATCCCGTTCAACCGCCGGCTGAGCCAGCCGGAGCTGCGCCGCCAGCACGCCCGCGCCCGCGCCGACCGCACCCTCGCCCACCCCGGCCATCCGCTGGCCGAGGCGGTCGCCTGCGTAGCCGTGCCTGAGAGCTACGGATCATCCGCTCACAGGACAGGAGACACGGAGACACGGAGGCTCGAAGGAGTCGCGGCGGACGACCCCTGTCGGACCTCTTCGCGCCTCTGTGCCTCTGTGTCTCCTGTGACTTCGCGCGAATCGACAGGGATCACCGGCGCCCTGGTCCTGTTCACCTCCGGCACCACCGGCGAGCCGCGCGCGGTGCGGCTCGGCGCGGCGGCGATCCGCGCCGCCCTCGCCGCCCACGTCGCGGCGCTGGCGCTCAACCCGGCCGATACCTGGTCGCTGCCGCTGCCGCTCGACCATGTCGGCGGGATCATGGGCACGCTGCGCGCCCTGGTCTGCGGCTGTGCCGTCACCCTGGAAGCCTCGCCCGGTCCCGACGCCACCGGGGCCAGCCTGGTGCCGACCATGCTCGCCCGCCTGGTCGCCGCCGGCACGGCGCCGCCACCGCATCTGCGTACCGCGTTGACCGGCGGCGGACCGCTCGACCCGCCGCTGGCCGCGGCCGCCCGCCGCCTGGGCTGGCCGGTGCGCGAGACCTACGGTTTGACCGAGATGGGCAGCATGGTCACGCTCGACGGCGTGCCGGTGCCCGGCGCCCGGCTGCGCCTGGAGGACGGACGCATCCTGGTCGGCGGGCCGATGCGCTGCGACGGCCATGAAGGCGATGACGGCCTGCAGCCGGCGGCGGAGTGGCTCGCCACCGGCGACCTCGGCGAGCTGGTCGACGGCCGCCTGCACGTCACCGGTCGCGTCGCCGAACTGATCGTCAGCGGCGGCGAGAACGTCGCCGCGCCCGAGGTCGAGGCGGCGCTGCTGGCGCATCCGCTGGTGGCCGAGGTCTGCGTCGTCGGCCTGCCCGATGCCGAGTGGGGCGAATGTGTCGCCGCGGCGGTCGTGGCTCGCGACGCGATCGACGGCGAGGGGCTCGCCGCCTGGCTGCTGCCGCGCCTGGCCGCCTACAAGCGCCCGCGCCGCTGGCGTTTCGTCGACGCCCTGCCGCGCACCGCCCTGGGCAAGCTGCAGCGCCACCTCGTGCGCGGGCTGTTCGGCGGTTAGGCCGGCAGGGCCGCCTCGACCGTGTCGGCGAGCGCGCCGATGAACGCCGGATGGTCGCCGACGGTGGCGGCGCGGGTCAGGCGCAGGCCGAGGCGCGCGGCGGTCTGCTGCGCCTCGACGTCGAGATCATACAGCACTTCGATATGGTCGACGAGGAAGCCGAGCGGCTGCAGCAGCACGTCCTCATGCCCGGCAGCGCGCAGCGCGGCGAGCGCGTCCGTCACCACCGGCGTCGACCAGGGCACGCGGCTGGCGGCCGGCGCGCTCTGGTAGGCGACGCCGTGTGCCGGCTTGCCGAAGGCGTTGGCGGCCAGCGCCGCGCTGGCCGCCACCAGACCGCGGTAGCCGCTCGCCAGCTCGGCCGGTTGCGGGATGGCGTGGGCGGTGAACAGCAGGGCGGCACGGGCGAGCCGCTCGGCGTTCCAGCCCAGGGTCGCCTGGCGCAGCCGCTCGGCCGTCGCCAGGGCCAGGCCGGGATGGAGATGGAACGAGCCGGCCCAGCGGATGTCGGGGCGCGGCGCGGCGGCGCGGTAGAGGTCGGTCGAACGCGCCGCCGCGTGCGGCGCCAGGACCACGCCGGCGACGCGCTGGCAGTCGTCCAGCCGCCGGCAGGCCTCGCTGATCCATGGCGTCCAGTGGCGGAAGCCCAGCTCCAGCCGGATCTGCCGGCCGCGCCGGGCGAGCTCCTGGCGCAGCGCGTCGGCCTGCGCCGCGGCGAGGCGGTTGTACGGACTGAAGCCGCCGAAGTGGCGGTAGTGCGACACCACCTCGGCGACCCGTCCGGCCTGCCCCGGGTCGTCGCCGAGGATGCCGGAGACGAAGCACGGCGCTTCGCAGCCGGGGCCGCGTGCGCAGTCGGGCCGCCGGCCGCAGCAGCCCGGCTGCGGACCGCCGAAGGCCGCGAGGAGCACGCCGTCGCCCATCAGTCGTTCTTGGTCGTCTTGTTCAGCCGCCCGAGCAGCTTGCCCAACGCGGCCAGCGGCACCTCGGCGGTGCAGGCCAGCTGGCCGGACGCGGACTGGCGCAGCACGCCGGTGACGAAGACCGGTTCGGCCGCCACGCCGTCGGCCGGTGGCGGGGCGTTCCAGGCCTGGGTGACATCGACCCACAGCGCGAGCAGCGATGGGGCGGCGTCGAGCGAGCCGGGCTCCTCGAGCCGGGCCAGCACCTCGCCGGCGGCGGCGGCTCCGCGCTTGGTCCCGAGGTCGTCGACGCGGACGGCATGGCGTTCGCCGGCCAGGCAGTAGGTGCCGCCTTTGGCCAGGCTGAAGGCGGAGCGTTCGCCCAGCTTGACGTACTGGGGATCCTCGCCGCGTAGCGCCCCGGCCAGGACCGCCACCGACTGCACCACCTCGATGGCGCGGGGATGCTCGACCACCCAGTGCTGCAAGGCGCCAGGCCCCTGGCGCTCAAGGGCGATGGCGAAGGCCCCGCTGCGCTCGACCAGGGTGCACAGGCTGCGGAAGGCGCCGTCGGCGGCATCGGTCCACCGGGCCCCGGCGGCGGCGCGCAGCATCTCGCCCTGGTCGAAGGCCCAGCGTTCAAGCTGACCCTGGAAGGAGAGGCGGCCGGTGACCAGGACGGCGGTGCCCGGTCGGCGCAGCTGGCCGGCCAGGCGCTCGGTGCCGGGTCGCTGGGCGCCGACCCACGCGGCCAGCGCGCTGTCGGGCCTGGCGGCGAGGCGCGCCCCGAGCACCAGGCGGCCCTGGGCATCGCTCTGCGCCGTCAGGCTGAGGGCGGCGACCTGGTCGGCGACGGCCGCCCAGGCCCCGGGCAGCAGGCCCGGGACAGTGGCGAACTCGCCGGCGACCAGTGGCGCGGCAGGCAGCGCGGCGAACCAGTCGGCGCCAGGCAGATGCGGCGCCTTCACGCCCCCGCCGCGCAGGGCCAGCTCGACCGGCGGGGCGAAGGGGTCGACCGCCGGCGTGCCGACGGCGGCGGCGAGCCGGCGGCATTCCTCGGCAGAACGGGCGAGGAAGGCGATGTTGTTGGCGACCAGCAGGCGGTATTCCCACTCGCCGCCGGGCTGGTTCTGGCGGTAGATCACCGTGCCGTCGCGCTCGCCGGTGCGCACCAGCGGCGGTTCATCGAGCTCGACCGCGCCGAAGACCTTGAGGAAATCGCTGCGGCTGGTCACCGGGATGGCGGCGAGC
>JAIFKN010000075.1 GCA_020049615.1 bacterium | reverse complement strand
AACTCGACATTCAGATCGCCGATGCGACGCGCTCCAGAGAAGAGAAGAATGGAGATGGGGATGGCGAGTAAGAGAGCCAACCGGAGGGCGAAGGGGAATCGCATGGGTATAGTCATCGCTCCGCAGAAGCGTGAGACTCTTCACCCGACAAGATATGAAGCGCAGCGCAGGCTGCTAGAGGAATTCCGTCTGTCAGTTTTCCAGCGATGCCCAATAGCAGCACGCGGACAAACCGGCCGGTCCGGACATCACCTCAATGTATGTGCCGCGCACGATGCCGAGATCCATTTACTGGGCGAGGTCGCTACAGTTCCTCGTTCACCACTTCGGTATCTGCTTTGTCCGGATCGATCTCCTGGGGCCGGACCGGTGGTTGCTGCGCCGGCTTCTGCGCCTGCTTCGGAGTCAGGGCGGCGCCCGGCGGCTGACGAGGAGCGGCCGCCGGTCGATGCGACGTCTCGGGTTCGACCTCCCAGCTGAATGGCGAGATGCCCACGGCCGGACCGATCGCCGGACGCGCTTGCGGTGCGTTTGAAACCGCCGCTGGTCTGATCGCCGGTCGAGCCTGCGGCCGAGCCGCCACGGGTGCCGGGGCCGGGGCCTGCGCCGAGACCACCCGCGGTATACGCAGGCGCGGACCGACCTCGCGCACCCAGTCGACCAGCGTGCCGAACTCGGCGTACAGACATTCGACCAGCAGGTGATCGAACCCGGCGGTGGCGCCAACCCCGACCTTGGCCAGCGCGGCGGCCTGGACGGTCACCGGCGCGGTGGCGAACTCGGCCGGGATGCGCTCGCGGTGAACCGACAGGCGGCAGCCGATGTCATGCAGCACCACCAGGGTGCGCGCCAACTGGGCGATGCGGTAGGCGCGCTGCTGCTCGTCGGCTCCGCGCAGGAAGGGCAGACGTTCGGGCCGAGCCAACGCCTCCTCGAGCACGTCGATGACCAGGTCATGGTTGCGGTCCGCGCCGCCGCCCAGCAGGTAGTCAGCGAAGAAGGAACGGAAGAAGCCGTTGCGCACCGCGGTGGTGGCCGGTCCCTCGCTGGGATCGGGCGCGACGATCAACGGCCCCTGGGACGGTGGCGGGCCAGCCCAGGCCACGCCGGCCTGGCTGGGCAGCAGGGTACGCCGCAGGCGGTCGACGCAGCCACGCAGGGCGGCATCATCCACCGGCATGCGTCCATGACGGCCGAAGGCGAAGCCGTCCATCATCGACAGGGCGCGCCAGGTGCCGATGGCGCGGATGCCATCCAAGGTGATGGCGGGGTCGATGCGGCGCAGCAGCTGCCAGGTCGATCGATAGAACGCCATCGCCACGATCTGCATCATGGCCACCGGCACCCCGGCTTCCTTCACGATGCGGATCAGGGCGACCAGCAGCGCGTCGCGCAGCGGCAGATCCGGCGCGGCCGTCAGCCCCCGGCGTACCAGGGCGATCTGCGCGGCATAGGCACCGGCATCGATCTCACCAAGCGTCGCCCGCAGCCGGGGGTGCTCGATCGTACCGTCGACCATGCGCCCGGTGACCGAAGCCTCGGCGTCACGTACCAGATCGTCCATCGTTTCTCCTCTGTCGACGCCGGATGTTGCGCCGTCCGTAGATGCATGCGGAGGGTAGTCAACGTGTACCTTGCACCACTGCATGGACTCCCGCTTTTTCCAGTCGGCCAGCGGCATACACTGCCGCGCCCGTCCCAACGAGCAGGTCTGCCGTAGCCCAGCTCAGAAAGCCGATCGCGATGACCGACCATTCCTGCCTGCCCGCCTGCGGTGCCGCCCTCGCCCTGACGCTCGGATCGGCGCTGCCGGCGCAGGAGCTGGAGCTGCCGAGCATCCTCGCCGACCACATGGTGCTGCAGCGCGAACGGGCGGTACCGATCTGGGGCCGGGCCGAACCGGGGGCTGCGGTCACCATCGCCTTCCGCGACCAGGAGGCGGCGACCGTGGCCGACGCCGGCGGCGCCTGGCGCGTGCAGCTGCCCACCGGTACGGCCGGCGGACCCTTCGTCCTCAACGTGCGCGCCGGGGAGCAGCGTCGCGAGGTCGCCGACGTGCTGGTCGGCGAGGTGTGGATCGCCGGTGGACAGAGCAACATGTGGTGGCACCTCGAGAAGTGCGCTGAACCGGCCGCCACTGCGGCGCGCACCGCCGCCGGGCCGACCCTGCGGCTGTTCGATGCCAACACCCACCCGCAGCAGGGCGGCTGGGACAGCGAGACGCCGCAGACCTCGGTCGCCGCCACCTGGGCGGTGGCCGATCCCGCCGCCCTCGGCGCCTGGCCGGGCACGCCGCTGTACTTCGCGCAGCGGCTACAGGCCGTCCTGCAGATGCCGGTCGGCCTCGTCCACGTCGCGGTGCCAGGGCAGGGCATCGAGCGCTTCGTGCGCCAGCCGCTGCTGGAGCGGCATTTCCCGGCCGAGATGCCCGCCTACGTACAGGCCCTGGCGGCAGCGAAGGCCGGCGGTGGGGCCAAGACACCTCCCCGGCCAGCCGGCCTGTGGAACGGCACGGTCGCGCCCTGCGTGCCCTTCGCCGGCCGCGGCTTCATCTGGTGGCAGGGCGAGCACAACGCGCAGCAGCCCTACGCCTACACCGCCCGCTTCGCCGCCCTGGTCGCCGACTGGCGCCTGCAGTGGCAGATGCCCGACGCGCCGTTCCTCGCCGTCGAACTGGCCAACTTCGGCACCCGCCCGGACCAGCCGGTGCAGGACGCGCCGTGGCCGGCGCTGCGCGACGCCCAGCAGCGGACCTGCCGGCTGATGCGCAACCTGCACACCGTCAGCGGCCTCGACCTGATGGATATCGACGAACCGGGCGCCCCGTGGCAGATCCATCCGGCGCACAAGGAGCGCGCCGGGGCGCGCCTGGCCGCCCTGGCCCTGGCCGAGGTGTACGGCCGCCCGCAGCCCGACAGCCATGGTCCGCGCATCGTCGCCGCCCGCTTCGCCGATGGCCGCGCCGTGCTGCAGGCCGGCCCTGCCGGAGTGGCGCTGCGCCACCGCGGCGATGGCCCGGTGGGCGGCTTCGCCCTCGCCGGCGCCGATGGGGTGTGGCACCGCGCCCAGGCCGAGATCGCCGGCGGGGCCATCACCCTGCACAGCCCAGATGTCCCGGCACCGATCGCCGCCCGCCACGCCTGGGCCAACAACCCGCAGGTCGATGTGATCGACGCCAACGGCCAGCCGCTCAACCAGTGGCGCAGCGACGACTGGCTGCTCTGGCCGCAGTGACGGCCCTCATCCGTCGATCGCCCACCGCCTCCGGAAGGCTTCGCGCACGCGCTGGAACGATTCCTTCGGCTGCCGGTACTCGGTAAGCAGACCCTTGTTGTTGTATTCGCGGATGCGGACCATGGCCATGCCGGCCGAGGTGCGCGCGTCGCAGAACTGCCAGATCGCCAGGCCGCTGATGAAGCCCGAGTCCTGCCAGGCGGCGATCAGCCGGTCGAGCAGTTCGGCCTGGTAGCCCTCGGTCCATTTGCGTAGCTCGAACGAGCGCACGCCGTCCATCGCGCCGCCGCCGAACTCGGAGATGATCACCGGCTTGCCGAGGCTGCGCCGGCGGATGGCCGGCAGCAGCTTGCCGTGGAGGAAGCCGCGCCGGTCGGCGAGGTCGGCGAGGTCGCCGCCGTACCAGCCGGGGTAGGTGTTGACCGAGACGATATCGACCAGGTCGTAGCAGCGATCGTCGAACGGCTTGTGGCTGGCGAAGGTGATCGGCCGGGTCGGATCGAGACTGCGGATCCGGCGCGCCAGCTCGCGCACCACCGGACGGGCGGCGGCGGTATGGCTGTCGCATTCGTTGAGGAAGCCCCAGCACAGGATCGACGGATGGTGCCGGTGCTGGACGACCATCTCCTCGGCCTGGGCCAGCGAGGCGGCGCGGAAGGCCGGCGAGCGCAGGTCCTTCTCCTTGGGCTGCCAGTGCGACAGCTCGTCCCAGAACAGCAGGCCGTGCTCATCGCAGAGGTCGAGGAAGGCGGGGTCGTTGGGATAGTGCGAGCCGCGGACGAAGTTCGCGCCCAGACGCCGGAGGATGGCGAGGTCCTTCAGCTGGATCGCCGTCGGGACGCACGGTCCATGGTCCGGATGGAACTCGTGCCGGTTGACGCCGACCAGGGTCAGCGGCCTGCCGTTGAGCAGGATGCGCCGGCCGCGCACCGCGATGGTGCGGAAGCCCAGGCGCACGCGGAAGAGGTCGTCGCCGGCGCGCAGCTCGGCGAGATGCAGGGCGGGATCGGCGGGCGACCACGTCCGCACCGTGCCGGCCGGCAGCGCGCCGGCGACGCGGCCGCGTCGCACCGGCAGCGTGCCGAGCACGCGGCCGTCGAGGCGGAGCTCGACCTGGCCGGCCCCCTGCACCCGGGCCGCGACCGCGACCTCCCAGCCACGGCGGGTGCGCCGCGGCACCAGCGCCGGCGCCTCGATCCGGGCAGCGCCGAGGCGTTCCAGCCGCACGCTGCGTGTGATCCCGCCCCAGGTGTAGATGTCCTGCCACGGGCCGCTGAGCGGATTGCCGTCGCCGAAGCGGTTATCGACCCGCACCGCGACGCGATGCGCCCCGGCGCGCAGCGGCGGCAGTTCGCAGGCGAACTCGGTGTGCGCGCCGTAGTGCCCGCCGACCCGGCGGCCGTCGAACCACACCTCGGCGGTATGCGAGACCGCGCCGAAGACCAGGCGGGCGCCCGCGGGGCAGTCGTGCGGCAGGACCAGGTCGCGCACGAACCAGGCGACCCCGCGGCGGTCGGCGTGATCGAGAGCGGTCTCCCACACGCCCGGCACGGCGATGCGCTCGCCGGAGCGCCGCGGCGGCCGCGCGTCGTCGCCGACGATCAGCTCCCACAGACCGTCGAGGTCCAGCGGCGAGCGGGCGGGGAAGGGATCGATGATGCGGGGCATGCCGGAGGCTAGCCGCGGCGGGCAGGACGGCGAGCCGCGGAATGTGCGGCGATCGGAGGTCTGTGACGATCCACCGGCTGCGACCATTCCGGCCGCGGCCCGTGCCCGGACAGCCACGCCTGCCAGGGCATGCCGCTCGCCCGGCGGACGAACTGGGCGAGATGCCGCATCGAGCTGAACCCCAGGTTCGCCGAGAGCACGGCCGGATCCTGGCCGGCGCGCAGATGGTGCGCGATGACCTCCAGCCGCAGCTGACGCAGGAAGGCACCTGGACCATGGCCGCGCAGCGCGGTGTAGCGCCGGGTGAAATGCGCCCGCGTCATGCCGGCGGCGGCTGCCATCCCGGTGACGTCGAAGCCGCGCCGGATCTGCTGACGGGCCGTCTGCTCGGCCCGGGCGCAGGGTTCCTCGGACGGCGCCGCTCCCGGTCCAGCGCCATCGGCAAGGAGCAGGCACAAGCGGAGGAACTGCGCCCCCGCCATCAGCCGCTGCGGCGGACCGACCCACCAGGTGCGGGCGCAGTAGGCCAGGAATGGCGCCATGCGCTTGGCCAGATCGCTGGGTAGGACGGGGCCGTGATCCCGCCCAAGGCAGACAGACCAGGATGGCTGGGCTGGCGCTCCCACCACCGGATGCCATGCCCCCCACGGCAGAG
>JAIFKN010000278.1 GCA_020049615.1 bacterium | reverse complement strand
GTGCTCTCCGTCAGCGAGTGCCACCCTGGTCATCCTTCCAGGTATGCCTACCAGGAAGGCCAGCGGCGACGATTTGCCTCTTACCAGGCAGCGGGGACAGGCCCGTCGGGGCCGCAGGGGCAGAGCCCCTGAGCAGCTGGCACGCCGTGCGCGTTCCATGGGCATGACCCCGCCCAATCCCGCCGCCGTCGCCACCCTGCTCGACCAGTTGCGCAAGCACCTCGAGAACGAGCTGGTGGTACAGAGGAAGCTCCTGGTCATCGCCGAGCAGATGTCGCCGAAGCTGATGTCCGGCGACGCCAAGGGCGTGGCCGCCCTGGTCGCCCAGCAGGATGAACCGGCCCGCGAGGCCGCCCGCCTCGGCAGCATCCGCGCCCGCCTCGCCCAGGCCCTCGCAACCGTTCTCCATCTCGACGGCGAGGTCACCTTGAGCAAGGTGCTCGCCCTCGCCCCGGCGGCGATACGCAGCGAACTGGAACGTCTGCGCCAGGAGGTGGTGCAGGTATGCCAGCGCCTCGGCCGCCAGTCGGAGCGCAACCTGGTGGTCACCCGCCAGGGGCTGGCGATGATCCGCGATGTGCTCGGCGAGGCGATGGGCGCCAAGCCGATGGTCGCCTACGATCGTCGCGGGCTGATCGGCGCGCCGTCCGCTCCGCGAGGGGCAGTGGTCAACTTCCGCTATTAGCCGTAGAGTCGGCCGATCAGGGCGCCGGCGCCGGCTTCGGATCGCTGTATTCCGCCAGCTCCGGCTCGCCCTGCCCGGTGATGAACATCGATTTCAGCATCCATGTCCCGTCCTTGCCCTTGCTGATGGTGAAAGTGCCGGGAACCAGGCCCATCTTGTCATACTTCACCTTCATGATCCACGCCTTGCCGGATGCGCTGAACTTGCCGACCGAGATCTCGACGATGTCGCCGAGCTGATCCTTGATGTTCTGGGTATTGGCGACGTACTTCTCCTTGGCGCCCTCCTTGGCCAGCCGGGCCACCATCTTGGAGTCGGGCGCGTACACGGCGATGGTCTTGGCGACGTCCTTGTCATTCCACGCCGTCTTCCACTGCGTCAGGACGCCCTGCAGGGCCTCCTGAGGCGGCTCCTCGGCGCAGCCGAGGGGAGTGAGCCCGGACAGGACGGTGAGCGAGAGGAGCGCAAGGAGCAGGAGGAGCTTATGCATGCCGTGGTCCTAGCATCCGCGGATAGGACGACGGAAGGAAACGCCGACCTGGCTCCAGGTGGGAACCACACACGCCCGCTGGCCCATCAGGCCAGCAGATCGTCGACATCGTCGTGGAACGTGCACATCTTGTCGAGGCCGAGGATGCGCAGCGAGCGCTTCACCACTTCGGACGAGGTCGCCACGCTGACGGTGCCGCCGCGCTGCTTGAACGACATCATCACCAGGCCGATCATGCCCAGCGGCGAGGAGCTCAGCTGCTCGCACAGCGTCAGGTCGAGGACCAGCGAATCTGATTTGCGCGAAGTGATGATGTCCATCGCCTGCTTGGCCAGTTCCTGGTAACCGGATCGGCTGGCCACGCCGACGATCTTGAGCACCAGGTGGCGACCGACGGCGAACAGCTGGATGCGGCAGTGCGCATCCAGGGCCGAGGCCTCGTTGAAGGCCTCGAGCTTCCGCTTGTAGGTCTTGGTGGTCAGCGGGTCGCCGGACATGCCGTCGTGGTATCGGCCGGCGGCTGGCGGTCCACAGGCTGGAGTCGGCGCTCGAAGGCCTCACGCAGGCCCTGGCGCAGGGACCAGATGCGGTCGCTGTCGGCGGCAGCGATGTCGCGCATGGTCTGACGCAGGCTCGGGAGGTCGCGGCCATGGATGGCCTGGGCGAGGATGCATGCGTCGAGATGGACCAGGCCGATGCGGCGCTGGTAGCGCGGGCCGCGCAGCAGCGAACCGTCGTGGCGCTCGCTCAGCACGACCCAATGGGCTGGCCGGGCCGTCGGTTCCAGGGTCGCGATCCAGCCGAGGTGGGAATCGATCGCTTCGCTACCGTATTGGAAGCCGCCGAGGTAGCGGTCGATGCGCATGGCGCCGGTCGACAGGTCGAAGCTCACGACCTCCTCGCGCAGGCGGATCAGCGAAACAGCGAGGGCGCCAACTACGGCGATGCCGGCGAAGCCGAGCAGCAGGCGGGTCTCGAAGGCATGTGACGCCGCAGGACGGGACAGGCCGGCCACGGCTGGCGGGTTTCAGAAGCGGTGGCCGAACACCGCGCGCAGCGACATGCCGGCGTTGACCGGCTCGGTCTCGATGGTCACGTCGAGGTAGGAGGTCTCGATCTCGCTGGTCGTGCGGGTGTACTCGCCCTCGAGGCCGAACTGCCAGTTCGTCTCGGGGTCTGTCCAATAGGCTCCGAAGCGCCCGCCGAGCGTGTAGCCGACGCCCTTCCCATCCTGGACCGTGAGAACGCTGACGCTGTCGACGGCGAGGTTGTCCCAGGTCGTCCAATCGACGCCAGCGATGCCGGCCAGTTCGAGATGGACGCTGGATGTGACGGCCCAGCCGAGGCCGAGGTTGGCGGCGATACCGGTCTGGCTGAAGCTCATGCCGGGCACCTTGTCGCCGCTGTTGGCGGCGATCTGGTCGGCTGTCAGCACGGTGCCGCTGCTGTACTTCCTGGACTCCAGGGCCATTTCGCCGGTGGTGCTGCGCAATTGCACGCCCATCAGCAATCCGACCGGGGCCAGGCTGGCGTAGGTGCCAGAGACGACCACCGACAAGCCGGGAGTTTCCTCGTAGTTCGCAATGGACGCATTACCGGCGACCGCGGCCGGTGCCGTGTACTCGCCTTCCTGCTCGTCCGGCATCGGTCCCATGCCGATGCCGATGCGCACATCGTTGACCACGGTCTCGGCGGCACCCAGGGTGGCGGCGAGCGCGAACAGGACGGGGCAGAGGGCGCGGGGCATGGTAGATGCAGGCTAGCGCATCGACCCGGCCCTGCCAAGGGCCGGACCGCCGGTCAGAAACGCCGGCCGATGACCACGCGCAGGCCGAGTCCGGAGGCCTCGGCGTCGAATTCGACCGAATTGTCGGCGTAGTCGGTTCTGACCGTGCCCTCGGTCGTGGTCCACTCTGCCAGGGCGCCGAACTGCCAGCGGCTCTCGGGGTCGGTCCAATAGGCGCCGAACCGGCCGCCCCAGGTCCAGCCCGGGCCACGGCCTTCGTTGGCGTAGGTTTCGACACTGCCGGTCACCACCGAGAAGGTGTCGATGGTCACCCAGTCCACGCCGAGGATGCCGACCGCCTCGACATGCCACTCCGGGGTGACGGCCCAGCCCAGACCGAGGTGCCCAGCCACGCCGATGGTGGTCCAGGTGTTCGAGTCGACCTGGTAGCCCTGGGTTTCGAACTCTGCGGCGGTGTCGACGATACCCGAATCCGGATAGGCGATCGACTCCATTTGCATCTCGCCATTGCAGTAGCGGAACGAACCGCCGTAGAGCAGGCCGAACGGCGCCAGGGTGCCGTGCGTGACAGCGATGTCGAAACCGAAGGCCTGGGCGTCCTGCTCGTAGGTATCGATGCGCGGCGAGCCGCCGACCACCCCAGGTGGCGCGACGCCGACATCGAGGTAGGTGCCGCGCGCCTCGTCGGGCAGCGGGGCGACGCCGCCGCTGAAGCGCAGGTCGGCGACGACGGTCTCGGCGGCAGGCAGGGCGAGCGCGAGTGCGGCGAGTGCGGCGATGCGGCGGCTCATGGTCAGGCGGACTACATGCCGAGTGGCTGGCGGCGCAAGGGCCGGAGCAGGCCTCCGCTTGCACCCGTCCGCGGCCCTCCGACACCAAGGCCATGTCCTCCGCCCTCCCCACCCAGGTCGTCATCTTCGGCGCCTCGGGCGACCTCACCGCGCGCAAGCTGGTACCGGCGCTGTTCTCGGCCTTCCTGCAGGGGCACCTGCCCGCCGGCACGCAGGTGGTCGGGGTGGCACGGCGGCCGTGGGATGACGCCGGCTTCCGCACCCACCTCCAGGGCACGGTCGGCAAACCAGCGGAGCACGCACGCTGGGCTGAGTTCCTCGGCGCGGTGCGCTACGTGCAGACCAACCTCGACACCGCCGAGGACTACCGTGGCCTGGCTGCCGCGCTCGACGGCGCCGCCGGCAAGCCGGTCAACCGCGTCTTCTATCTCGCGATCAAACCTGACCTGTTCCTGCCGGCAGTGTCGAACATGCACGCCGCCGGGCTGCTGGCCCAGGACGAGAGCGGCCCGCGCCGACGTGTCGTGGTCGAGAAGCCGTTCGGCTCCGACCTCGGCAGTGCGACGGTGCTCAACCAGAGCCTGCTCAAGCTGCTCGGCGAGGACCAGCTCTACCGCATCGACCACTACCTGGGCAAGGAGACGGTGCAGAACACCATCGTCTTCCGCTTCCGCAACGCGATGTTCGAGCCGCTGTGGAACCAGAAGCACATCGAACTGGTGCAGATCACGGTAGGCGAGGCGATCGGCATGGAGAACGGCCGCGGCGGCTTCTACGACACCGCCGGCGCGGCGCGCGACATCCTGCAGAACCATCTGCTCCAGGTCCTGGCCCTGGTGGCGATGGAGGCGCCCTCGTCGCTGGCCTCGAAGGACATCCGCGATGAGAAGGTGAAGGTGCTGCGCGCCCTGCGCGGCTTCGACGACCTCGATCCGCGCAAGCACATCGTGCGCGGCCAGTACGAGGGCTACCGTGCCGAGCCCGGCGTCGATCCGAAGAGCGAGACCGAGACCTGGATCGCCTGCCGCACTTTCATCGACAACTGGCGCTGGGGCGGCGTGCCGTTCCTGCTGCGCACCGGCAAGCACCTGCCGGCGCGCTTCACCAGCGTGAAGGTGCAGTTCCGCATGCCGCCGCACACCCTGTTCGGCGGACCAGAGGAATGCCACCTGAGGCCCAATGCGATCACCCTGCGCATCCAGCCGAATGACGGCATCGATCTCGGCTTCGACGTGAAGGAGCCGGGCCAGGGTCTGGTGATCCAGCCGGCCAAGCTGAACTTCAACTACGCCGAGCGCTTCCAAAAGCCTGCGCCCGACGCCTACGAGCGCCTGCTCATCGACGTGATCAACGGCGATCAGGCGCTGTTCATCCGCTCCGACGAGATCGAGCAGAGCTGGCGCTGGACCGACAACACCCCGCTGTACCTCTACGCCCGCAACTCCTGGGGCCCCTTCGCCGCCGACGACCTGTTCGGCTCATGCGAAGGCAAATGGGTCACGGGCTGATTGCCGCGGGCGGCTCGCCCCCGGCCCCCCACCAGGGCCCTTCGCCCTGGACCCGCTCGACACGCCGCGCATACGCGTGTCGATGCGCCAAGCTTCTATGGGCAGGTCCTGGTCACCCAAGGCCCGCCGGGCCAGGAGCCCGAGGGGCCGGGCCCCTCGAAACCACAAGCCGTTGCTCCCCGCTACGGCGGCTTGACATACTGCTCGGAGCGTAGCTCAGCTTGGCTAGAGCGTTGCGTTCGGGACGCAAAGGTCGCAGGTTCAAATCCTGTCGCTCCGACCAATCCCATCACCGCGGGATCGACCTGCGGCAGATACCTCGTTGCTGCGCTTGCCGTGCAGCCGAGACGGCTGATGCTGCTCGCCATGACACGCGGGTGTAGCTCAATGGTAGAGCGCTGGCTTCCCAAGCCAGTGACGTGGGTCCGATTCCCATCACCCGCTCCATTCCGCTCAGGGGCTTCGCCCCTACGTCCCTGCGTGACTACCCCCGGCCTTTGTCGCTGCTCTATTCCGTCGTACGGCTCCGGAATCGTGGCGGCATCGGTTTCGCCGATCGTATGCCGCCACCGCCGCTCGGCGGCCGCCCCATCGCTGCGCGACGGGGCCCACATCCTAGGTGGACATGCCGCTCCATAAGATCCCTGTCACTGTCCCCTATACGCTGGTCGGCGACCCGACAGCGTCGCTGTTCACCGTCCAGGTGGACACGGTGGCGACCTCGCCGACCGGGGCCATCGCCACCGCGCAGGTGCTGGTCGAGGCGCTGGCGCGCATGCGCCACCCCGGGCAGGGAGCGAAGGTCGCCAGCGAACGGGTGCGGGTCGGCGCGGTCGGCACCCAGGTCACGGGACTCTACGCGTACATCTTGTCGAACGCCTTCCACATCGCCCACATCGACTTCCCCAGCCGGCTGGAACAGGAAGCGGCGCAGCAGCTCGCCGACGCCTTCACCGGCATCGACCAGCGCAACCTCTACGGCGTCCTCGCCGACTGCGTCTATCTCAGCTATATCAGCTCGATGGGTCTGGCGGCGCTGGCGAGCAATGCGCAGCGGGTGCGCCTGCGCCTGATGCGGCCCAGCGCTGGCGTCTTGAAGGTGCTCGAAATGGTCGGGCTGCAGCGCATGGTGCCGTGCTTCCCCGACCTGCCCAAGGCCTGCGACGACCTGGTCGCGGCCTGGCTGCGCAACGCGGCGAATCCGCGCACATGAATTAGCCGAGGCCGCAGGCCTTGCGCGCGCGGTCGACGGTGTCGCGGGCGACGGCGCGGGCCTTCGCGGCGCCGGCCGCGAGGATGCGATCGACCTCGCCCGGATCGGCGAGCAGCTGCGCACGCCGCGCGCGCGCAGCGCCGAAGCGGTCGAGCAGCAGTTCGAACAGCGCCTGCTTGGCGTGGCCGTAGCCGAAGCCGCCGGCGGGTGGCTCGCGGTACTTGCGCTCGAGTTCGGCGGTGCGCGGATCGGCCCGGCCGGCGACCGCGCGGAAGATCAGGAAGGTCGCGTCGGTCTCGGGGTCCTTGGCCGCGTCGACCGCGGTCGAGTCCGACTTGATCGACATGATGCGCTTGCGCAGCGCCTTCTCCTCCTGGAACGGGTCGATGGTGTTGCCGTAGCTCTTGCTCATCTTCTGGCCATCGATGCCGGGCAGCAGCTCGCCACCCTCGACCAGGCGGTAGGTCGGCAGCTTGAACACCTCACCGTACTGGTGGTTGAATTTTCCGGCCAGATCGCGCGCGATCTCGATGTGTTGGATCTGGTCCTTGCCCACCGGGACGATGTCGGCCTGCGGCGCGAGGATGTCGGCGGCCTGCAGGATCGGGTAGCTGTAGAGGCCGAGGTTGGCCTCGAAGCCCTTGGCGGTCTTGTCCTTGAAGCTGACGCCCTTGTCGGCCAGCGACATCGGGCAGACGCAGGCGAGCAGCCACAGCAGCTCGGTGACCTCGGGCACGTCATGCTGCGCGTACAGGCACGTGCGCGCGGGATCGATGCCCAGGGCCAGCAGGTCGACGGTTATCTGGCGGATGGCGGCACGCAGCTCGTCGGCCGAGCGCACGGTGGTCAGCGCGTGGTAGCTGGCGACGAAGATGAAGCTTTCGTTGCCGGCCTGCGCCTTCTGCAGCTCGACCCACTGCGCGACGGCGCCGCAGAAGTTGCCGAGGTGGAGCTGGCCGGACGGCTGGATGCCGGAGAGGATGCGGGGCATGGCGGCACGCTAACGCGGCCAGCGGGCTGGGGTAGCCGTTCGCTGGCCGCTGGCCGCTGGCCGGCCTTCCTACTTCCCCATCTGCTTGTCGATCTCCGCATCGAGGTCCTTGAACGCCTTGTCGACCTCGGCGTCGAGGGCGGTCAGCACGTTGGCCACCGTCTGCGGGGTGTACGGCCGCGGCTCCTGCTTGAGGTCGGGCACGATCGGCTCGGGCTTGGGTGGCTCCTTGGTCTCGGCCGGCTTCGTCTCGGCTGCGGCAACCGCTTGCGGCGGCGGCGGGACCAGGGTGGCGCGGGCCAGGCCGGCGCCTTCGAGGAAGGCCAGCGCGACCTGCGAGGTGACCGCGAACTGCAGGCCCTGCAGCACGACGCCGGCCTCGTTCTGGCGGATGACGAAGGTGTTCACGCCCAGCACGTTGCCCTCGGCGCCGATCAGCGGACCGCCGCTGTTGCCGGGGTTCACCGCCGTCTCGGTCTGGTAGACGTGCTTGCCGCTGACCCCGCCGTGGTCGGCGAGGAAGCTCGACACCGTGCCGGTGGTCAGGGTCCACAGTCCGCCGTGGCCGGGATGGCCGATCGCCACCGCCGGCTCGCCGGGCGCGGCGCGCTCGGGGTCGAGCTTCAGCACCGGGGCGTAGTCGCCCTTGGGCAGCTCGATCATCGCCAGGTCGAGGGCGCCGTCGGCCTTGACCACGCGGCCGGGTAGCGGGTCGACCAGATCGCGCTGCATGTCGCCGCTGAGCTGGGCCGGCTTGCGGAAGACCAGCACCCGGTCGGCCGGCTTGCCGTCGACGGTGATGACGTGGGCGTTGGTCAGCACCCGGCCTGCGCCATCGACGATCAGGCCGGTGCCGAGCGAGCAGCCTTCGACGCCTTCGCGCATCGCCAGGATGCAGACCACGCCCGGGCTGAGGCGCTGGTACAGGTCCTTGGCGCTGGCGGCGTGCGCCATGGGGACGGCGAGGAAGGCGAGGGCGGGAACGAGGATGTGGCGCATGCGGGGCTCCAGGCGGGGAATGTGTGCCGGCCGGGCCGTCCAGGCAAGCGCCGCACGGTGCACCTGTGACCGCTGGCCGCTGGCCGCCGGCCGGCATGATGCCGGCATGCGCCTGCTCCTCCTGACGCTGCTGGTCGCCGCCCTCGCCGCCATCGAGGTCGAGGCCACCGTCGTGCGCATCGCCGACGGCGACACCCTCAGCGTCGCTGCGGTCGAGGGCCTGCCGCCGGGCGCCAAGCGCGGCAAGGGCGGCGACGTCTATGTCCGCCTGCTCTGCGTCGACACGCTCGAGATCTGGGAGAAGGGCAAGCCGAAGGCGGCCGAGGGCTTCGCCGCCCGCGACCTGCTCGCCGGCCTGGCCAAGCCCGGAGCCACAGTCGTGCTGTGGGACGAGGGGGACAAGCTGGAACTGGACAAGTACGGCCGGGTCCTCGCCTTCATCCGCGTCGGCAAGGTCTCGGCGCAGGAGGCGTTGGTCAGCGCCGGCTTGTCGGCCTACTGGCGGCGCTACCGGCTCGCCCCGGCCCCGCTCGACGCCGCGCTGCAGGCCGCCGAGGCCAAGGCGCGCGAGGAGCAGCGCGGGGCGTGGAAGACCCAGGCCGAGCTCATGGCGAAGAAGTCGGCGGAGCGGCCGAAGTAGGGGAGAAGAGGGAGTAGGCCGCATCGCGCCAGGCCTTCGGTGTGGTGCCGAAGCGCTGGCGGAAGCGGCGGTAGAAGTGGCCGAGGTGCGGCATGCCGCAGGCGGCGGCGAGCTCGGCGACCGGCCGCGCGGTGAGGCGCAGCTCGCGCGAGGCCCAGTCGAGGCGGATGCGCGCCACCAGTTCGCTGGCGGTGCAGCCGTGCCAGCGCCGGCACAGGCGGTTGAGGTGGGCCGGGCCGCATCCGCATAATGCGGCGAGCTCCGGCGAGCCCCCGGGCAGGCGAGCCTCCTCGGCGAAGGCGGAGCAGGCCTGCTGCAGATGCGGCGGCAGGCCGACGTCGCGTTCCTCGCGCTGCATCAGCCGGGCGAGGTCGAGGAGGAAGGCGTCGAGGTCGGGCCGGCCGGCGCCCGGGCGCGACAGCTCGGCGGTCCAGCCGTGCAGGCGCTCCATCGCGCCGGGCGGCAGGCGGCGTTGGCGCGGGCGCCCGCCGGCGCGCCAGGGCCAGGCCGCGCGACCGCGGGCCAGCGCGGCTTCAGCGGCGCAGGGGAAGGAGACGTTGACCAGCACCAGGCCCTGGGGCCCGGCGCGCAGACCGTGGACGTCGTCCGGCCGCAGGCAGGCGGCCACGCCGGGGACGAGGGGCAGCTCGCCGCCCAGCGTGCGGTGCACGCCGCCGCCCGCCTCGACCCAGAAGACCTCGGCGAAGCCGTGGCGGTGCGCACGGATGGGTGCGCCGGGCGTCAGCCGATGGCGCGCCAGGTGGAACGGCTTTCCACCATGACTCTCGGTTTTCCAGGGAATGTAGCCAGCCGATGTCATCCAGGGCGAATGATGTGCCATCGTCGGGCAGTGTCGCGCTGGGCCGGCGGCCTACAATCGCCGGCATGAGCACCGACCGCATCCTCCAGGAACGCCAGGCCGCCGACCGCTGGGCCGCCGAGCGCCTCGCCGCCCAGGCCGACTTCGTCCGCCGCCTCGGGGCGCGCGGCGCCACCGGCGGGGCGGCCGCCGCCGACCGCGCCGAGGCGGCCTTCGCCGCCGCCCTCGTCCGGGGCGCGTCCTCAGCCGACGCGCTGCGCGAGGGCGAGGCGCCGCTGCTGCCCTTCGCCGCGGCGGCCAAGGCCTACGAGGTGACCTGCATCGGCCACGCCCACATCGACATGAACTGGCAGTGGGGCTACCAGGAGACGGTGGCGACCGGCGCTGCGACCTTCACCACCCTGCTGCGCCTGCTTGACGAGTTTCCCGACCTTACCTTCCTGCAGAGCCAGGCGGCGCTCTACGAGATGATGCGCCGGCACCACCCCGCGCTGTTCGCGCGCATCCGCGCCGCCGTCGCCGGCGGCCGCTGGGAGGTGGTGGCGGGCCAGTGGGTCGAGGCCGAGCGCAACTGCATCGGCGGCGAGGGCTTCGTCCACCAGGCCCTGCTCGCCCGCGCCTGGTGTCGCGAGCACCTCGGCCTGGCCCCGGACGCAGTCGGCATCGACTGGGTGCCGGACTGCTTCGGCCACGCCGCCAGCCTGCCCGGGCTGCTGGCCCAGGCCGGCTTCCGCCACACCTACGCCTGCCGCACCGGCGCTCCCGCCCGCCCCGCCGCGTTCCGCTGGCAGGGCGTGGACGGCCGCGAGGTGGTGCTGTGGCGCGAACTGGCCTGGTACAACGGCGAGCCGCATATCGAGGCGGCGAAGCACCTGTTCGCGGTCGAGGATCTCACCGGGATGAAGAGCTGGCTGAACATCGTCGGCATCGGCGACCACGGCGGCGGCCCGACCCGCCGGCACCTCCGCCGCCTCGGGCCGGTGTGGCCGCGCTGGCGCTGGGGCCGGCTCGACGCCTTCCTCGGCAAGCTCGACGCCGTGCGCGAGCGCCTGCCGGTGATCACCGGCGAGCTCAACACCGAGTACAGCGGCTGCCTCACCAGCCAGAGCCAGATCAAGCGCGGCAACCGCCGCGGCGAGGCGCTGTGCGCCGAGGCCGACGCCGCCGCCGCCCTGGCCAGCGCCATCGCCGCACATCCGATCGACCACGAGCAGCTGCGCAGCGCCTGGCGCCACGTCTGCTTCGGCCACTTCCACGACATCCTGCCCGGCAGTGGCGTGCGCGCGACGCGCGAGCACCACGCCGGGACGCTGCAGGACGCCACCGCCTCCGCCACCGCGGTGACCAGCACCGCCCTGCGCACCCTGGCGGCGCGCATCGACACCAGCTGGGTCGGGGCGCCGGAGCCCGACAGCGTGGTGCCGACCCAGGCCAGCTCGCGTCTCGGCGGCGGCGCCGGCTTCCAGGTCGGCAGCCTCGACGGCTGGTGCCCGATCGACGCCTGGCCGGCGGCGGCGGTGTGGTTCAACCCGGTGGCGGCGCCGCGCGACGAGGTCGCGGTGCTGCGCGTGTGGGAGGGCGAATACCCGTGGCGCGACCGCCAGGAGCCGCCCGCCCTGCGCCTGCGCCGGTATGACGGCGCGCTGCTGCCGACCCAACGCCTGGGCGACGGCTGCTACTGGGGCCACCGCTACGTCGACCTGGCCGTGCCGGTGCAGGTCGGCGCCCTGGGCTGGAGCGCGCTGGCGGTCGAGCCTGGCACCGGGCCCGCCCCGGCCATGCCAGCAGTGGCGAGCGTCGCCGACGAGGGCGCCCGGTCCCACCCGCCGTGGGTCAACCGGCCGAGCGGCCCGGTAACACTGTCCAACGGCCGCCTCACCGTCGCCTTCGACCGGCGCAGCGGCATGCCCTGTTCGATCGTGCGCGACGGGGTCGAGATGCTGGCGGCGCCGATCCAGTTGACCGTGGTCGACGAGCGGCCCTACGCGATGAACGCCTGGATCATCGGCGACCCGATGGCCGAGCGCGTCCCGCTGTGCGACGGCTTCGAGATCGCCCAGCCCGGGCCGGTGCGCGCCGCCTTCCGCGCCAAGCTGCGCTGGGGCGATACCACCGCCACCGCGGTGTGGACGCTCGATGCCGGCTCCGACCGCCTGCTGCTGCGGGTCGAGACGCGCTGGCTGATGGTCGGCAGCATGTCCACCACCATCCCGCGCCTGGTCCTGCGTCTGCCCACCCGCCTCGCCGACGCGGTGCTGACGCATGAGATCCCGCACGGCGCGCTGACCCGGCACGAGGAGCCGGGCCGGCCGACCCCGACCCTGCGCTGGCTGCGCGCCGACGGCACTGCCGGTTCACTGCTGATCGCCAACGACGGGGTGCATGCGCAGTCGATCGACCGGGGCGTCATCGCCCTCGACCTGCTGCGCGCGAGCTGCGACCCCGATCCGCTGCCCGAGGTCGGCGACCATGCCTGGGAGTTCAGCCTGCGCCCCGGCGCGCCGCACGACGACGCCGACAGCCTGCGCGACGGTTTGGCGCTGGCGCATCCGCTGCGCGCCCTGCTCGACCGCGCCCATCCCGGCAATCTGCCGGCGGCGAGCGGCGATCTGGCGGCCGTGCCGGAGGGGGTCGCCATCGTCGGGCTCAAGCCGGCCGAGGACGGCCACGGCCTGATCATGCGGTTGCAGAACTGCCGCGCTGCCGCCGCTGCCGCCAGCGTCGTGCTGCACCCGCTGCTGCGGCGGACGGCGGTGCCGTGCGACCTGCTGGAACGGCCGGTCGTGCCTGGCCAGCTGGCTGGACGCGGGGTGGGGACGTTGCGCATCGCCTGATCTGGCCGCTGGCTGCTGGCCGCTGGCCGCTGGCCGCTGGTCGCTGGCCGCGTCTTTCGGCTACCCCCTTGCATCCGCAATAAGAAAGCATATGCTTTCTTTCAATGGGACGCCGCGCCTTCGTCCGTGACCGCATCCTCAACGCCGCGTTCGACCTGTTCGCGCGCCGCGGCTACGAGGCCGTGCCCACCCGCGACATCGCCGTCGCCGCCAAGGTCGGCGCGGCTTCGATGTTCAAGCACTTCGCGACCAAGGAGCAGCTCGGCCGCGAGCTCTACGCCCTCGCCCTGGCGCCGATCGAGCGCGAGTTCACCGCCCTGGCCGCCACCGCTCCGACGCCGGCCGCCGCCCTGGTCGCAGCGGTGGAGATCCTCTATCGCATGTACGACCAGCGCCCGCGCGCCCTCGCCCTGCTCGTCTTCCCGCCGCACGACTTCACCCCCTGGGAGGTCGACCGCGCCAACGCCCAGTCGGTGCGCGCCGTGCTGCAGCGCCTGACCGGCCAGGACGACGACGGCGCAGCGGTGCTGTGGGGCGCGATCACCGGGCCGCTTGGCGACCGCTACCTGCGCCGCCGCGACGGCCTGATGGCGCCGCAGGCCGCCGCCCACGCCCGCCGCATCCTCCCGCTGCTGCAACCCTCGGAGAACACGCTATGAGATACACGCTGCTCGCCATCGCCTTCGTCCTGCTGGTGTTCGGGGCGTGCAACCGGGGAACGGCCATCTACCGCACGGATTCACTGCAGGCACGCGATGTGTCGGGCAGGGAAGACGAATACGGCAAGGCGCTGCCCGGGGCCGACGCCGTCGATGGCTTCAAGCCCATCGCCGCCGTGCCCGAGGAGCCGGGCGATCGCGATCTCGGCACGGGCGCCGACGATGAGAAGCTGGGCAACCCGCAGCGCTGGCGCGAGGAGGTCGATCCGCAGACCGGCGAGCGCTATGCCCCGGTGGTCGACAATCCGTTCGTGCGCACCGGCTCGCCGGTCGGTGACGCTTCGACCTTCGGGCTCGACGTCGATTCGGCGAGCTACGCCAACTGCCGGCGCTTCATCAGCGAGATGAAGCGGCTGCCGCCGGCCGGTGCGGTGCGTATCGAGGAGCTGGTCAACACCCTCGCCTACGCCTATCCGGCGCCGAGCCCGACCGCCGACGTGCCGTTCCGCGCCAGCACCGCCGTCACCGCCTGCCCGTGGGCGCCGGAGCACCGCCTGGTGCGCGTCGCCCTGCGCGCGCGTGCGATCGACGCCGCCGCGCGTCCGCCGCTCAACCTGGTCTTCCTGGTCGACGTCTCGGGCTCGATGTCGGACGCCAACAAGCTGCCGCTGGTGCGCGAATCGCTGCTCCTGCTGGCCGAGCACCTGACCGCCCGCGACCGCCTCGCCATCGTCACCTACGCCGGCCGCGCCGGCACGTTGCTGCCGGCGACGGCGGGCGACCAGCAGGAGCGCATCCGCACGGCGATCCGCTCGCTGAGCTCCGGCGGCTCGACCAACGGTGCCGGCGGGATCGAGGCGGCCTACAGCGAAGCGGCCCGTGGTGTCGCGCCCGGCACGGTCAGCCGGGTGATGCTGTGCACCGACGGCGACTTCAACGTCGGCATCAACGACCGCGGGCAGCTCCAGGCCGCCTCAACGCCTACGGCTTCGGCATGGGCAACTACAAGGACGACACCCTGGAGACGCTGGCCGACCACGGCAACGGCATCTACGGCTACATCGACGGCATCGCCGAGGCCCGCCGCCTGTTCGCCCGCGAGGCGATGGGGCAGCTCGTCACCGTGGCCAAGGACGCCAAGGTGCAGGTCTTCTTCAACCCGGCGGCGGTCGGCGCCTGGCGCCTGCTCGGCTACGAGAACCGCGTGCTCAAGCGCGAGGACTTCAACGACGACCGCGTCGACGCCGGCGACATCGGCGCCGGCCACACCGTCACCGCGCTGTACGAGGTGGTCCCGGCCGGCGCCGCCATGCCGGTGGCGGGCGGTGGCGACGCCAACCCGTTCCTCGCCACGCCGGCGGCCACCGGCGCCCCGTCCGTGCTGCTGCGCCTGCGCCTGCGCTGGAAGGATCCCGAGGCGACGGAGAGCCGCCTGCTGGAGCACGACGTGCCGGCAACGCCCAGCGAGATGGACGCCGACTTCCGCACCGCCGCGGCGGCGGCCGGCTTCGGCATGCTGTTGCGCCGCTCGCCCTGGCGCGGCGCCTGCACCTGGGACCTGGTCGCCCGCCTGGCCGAGTCCGGACGCGGCGCCGACCCCACCGGCCAGCGCGCCGAGCTGGCCGGGCTGATCGGCGCGGCCCGCAGCCTGCGCTGAGTTCACACGGAGGAACGGAGGGAACAGAGGCGGCATGTCGGGTACGCCCGGTCGTCTCCGTTGCCTCCGTTCCTCCCTGTGCATCCACTGGTGCACGCTGCGCTGGCCCTCGGCCGCCGCGCGGGTAGGACGCGCAGCATGCCCGATGCCCTCACCTGCACGCAGACCACCTGGCGCGGCGCCCCGGCCGTGGCCTTCGACAACGGCCGGATCCGCGTCGTCGCCACCGCCCGCGGCGGCCACCTGTGCAGCCTGACCAGCTGCGGCGACGAGCTGAACCCGCTGTGGCAGCCGCTGTGGCAGCCGGGCGACCCCAGCGACCCCGACCCGGCGACCGCCGCCCTGCTCGACGGCATCTGCGGCAGCAACCTGTGCATCGACCGTTTCGGCCCGCCGCGTCCGGGCGAGCGCCGCCCGCTGCACGGCGAGGCCGGCGTCGGCACCTGGCGCCTCGCCGCCGGCGAGGGCCGCGTCGTGCTCGAGACCTGGCTGCCGCAGGCCCGCCTGCGCGTGCGCCGCCGCCTCGCCCTCGACGGCGACCGCCTCATCGTCGACACCGCGGTGCGGCCGAGCGGCACGCGCGAGCGCGACGTCGAATGGTGCGAACACACCACGCTCGGCGGGGCCTTCCTCGACGGGGTCGAGTTCAGCGCCGATCTGGGGCCTGGCCGCGACATCGACGGCTCGCCGGTGGCCGATCCGCTGGCCATGCCGGCGGTGGCCGCCCCGCCGACCGGCAGCATCCGCACCGCCCAGGTGCGCGCCGGCTGGTGGAAGGCGGTCAACCGCCGCCTCTCCGCCACCCTGCTGGCGCAGTTCGATCCGCGCGACTTCCCGCACCTCTGCCTGTGGACCGAGCACAAAAGCCGGACCGCGGCCCCGTGGCTGGGTCGCGAACGCACCCGCGGCATGGAGCTGGCGACCAAGCCGCTGCCGCAGCCGACCCCCAGCGACGCGCCACGCTCGTGGCGGCATGTGCTCGACCCGGGGCGCTGGCACAGCCATCGCCTGACCCTGTCCTGGCTGCGCGGGCCGACGGTGGCAATGGGCGCCTGACCGCCCAACCTTGCCGCCGTGCCCGATCCGAAACTGACCCGTGAAGGCAACCTGCGCCTGGCCTGCGCCGCCGGCCAGGGCTGGCCTGCCGATCCGCTCCTCCTCGCCGCCGAGGTGCGCCGCCTGGCCACCGCCCAGGGCGGCAGCCCGTACGGCGCGGTGCAGGTGTTCCTCGCCGGCGCCCCGGATGACGAGCCGCCGCAGGCCTGGGAATGCCACGTCGGCTGTGCCGTCACCGGCATGCCCAGGCCGGGCGGCGTCACCGCCAGCGGCGAGCGGCTGATGATCGAAGACTACCGCAACCTCGTCGCCCTGACCCTGGTCCACCACGGTCCGGTGCGGCTGCTCGGCCAGACCTGGCGGCGCCTCGCCGACCACGGCAAGGCCCTCGGCCACCGCCTGCGCCCGTACTGGCGCGTGCGCCTGCGCCGCACCCAGCTCGCCGACGGCAATCTGCTGCCGGCGGCCGAGGTGGCGGTGTTCCTCGACGCATGAACCCGCGACGCACCGCCACGCTGGAGCCGGCCCCGTCGCCGAGCCGCGGCGGCGAGCGGGCGGCGCGCGTGCTGGTGGCGGTGGTGGCGGCGGGCCTGCTGGCGGTGGCGTTGTGGCCGACTCTGGCCCGGCGCACGGCGCCAGTCGCGCCCGATCCGGTCTGGGAGCAGTTGGCCCCGCCGCCCGAGGTGCGCATGCCGACCTGGCGCTGGCTGGTGGTCAGCGCGGTGGCGCGCGAGGCGCATGTGCGCATCAGCGCCAGCCACGATGATGAGGCACGGGTCGAGCTGCTGCCGGCCTGGAGCCTGCAGCGCGCGGTCCCGGGCTATCCCGCCGATGCGGTGGTGATCCGGCTCGGCCAGGGCGATCCGGCCGCCCTCGAACGGCGCTGCGTGGCGGTGGCGGCCGAGCTGCTCCGGCGCATCCCCACCCTCAGCCTGGCCCGCCTCGGCGCCGATCGCCACGGCTCCCCGCCGGGACTCGACCAGGAACGCCTGCGCATCCTGGTGCGGGAGCGGCTGGGGAAGTAGGTGCTGGCCGCTGCCATCAGGGTCCGGCCGTCCCCCACCCTTCCTTGCCGGTGTCCAGTTCCGGGCTATCCCCTGGCATGCCCCACGCCTTCCATTTCTACCGCATCGGCGGTTTCGACCAGGTCCGCCTGTCGAGCGCCGCCGATCTCGC
>JAIFKN010000005.1 GCA_020049615.1 bacterium | reverse complement strand
CGGCGTGCCGCGCGCCTGGCGCCACGACGGCGGCTGCCTGATCGAGCTGCCCGGCGCCTGGAGCGACGGCGCCGCGGCGCATCCGGGGTGGACCGCCTGGCTCGGCCTGCTGCGCGGCGACCGCCGGCAGGTGGCGGTGGCCGGCGTCATCGCCTGCGTGCCGCTGTCGGACCTCCTCCGCCGCGGCCCGGCCTGGATCGCCGCCACCGCCTCGGCCCTGCACGAGCGCGGCGTCGAGCTGGCCCAGGCCCTCGGGCGCAACCCGCCGCTCTATCTCGTCCTGACCAAGGCCGACCACATCGGCGGCTACAAGGACTTCTTCGCCGGCCTGGCCGAGGTCGAACGCCAGCAGGTGCTCGGTACGACCCTGGCGTGGCCGCTGCCCGAGGCCCTGGCGCCGGCCTGGCAGGCCAAGCATGCCGCGCTGGTTGCCGCCCTGCGCGACCGCCGGCCCCTCGGGCTGATGCGGGCGCGCGACGGCGAGGCCGCCCGCAAGCTGTTCCAGTTCCCCGGCCAGCTCGAAGGACTCAACCAGCCGGTCGGCGATCTGCTGTCCCAGCTGGCACGGCCGGGACGCGACGGCTGCCTGCTGCGTGGCGTCTATCTGACCAGCTGCCACCGCGCCGTGCCGGCCGCGCCGCCGCCGACCATGCGCGGCGAGCGCACCGATCTCGAACGCAGCGTCTATCTCGGCCAGGGTCGCGCCGCGCCCTCGACCGGCGGCAGCGGGCATTTCGCCCATGCCCTGCTGTCGCGCGTGCTGCCCGCCGACCGCGACCTCGCCCGTCCGACCCGCGACCGCCGACGCCTGCATCGCCGGTTGGGCTTCGTCGCCACGCGCCTGGTCCCGGCTGCCGCCGCCATCATGGCGGTGTGGCTGGCGGTCGGCGCCTGGCGCACCAGCGCCCAGCTCGCCGAGGTGCGCACGACGGCGGCCGAGGTGCTGGCGGTCGAGCGGCTGCATCCGCAGGACGCGCCGCGCAATCTCGACGCCATCGACCGGCTCGGTGCCGCCACCGCCCGTCTCGCCGCCGGCGGATCCTCCGCCGCCCGGCCGGCGCTGAATGCTGCTGCCGGGCTCTATGCCCGCCGGCTCGGCGACCTCTGCGCCGAACGCGCCGTGCGCGAGCTGGGCGCCGCCATCGCCCAGCTGCGCGCCGCGCCGCAGGTCGACACCGACCGCCTCTATGACGCCTTCCGCGCCTATCAGATGCTGGCCGGGGCGGTGCCGGCCGAGGCCGAGGTGCTCGATCGCGAGCTGACCGCCGGTCGGCGCTGGTTCCTCGCCCTGGAGGGGGCCGGAGCCAGGCTCGACTGGCCGACCGAGGTGCTGGCGCGGCGCCAGCTCGAACGCCTCGCGCGGGAGCTCCTGCCGCATGGGCTGGCCCGCCTGCCGGTCGATCGGCAGCTGGCCGAGGCGACGGCCCGCGATCTCGGCGAATCGCTGTGGATCCGCCAGGGCTGGGACGAGATCCTGCGCCAGGCCCGCGGCCAGACCGCGGTCGCGGCCACCGCCTCGGTCGGGGTGATCGTGCCCGGACCGCAGCCCGACGCCGTCCTCACCCGCCGGGCCTGGGACGAGGTCGTCGCCGGCCTGGTCGAGGAGAAGTCGGTCGCCCTTGAGCGCACCCTCGCCGGACTCTCGATCAATCTCGATCGCGCTGGGATCAGCCGTCGCCTGGGCGAGCGCTTCCGCGCCGAGCACCGTCGCGCCTGGCTGGCGGTCATCGCCTCCAGCCGGGTGGTGCCGGCCAGCGACCTCGCGGGACTGCCCGGACGCATCACCGAGGCCGCAGGACCGGCCTCGCCGTGGCCTATGCTGGTGCGGCGGGCCCTCGACGAGCTCGATCCACCGTCGGCCCTGGCCTCGCTCAGTGGCGCCGCGCGGGCGCCGTGGGCCCGGCCGGCCCTCGACCCGCTGCTCGAACTGCGCCGCGACGTCGAAGGCTTCCTCGCCGTCACAACCGACGGACGTCGCACCGCGGATCTCGAACGGGTGCAGGCCCTGGCCAGACGCTTCGACGAGGTCTGCGCCGCCGCCGGCACCCGGTTGGCCGAGGTGCAGCCGGATGATCTGCGCGAAGCCCTGCGTGGCGGACTGGCCGGCGTGGTGCATGGCCTGTGGCAGCCGCTCGACCGCTGCGTCGGCGGCGAACTGGAGCAGACCTGGCGTGGCCAGGTGGTGCCGACCTGGCGACGCGACTGCGCCGGGCGCTTCCCCTTCGCCGAGCAGACCGACGAGGTGCCGCTCAGCCGCTTCGCCGCCTTCGCCAATCCGCGCAGCGGCGCGCTGTGGGCCGCGATGGCGCCGATCGAACGCCTACGCGCGCAGCCGGTAGCCGGCCATCCAGCGCTGAGCCTGTCGCGGGCCTATCAGGACATGTCGGTGCGCGCCGCCGCCATCCGCGACGGGTTCTTCGTCGGCGGCGGCGAGCAGGTGGTCGCCCCCTGCCATGTCACCCTGGTGCAGCGCGAGGGGGTCACCGACCTCGCCCTCGGGGTCGGCGCGCAGACTGCGAAGCTCTACGACCGCCCGGATGCACGCTTTGAACTGGTCCTGCGCCAGGGCGAGCCGGGCGGAGCGAAGGTGGCGGTGCGGGTGGTGACGGGCGAATGGAAGACCCTGGAGTTCGCCGGTCGCGACTGGGGCTGGCTGCGCCTGCTGCGTGCCGGAAGTCCGCGCGCTGCCAGCGATGGCGGCTGGACCCTGACTTGGCCCTTCGATGGCAGTGCCGCCGGCGGCACGGTGGTGTGGCGGGCCCAGGCCCAGCTCGAAGGCCGTCAGCTTGGCGAAGCGGTGGCTGGCGATCTGCTGACCGGCTTCGCCATTCCCGAGGGCATCGTCGCCGAGGCGGCACCGTGATCTGGCGCCTGCGCGTCACACTCGAAGGTCAGCGCGGACGCCTGCGTGGCGAGGTCGGCGATGGGCGGCAGGGCATCGTCTGGGCTCGCTCGTTCGCCTCGGCGGTGCGCTCGCTACGCGACAGCTCCGCCTCGGCTTCAGCCGGCAAGGCCCAGCATCAGCCGCTGACCCTGCGCAAGGATGTCGGCCCCGCGACCCCGCAACTGGCCCAGGCCGCCTGCACCGGCGAGGTGCTGCGCTCGGTGCTGTGCGAGTTCGTCAGCGTGGTCGAGGGCGGCGCTGAGGAGGTGACCTTCACCGTGAAGCTCCTCGACGCGACGGTCAGCGGCCACCGCCTGGTCCTGGCGGAGGGGGCCGCGGCGGGCAACCTCACCGAAGAGTTCGATCTGACCTATCGGCGCATCGAATGGGAGCATCGGGGGGCCAAGACGATGGCTGCCGACGAGTGGGGTTGATCGCGGCCTCGCGCTTGCTATTCGCACCCGGGTCCGTCTGATCCCGCATCCTTTCGGCCAGGACCCTGCGCAGCGTGCGCGTGGTCGGCCGACCGGGTGGCGCGCGGCCGGAGGGCTGCAGCGCCCCGCTTTGACAACCAGGGATTCACATGAACGACTCCGAGCAACTTGCCTCGTTGACCATCAAGGACTTGCGTCAACTTGCAGGCGAACACCAGATCTCCAACCGCAGCCGACTCGGCCGCGAAGAACTGATCGAGGCGCTGCAGACCGCCATCCAGGTCCGCTCCGCCGAACCGGCCGCTGCCGATGCAGCCGCCGCCGTTTCCCACACAGCACAACCCGTCGCCATGGCCGCATCCGCGGCCGGGGATGGGGTCTCCGTGGCGCCGCAGCCTGCGGTTCAGCCAGCCGCTCCGTCGAACACCAGCGAACCCGAGGAACTCGACGCCTCCGCCCTGGCCGCCGTCGAAGGCGATGACCAGGGAGCCGATGATGGCGACGATGGGCCGGATGACGGCCCCGAAGGTGCTGAGCCCGGCCAGCCCGGCGAGGGCATGCCTGGAGAAGGCGAGCCCGGTCGCCGTCGTCGTCGCCGCCGCCGCGGCCGCGGCCGCGGCCGTGGTCGTGGCCCGGACGGCCAGCCCCTGCCCGACGGGCAGCCCGGCAGCAACGGCCAGCAGCAGAACTATCTCGACCAGCCGGCAGCGGCGCCCGGCGCCGCTCCGTCCGCCGCTCCATCCGCCGCTCCCGCAGCCAACGGACCCGAGGACGTGACGGCCGCAGTGGCAGCGATCAGCGAGCAGCCTGCCGCCGACGCCCAGCCGCAGCAGTCCCGCGATGACGGCCAGCGCGACCAGCGCCGCGATGATCGCGGCCCGCGTGACCAGCAGCGCCGCGACGACCGCGGTCCGCGCGACGGGCGCCGCGACGATCGTGGACCCCGCGATGACCGTGGTCCCCGCGACGGCCGTCGTGACGATCGCGGACCCCGCGACGACCGCGGCCCGCGCGACGACCGCGGCCAGCGCGACCAGCAGCAGCGCGACCCGAACCGGCCGGCCCGTCCCCGCCTCGACGGTCCGCAGCGCCACGTCGGCAGCGTGCTCGACCGCCTCTGCACCTTCTCCCGCGGCCTGATCGAACTGTGCGATCCGCAGACCCCGAGCTGGGCCCAGGCGCGCATCGCCGAGCTGCTCGCCGAAGCCGGCGTCAGCCCGACCCCGTGCGTCGGCCTGCCGCACCCGGACTTCCACCACATCCTCGGCACCATCGCCACCGGCGCCGTGCCTGCCGGACACATCGCCGAGATCGCCGCTCCGGGCTTCAGCCTGCGTGGCGACCGTGGTGACCTCTTCCCGCTGAAGAAGGCCCAGGTACGCATCGCCGAAGGTGCCCGCCAGCCCCTGCCGCAGCCGGAACCGGCTCCGGTCGCCCAGGCTCCCGCGCCTGTCCCCGCCCCGGCCCCGCAGCCGGTGGTCGTGGTGCAGCCGGCCGCCATCCAGCAGTCCGTCGAGGTCGTGGCGACTCCGCCGGCTGACAACGCTGGCGGCAGCGACACGGAGGACGGAACACGGGCCGAGGCCCGCGAATCCCTCCCGCCCCGTCCTGCCGTCCCGCCACCCGCCCAGGGGCGTGACCCGCACCGCCGCCACGGCCGCGAATCGGCCCAGGCCGCCCCGGGCCTGCCGCTCGCCCCGCAGACCGCGGACGAGCTCGCCGCCCGTCCCAAGGCCGAGGGCTTCCGCGCCCTCGGTCTGAACGACCAGATCCTCGCCGATCTCGGCGCGATGGGCTGGAACGAGCCCTCACCGATCCAGGTCGAGGGCATCCCGCATGTGCTGGCACGCAAGGACGTGCTCGGCCAGGCCCAGACCGGTACCGGCAAGACCGGCGCCTTCGCCCTGCCCATGCTGCAGCGGCTGTACAGCCTCGAGCGTCCGCAGGGCTCGCCCCCGGTGGTGCTGGTCCTCGCGCCGACGCGCGAGCTGGCCCGCCAGGTGCACGAGCAGTTCGTCAAGATGGCGGGCGCCAGTGGTGCCCGTTGTGCGCTGATCTACGGCGGCGTGCCGATGGACGAGCAGTTCAACGCGCTGGAGCGCGGTCCGCACGTCGTCGTCGGAACCCCCGGCCGCGTCATCGACCTGATGAAGCGCCGCGCCCTGGATCTCAGCCAGCTCGAGGCGCTGATCCTCGACGAGGCCGACCAGATGCTCGACATCGGCTTCTGGCCCGACATCCAGTACGTCGTCGGGCACACCCCGCCGT
>JAIFKN010000086.1 GCA_020049615.1 bacterium | reverse complement strand
GCACATGTACAAGTACGCGGTCAAGAACACCTGCTACCAGCACGGCAAGACCGCCACCTTCATGCCCAAGCCGATGTTCGGCGACAATGGCAGCGGCATGCACTGCCACACCTCGATCTGGAAGGGCGCCAAGAACGTCTACGCCGGCAGCAGCTACGCCAAGCTGTCGCAGGAGGCCATCTGGGCCATCGGCGGCATCATCAAGCATGGCAAGGCCATCCAGGCCTTCACCAACCCGTCGCTCAACAGCTACCGTCGCCTGGTCCCGCACTACGAGGCGCCGGTGAACCTGGCCTACAGCGCCAGCAACCGCTCGGCCTCGATCCGCATCCCGCACGTCCTCAGCGACAAGGCGCGGCGCTTCGAGTTCCGCTGCCCCGACAGCTCGGGCAGCCCGTACCTGGTCACCGCGGCGATCCTCATGGCCTCGATCGACGGCATCAAGAACAAGATCGATCCGGGTGCGCCGATGGACAAGAACATCTACGACCTGCCCGCCGAGGAGCTGGCCAAGATCCCCAGCACCTGCGAGAGCCTGGGCCAGGCCTTCGAGGAGATGGAGAAGGACCAGGCCTGGCTGACCGCTGGCGACGTCTTCACCCCGGACTTCATCGAGGCCTACTCGGCCTACAAGAAGACCAACGAGGTCGAGGCCTCGCGCTTCCGCCCGAATCCCCTCGAGTACGTCCTGTACTACGACTGCTGAGACGGCGGCACACGGCGAAAGCCGCGTAAGGCACGGAACCCCGGGCAGTTGCCCGGGGTTCCTGCGTTGACGTCCCGGCCACCACGACGCCGCGACGCAGCTTCCGCATCCTGGTCAGCGGGCGGTTCGTGGACCGCTGGTGGCCACCACTTCGAACTGGTCGATGGCGATGGTTTCGACGTCGCGAAAGCAACCGGCTGGCCAGCGGTGGTCGGGGGTGGCCGACACCGAGAAGAAGCCGCCGTTGTCAGCGACCAGGGCGCCATAGGTCTTCAGCGCCTGGGCTACCACCTGGGAGGCTTTGCTCCAATGCGGAGGAATGGAGAAAGCGGCCCGCAACCGCACGCGCTGGCCCATCGCCGGATAAGTCGCGGTCTCCGGATCGCCCGGTTTGACGCGGGAGGCGAAATGGGTCGCCGGGTAGATGAACTCACGACGTGAGACCTTCACCACGATGCGAAGGGCATGCTCGATCATGCCACGCTCGACTTCGTCGAAGCGGATCAGGGCGGGGAACATCGGCAGTCCGGCGGCATCGCCCGAGGTCCAGCCGGGAGTACGCAGGGTATTGCTGTCGAGTTGGAAGATCGCGCCGTTGGAGGCCTGCCAGCCCTGGTCGCCCAGGCGGGCCTGCCAGGTCTCGTAGAGACGCATGCGGCCCGGCTGGACCACGATGGTGTGGCGGTCGCCGCCGACCTGGGCGGGATCGCGCTGCCATTGCTCCAGTTGCTCGCTCTGGGGACGGCCGAGCGGCCAGCCCTCGACCGGCAGCAGGGGTGGCAGCGGCCAGGTCGCCACCGGCGCCTTGCCGCCATTGTAGTCGCTTTCACCGGGGTATTCGACGAAGCGGATCGGGACCAGATCCTGGGCGTCGGGCACAAGGACGAAGTTCATCTCCGGGAAGACCCGCAGAGTCTGGCGTTTGCCCAAGTCAATGCGGATCCGCGCGATGATCGCCGCCGAGTTGGCCAGGACCGGCCGGGCGCTGATGTCCTCGTTCCAGGCGCTGTCAGGCGGCATGATCTGCATCGCCGCCAGCACCGCATCGGCCTGCGCGGTGTTGAACAGGATCGGCGCCGTGACCAACGGCAGGGGGCCGAGGCGGCGGCCGGCATGGTTGATGCGTTCGGCCGCGGTCACCTGGAGGAACGCGAGCAGGAGCAGGAGGGCGCGCATGGTCGCTCCGGGGTCCGGGTGTCGTCGAGGCCGAGCATGCCGTCGCCGGCGCCGAACGCGAGCGGGCCAGGGGTGCGCGGCTGGACGGGTCCGCCCGACTCCTTCTGCTGTCCAGCCCATGCAACGAGCCATCTCCGCCGGCCTCGCCGGCATGCGTGCCAACCTCAAGCCCGGCATCCTGCTGTGGTCGGTCGGCACCGCGCTCGTCCTGATCTACGCCCTGGTCCCGGCGGCGCGCCCGGCCTACGACCGGGTCGAGGGCTGGCAGCGCGACTGGGGCCTGTGGTTCTCCGCCCTCAGCACCGGGCTGTGCGGAGCCGTGCTGCCCTGGCTGTTCCTCATCGTCCTCGGCCGCATCCCGTCCCGCGCGCGCGCGCGGCAACTGGCCTTCCTGCTCGTCTTCTGGATCTACCGCGGCCTGGAGGTCGCCTTCTTCTACCAGTTCCAGGGCTGGCTCTTCGGCGAGGCGCGCGGCGCCGACGGCAGCGTCGACTACGGCATCGTGCTGGCGAAGATGGCCTTCGACATGCTGGTCTACACCGCCTTCTGGAGCATCCCGACCACCACCCTGGTCTACCGCTGGTGGGAGGATTGCGACGGCGACTTCGCCCGCTTCCGCGCCAGCCTCGACCGCGAGCTGTTCACCGTGCGCATGCCCGCCCTGATCCTCGCCGCCTGGATGGTGTGGGCCCCGTCGGTCTGCCTCGTCTACAGCCTGCCCTCCGCCCTGCAGGTGCCGATCTTCAGCATCGTACTGTGCTTCTGGGTGCTGCTGGTGGCGGTGGTGGCGGGCAGGCGGCAGCCTGCCGAGGCCAGCTGATCCCGGTTGCTCCCCTGCGCGGCAGCGGTTAAGCTGCCATGGGAGATCGCCGCCATGGCCGAGATCGAACGTCGTGACCTGGTCACCGCCCTCATCGCCGCCGGTCCGCAGCCTCGCCTCGCAGGCATCGATCTCTCTGGACTCGACCTGTCGCACCTCGATCTCCACGGCGCCAGCCTGCACGGCGCCGACCTGTCGAACTGCAACCTGCACCGTACCGATCTTGAGAACTGCGACCTGACGCGCTGCAATCTCACCGAGGCGGACCTGTCGCACGCCCGGCTGCGCAAGGTGCGGTTCCATCACGCCATCCTCTTTCGCGCCAAGCTCGACCTGGCCGACATGCATGCCGCCGACCTGTCGCATGCCCTGCTCAAGGAGGCGAGCATGCGCGAGGCCAGCGCCGCCGAGGTCTTCTTCAAGGACTCCGACCTGCGCGGCCTGCAGGCCCAGAAGGCGGATCTGCGCGGCGCCAATTTCAGCGGCGCCAACTGGGAGGGGGCGAACTTCACCGGCGCCTACCTGACCGGAGCGATCAGCCCGCCAGGTGGCGGGGTGCAGACCGGACCGCAGCGCGCCATCAGGCACTGAGTCGCGGAAGGGCGCGGCAACGAATGTCCGCGCGCCCAACGGCGGAGAAGCCTTCGGTGCAGCGTCATCTGCGCCCGGTCAGGCGCTCCAGGACCAGGGGTTCCGGAGCCGCCGGAGGTGTGCAGGTCACAGGCAAGAGCCGTGCCCGAATCGCGGATTCGCCGCAGTATGCTGCAATCCGCCAGGCATCCGGTCCACCACGTCCGTTCCGCCCTGCGTGAAGAGTGCGCACCTGCCTGCCGTGGGCGCACCGAGCCTGCGTAGCGGCGCAGCAGAAGCGGCGTCCCGGACCGGTTGCGGCATGGCATCGTGTGTGCTGGACCGTGAGCGTCCGCCCTCTGCGGACCACCGCTGGGACGGCCCATCGGCGCGGTGCATCTCCGGGACGGCCCGGAACGGGGATGAGGCATGGAACTCGTGGTGTGCCGTTCCCTCTGGGGGGTCGATGGTCCGTGGGAGGAGGTCTTCCCGCAGCTACACGACGAGGGATTCCGCGGCATCGAGACGCGGGTTCCGGGCGATCCGCGTGAACGCGGGCGGCTCGCGCGCACCCTCGATGCCCATGGCCTGCTGTGCATCGCCGAGATCAGCGCCAAGGGCTACGTCGTCCCCGAACCGCAGGCAGGCCCGGCCGAGCATCTCGCCGAGTTGGCCGCCAAGGTCGGTCCCGCCCTCGAGCTCTCGCCCGTCCTGATCAACGGCTATCACGGCCGCGATGCCTGGGGATTCGACGACCAGTGCCGGTTCGTCGAGGGATTCCTCGACCTCGAGCGGCGCAGCGGCGTCGCCATGACGATGGAGCTGCATCGCGGCCGCAGCCTCTACAACCCGTGGATCACGCGCGATCTGCTCCGGCGCTTCCCCAGCCTGAAGCTGACCTGCGATTTCAGCCACTGGTGCGTGGTCACCGAGCGGCTGCTCACCCATGAGGCCGACATCATCGACCTGTGCGCCAGCCATGCCTGGCATGTGCACGGCCGGGTCGGCTACGACCAGGGTCCGCAGGTGCCCGACCCGCGGGCCCCGGAATACGGAGTGGCCCTGGCGGCCCATGAGTCGTGGTGGGATGCCATCTGGCGCAGCCAGGAGGCGCGCGGCCTGCGTCGGGTGACCTGGACGCCGGAGTACGGCATCGAAGGCTACCTGCACCACCTGCCCTTCACCAACCAGCCGGTCGCCGACCTGTGGGAGGTCTGCCGCTGGGCCGGCCAGCGCGCGATGGCGCGCTTCGCTTCGGGATCCTGGCGGGTAACAACGCAGGCTGGGGCCACGTCGCGCAGCGATGGGGCTGCCGCCGAGCGGCGGTGGGCATCCGCCCGCGGTTTCGGAACGAAACCGAGCTGCGACACAGGCAGCGGGGACAGGCCCGCAGGGCCGCAGGGGCGGAGCCCCTGAGCAGTTGCCCTGGCGGAAGCCATGAGCGGGATCCTGCCGATCCTTGCCGTCCTGCTCGCGATCGGCGGCTACGTCCCCTACATCCTCGCGGTGCTCCGCGGCGAGAACCGGCCGAACCGGGCCTCGTGGTGGATCTTCGCCCTGTCGGCCGGGGCCGGCGCAGCCACCTCGTGGGCGGCTGGCGCCCGCGACACGGTCGCCGTGCCGGTGACGTTCGCGGTCTGCTGCGTCGTGGTCGGACTGCTCGCCATACGGCGCGGCGAGGGTGGTTTCGGCCGCCTGGATCTGACCTGCCTGGGGCTGGCCGCCGCCGCCCTGGTGGTGTGGTGGGGGACCGGCGAGCCGCTGCTGGCCACGGCCATGCTGGCGCTGGCCGATCTCGCCGGGACGGTGCCGACCGTCGTCAAGGCCTGGCGCGATCCGACCCGCGAGCACGGCGGCTCGTGGCTCATCTGGCTGGGCGCCAACCTGTGCAACATCGCCCAGGTGCGCGTGCCGAACCTGCCCGACCTGCTCTATCCGGGGGCGCTGACGCTCGCCGCCGTGGCGGTGCTCAGCGCCCGGTATCGCCACCTCCTGCTGCGGAGCCCTGCGCCATGAAGCCCGACCTCCGATCCTTCGGCGAGCGCGCCTGGCCGGACCTGAAGCGCAGCCGCGATCGCGGTCGCGGGGCCGAGCGGGTCTGCCTGCTGCCGGTCGGCGCGATCGAGCAGCACGGTCCGCATCTGCCCGTCGATACCGATGCGCGGATCGCCGACGCCCTGTGCCGCGACGCGGCGGCGCGCACCGGGTGCCTGTCGCTGCCGGTGCTGGCGTATGGCTGCAGCTTCGGCCACGGCGAGGCCTGGCCGGGGACGTTGTCGCTCGATCCGCAGACCCTGACGCGCACGGTGCGCGAGATCGGACGGTGGCTGCTGGCCACCGGCTTCGACCGCCTGCTCATCGTCAACAGCCATTTCGGCAACTGGGCGGCCCTCAGGTGCGGCATCGACCACCTGCGCCTGGCGCACGCCGGCGCGATCCATGTCGGTGCGGTGAACACCTGGGAGATCACCAGCGGGGTGAAGGCGTGGTTCCTGTCTGACGGTGATGACATCCATGCCAACCGCGCCGAGACCAGCCTGATCCTGCATCTGGCGCCGGAACTGGTCGCCCGCCGCCGGCTGCGCGACGCCGACGATCGCGACCGGACCGACGGGCTGGTCTTCACCTGGCTGGTGCCGCAGACCTCCCGGAACGGCGTCACCGGCAAGCCGTCGCTGGCCACCGCCGCCGAGGGCGGCACGCGCTTCGCCGAGATGGCCGGCGCCCTGGCCGACCGGGTGCGCCGCGCCGCCGTCGAGGAACCCCCCATCCGTTGGCGCCGCCGTCGCGGCGCCGTCCCGCCCATCAGCGAAGGAGCCTGACATGCCAGCCGATCCCGGAACCGTAACCGCCACCAAGCAGCGCCTGGCCGAGGCCGGCGTGCACTACTGCTTCGCCAGCTATGTCGATGTGCACGGCCGGCCCAAGGCCAAGGGCAGTCCGATGTCCTCTTTCGAGAAGATGTGCAAGGGATCCGAGCTGTTCACCGTCGGCGCGATGGAGGGCCTGGGCCTGATCGGACCGCAGGAGGACGAGTGCGCCGCGGTGCCGGATGTCGAGCGCGCCGTGGTCTGCCCATGGGACCCCAGCTTCGCCTGGCTGCCCAGCGACCTGCACTACCACGGCAAGCCGTATGCGAACTGCCCCCGCGTCATCCTCAAGCGGGTGTGCGAGCAGGCGCGCCAGCAGGGCCTGCTCTTCAACCTCGGCATCGAAGCGGAATTCTACGTGCTCCGGCAGGTCGAAGGCCGCTGGGTCCCGATCACCGGCGTCCCGTTCAACGGGCCGTGCCCGGCCTACGACCTGCACCTGACGACCGCCTCGAAGGCGTTCCTCGATCCGGTGGCCAAGGCCATCGACGGCCTGGGCTGGGGGCTCTACTCCTTCGACCAGGAAGGCGGCAACGGGCAGTACGAGCTCGACTGCGACTACGCCGATGCCCTGACCACCGCCGACCGGTTCGTGTTCCTGCGCCTGATGACCAAGGAGTTCGCCAAGCAGATCGGGGCGGTGGCGACCTGGATGCCCAAGCCGTTCCACACCGATTTCCGCAGCGGCGCCCACTTCAACATGAGCCTGGCCGACCTCGCGACCGGCGCGAACCTCTTCGCCGGCAAACCCGGCAAGCTGGCCAGGAAGTACGGCATCGATCAGCCCGATGCGAGCTACCACTTCACCGCCGGGCTGCTGGCGCACGCCCCCGCCCTGGTCGCGCTGAGCTGCCCGACGCACAACAGCTACAAGGGCCTGCTCGCCCAGGGCGACATGCCCGACATCTCCTGGGCGCCGGTGCTGCGCTGCTACGGCCGCAACAACCGCTCGGCCATGCTGCGCCTGCCGTGGAGCCGGCCGTGCATCGAGAACCGGTCGCCGGACAGCGCCTGCAACCCCTACCTGGTCGCGGCCTTCAGCCTCGCCGCCGGCCTGGATGGCATCGCCAGGAAGCTCGATCCGGGCAAGCCGGTCAACGAGAACGCCTACGTCATCGATCACAAGGGACGCAGGCGTCTCGGGGTGGACCGCCTGCCCTCGACCCTGATCGAGTCGCTGCGCGCCTGGGAGACCGATGAACTGGTCGGCGAGGTGTTCGGCGAGCAGTTCCGCGAGATCTACTTCAAGCAGAAGCTGGGCGAGTGGGAGAAGGGCTTCTACCGCGTCGACGACGCCGAGCGCGAGAAGCACATCCCGTACATCTGATGCGTCGCGCTCCCGTCATCACCCCGCTGCTCACCGGCGTCAGCCGCTACGACAAGTCGCTGTCCACCCGCGGACGCGGGCAAGGGACGATGATCGAAGCGCCGATCATCGCCTGGCTGATCGAGAGCGTGGACGGGCGGATGCTCTACGACGTCGGCTGCGACTACGCCAAGATCGCCGATCCCGCGTCCTGCGCCCGGCATTACGGTGCCAACCCGTTCGGCGCGCCGGCCATGACGGCCGAGCAGACCGTGCCGGCGCAGCTCGGCCGCTTCGGACTGGGGCCGCTCGATGTCGATCTGGTGTTTCTCGGCCATGGACACTTCGACCATGCCGGAGGCCTGGCCGACTTCCCGCATGCCGACATCCATATCCACGGCGAGGAGCTGGCGGCGGCCCGGGCCGGCGGCGAGGCCTACTTCCCGGGCGAATGTGCCGGGGCGCGGCGCTGGCGCCTGGCGCACGGCGACTATCAGGTCTGCCCCGGCGTGCAGGCCCTGTGCACGCCCGGACATACCGCCGGGCACATGTCGCTGCTCGTCGAGGGCGACCGGTCGGCCACCGTGATCGCCGGCGATGCCGCCGACCTGCAGGAGAACCTCGACGACGAGGTCGCCCCGGGTCTCTGCTGGCAGGACCGCACCGACCTGGCCCTCGGATCGATCCGCCGGTTGAAGCAGGTGGCGCGCAGCAGCGGGGCGCTGCTCCTGCCCAATCACGACATGCGGCGCTATCGCGAGCTCACCGGCTCCTGAGCGCGCAGTTCGCCCAACGCGATGATCGCGGTCGCCACCGCGGTGAGGATGCTGCGCACCTCCCGGCGCAGGGTGAAAGCCGGTCCAGCGGGCAGCCAGACGATGTCCCCCGTCCGTCGCGCCAGCACGCCCTGGACCACCACGGCCCGCAGCACGAACACGGGATCGGGAACGCGCAGTCCGATCCAACCTGGGGTGCCGCCCTGCACCACCGGCAGACCCGTCAGCAGGCGCAGCCCGCGGTCGAGGGCCGCCAGCACCGTGGCCTGACGGACCGGGTCGAGCGCGGCCGCCGCGGCGGCGACCGGTTCGACCTGCATCGCGACCAGGGGTGAGACAGGGGCGCCGGCCAGGTCCGCCTCCATTCGTCCCGGCCCGGGCGCCGCCAGCTGCACCGCGCCCACCGCTAGGCCCACGGCTGAGACGGTCTCGCCGGCCTGGCCGCCATGATGCGCCTCGCCCATCGCCAACGCCTGGGCGACCTCCAGCCACGGGTCGGGCATCAGGCTGCGGTCCGCCAGCGCCGCATCGCCTCGGCGCACCAGCAGCTCCTGGCAGCCAGGTCCGTCCCAGCAGTCGGCATCCAACGGCTCGCCGGCCAGCTCGGGATCGGCCTCGACGCCGCGTTCACCCAGGCGCTCGGCCAGCACGGCCAGCCCGCCACGGTCGCTGCCGCACAGGCGGACCGGACCGGTCAGATGCGGTGCGAGCAGGCCGGCGCGTTCGGCCACGCCGACCGGCCGGGCCAGATGCAGATCGAGGAACGGACAGCGTCGGGCGATCAGCCGCAGGTCCTCGGACAGGTCATCCTGGTCGCGCAGGTCCTCGGCCAGGGGCTGCACCACGACGCTCCGGGCGCCTGCCTGCAGGGCTGCGGTGATGCGCTGCAGCAGCGCGGCGGGCTCGGCGTCGGCAGGGCGGCGCAGGAGGATGGTCAGCGGCGCGGATGGCGCGGCCACGGCAGGCGCGCAATCCGGCGCCGAGGGCTCGGATCCGGCCGGCAGGCGGAGGACGCGGCCGTGCCGCTGCGCAATGACCCCGTGGGCGACCAGGTGGCGCTGCCGGGCCTGCGCGCTGCGCAGATCCTGGCAGATGCTGCCGACCCATCCCGTCGTCGGCTGGATCGTCTCGGCAGGGCCGTCCGCCAGGCCGAATCCGGGATCGAGGTCGCGCTCCATGCGGTCGAGCAGGGGCTGCAGCCGTCCGGGTGCCGGAGGTCCTGCGGCGGCAGGTGGCCGGCGCAGCGTTTCCTGCGGGATCCTGGCCGCCACCAGGTCGCGCACAGCGGGCAGCCGCAGGACGTCGCCGTCCAGGATCCAGGGGTGCAGCGCCGGGTGGCGCCGCAGATGGTCGAGCGAGCCGGCCGACCAGCGGCAGCCGGCGCGGTCGGCGATCAGCCTGGCCAGGCGCGGCTCGCCCGGGACCAGCACCGCGTCGTGATCGGGCGGCACCAGGCCGGCGACGGCCCCGGCGATCGCCTCGTCGTCGAGCGGCACGATGCGGATGTCCACGAAGGGGCACCTCGCAGCCAGGGCGCGGGCCCGCTGGACCCCGCCGCGCGCCACCGCGATGAGGCGCTGGCGCAGGCCGGACGCGGCGGCCTCGCGCAGGGCGGCGGGCAGATCCCGCGCATCGACGATCATGCCATCGCCGACGGGATCCGGGCCCGGAGGAGATCGCACCACCGGTCGAGCCCGCTCCCGTCGCGGGAGCTGAGTTCGATGACCGTGGCCGCCGGATTGACCGCCCGGATGCTGGCGAGGGCGGCGGCACGGTCGAATCCGCAGGCCTCGGCGAGGTCGGTCTTGGTGATCAGGATGATGTCGGCATTGCGGTAGATCGGCGGATATTTCAGCGGCTTGTCCTCGCCTTCGGTCACCGCCAGGAGGGTGACGCGGAGATCCTCGCCCAGATCGAAGTCGGCCGGGCAGACCAGGTTGCCGATGTTCTCGATGATCAGCAGGTCGAGGTCGGCCAGGGGCAGGCTGGCGGCGGCCTCGGCGACCAGCCGGGCATCGAGGTGGCAGAGCGTGCCGGTGGCGATCTGCACCGCCGGGGCGCCGGTGGCGCGCAGGCGCCGGGCGTCGTTGTCGGTCTCCAGGTCGCCGACCACCACCCCGGCGGCGACGGCGGGCCGCAGCCGTTCGATGGTGCGCGCCAGCAGGGTGGTCTTGCCGGCCCCCGGCGAGGAGACGACGTTGATGGTCAGCAGACCCTGCTCCCGCCAGCGGGCGCGGTTGGCGGCGGCCTCGCGCTTGTTGGGCGCCAGCAGATCGGCGTGCAGCGGAACCACCGCGGCAGAACGCACCGATGGCAGGTGCGGCAGGGAGCTGGCCTTGCCGTTGATATGCGCCGGTCCGCTCAGAGCGCAGCCGCAGTCGATGCACATGGCGTGGTTACCTCCAGGGTGGCGAGTTCGAGTTCGCGGCCGGCCAGCACCTCATCCGGGGCGCGGCCGCAGCGCGGACATGACGGGGTCAGCGAGAGCGAGCCGTACAGCGCATCGCAGGCGGCGCAGCGGCAGGACCCGGGTACGATCTCCACGACCAGCCGGGCCTCTTCGCACACCGTGCCGAGGCGCAGGGCCTGCCAGGCGTGCTGCAGCGCGGCCGGCACGACCCCGGTGAGGGCGCCGATGCGCAGATGGACCGCAGCGATGTCGCGGCCCCCGGATCCGGCGGCGGCGGCATCGATGGTCGATTGCACGATGCCGACCTCGTGCACCTCAGCGCTCCCGTCCGGCCATCACCGGGTGCAGGTAGTTCTTTCCCGTGATACCCAGCTTGCGCTGCGCCATGCCGGTCAGGGCCTCGAGGATCGCGCGCCGGGCGTACATCACCGTGCTGCGGGTCGGATCGAGCTGCGGCGCCAGTTCGACCACCTCGAAACCGACCACCGGGCATTCGTGGCAGACCCGCCGGATCGCCGGCAGCAGTTCGCGTGGCGTCAGGCCGCCAGGTTCCGGCGTGCCGGTCCCGGGCGCGAAGGCGACATCGAGCACATCGACATCGAAGGAGACGTAGAGGAATTCCGGCCCGTCCAGGGCCTCGTTGATCGCCGTCTCCAGCACCGCCTCGAAGCCGCGCTCGTGGATCTCGGCCATGTAATGGCTGCGCATGCCGTTCCGCCGCATCCAATCGAGCAGGTCGTCATCCGGCATGACGTAGCTGTGCAGTCCGACCTGGATGAAGTTGCGCGCCGGGATGTGCTCGTCGTCGATCAGGCGGCGGATCGGCGAGCCATGCGTCACCAGCGAGCCGTACATGGTGTTGGCGCAGTCGGCATGGGTGTCGAAATGGAGGATGCCCACCTTGCCGGCGCCGTACACATCGGCCATCGCCGCCGCATCCGGCCACAGGATGGTGTGGTCTCCGCCCAGCACGATCGGCTTGGCGCCGCTGGCGGCGATCTCGCGCACCACCTTGCGGATCTCGGCGCAGCTCATCTCGAGATCGAAGGGATGGACCGCGGCGTCGCCGTAATCGACGACCTTGAGCACCTCGAAGGGCTTCACCCGGGTATCCGGATTCTGGATCGCCGCCGGGCAGTTGGGGAGGAAGAACTCATCATGGCGGATGGCGCGCGGGCCGAAACCGGCGCCGCGGTGGCCGCTGCCCATGTCGGTCGGCGCCCCGACGATGGCGCAGTCCACCTTGCCGGCGACCAGGTCCTCGGGCGTCAGGGCGACCGGGATGCCCATGAAGGTGGGAATGCCGGAATGCGCCGGCGAGGCGACATAGCGGCTGAGGTCGATCGGCCCCGGTTCACGCCTGGGCTGGGCGCTGCGGTCGAAACGGGTGGTCAGGAAGTCCTTGTCGTCGATCGAGGTCATGTCGGCTCCGGTGGGAAGGTGGTCGTCATTCGATGCGTGCGCTGCCGGCCAGGCGGCGCAGGACGGCGATCTCGCCGTGGTGGAAGGGCTCGTGGGTGACCATGTAGCGCAGGCCATCGCCCCAGCTCCGGCATACGTCCGGCAGCCACTCCGCCCGGCGATGCGGCAACGTCGCCTCGAGGTCGGCACCGGCGGCGGACGCTGCCGCATCCGAGACCGCGTCCCAGGCGGCGATGCGCTGACGCATCGCCGAGAGCGGCGGCAACGGGCCGGGGGTCGGGGCCTGGTAGTTGAAGGTCTCCAGCTCGGTCGCGCTGGCGAACGTCCAGTCCCCGCGCCCCATGCCGACCAGGGTGATGGCAGTGAAGAGGCTGGCATGGGCGGCGTGCCAGACGATCGGCGGGATGTCGTCCCGTGGCCGCCACAGCGACCGGGCATCATCGATGTCCGCCAGATGGCGGTCACGGAGGCTACGGATGACGCCCATCTGCGCGGCATAGATGGCTGGCAGACTCATCCTCCACCCCTGGCCGGGGTCCGCAGGCTCAGCTCGCACCGGGGCGGAAGCGACGGCATGACGGATCCCCGAGCCGGGCCGTCCCGGGATTGGTGCGTCCGCCGGGCCGTCCCGGCGGGGTGCAGCCTCGGACGAGGCCCCTCTGCCTGCGTTGCGAATGGCATGCCGAACCGGACGCCAGGCACGCTGGAGCGTAGCGCCGCGCGCTTGGCATGACCGTTGCCAGGAGCAGGGCAGATGATCGCCATCATCCTGCGTCCAGAACCGGTAGCATGTGCTGCCATCCGCCCGGGACGACCCGGGTGGATTTCGCTCATCGCCGGGACGGCCCGGCTCGGAACGCCTTCCGCGACCGATGCGGGACATGGACTGGAAGCTGGGGTGGTCGGAGCGCTGTCGATGGGTTCGCGCCCGGACGCAGTGTATCCGGCCGCAGCAGCCCTCCCGGCTCCAGGTCACGCAGTCGCACGGAAAACGCGCACTCCGATCCCCCTGTACGCGGGCTCACGCCCGCAGGAGTCGTCATGACCGTTGCACCGTTCCGCACCCTGGTCGCCGCCGCCCTGGCGCTGACCATCTCAACCACCCTGCGCTCGGCCGAGCCGCTGAAGATCGGCTACTCCGACTGGCCGGGTTGGATCGCCTGGGAGGTCGCCATCCAGAAGGGCTGGTTCAAGGAGGCCGGCGTGGACGTGGAGTTCGTGTGGATGGAGTACGTCCCGGCGATGGACGCCCTGGCCGCCGGCAAGCTGGATGGGACCGGCATCACCAATGGCGACGCCCTCGTCTATGGCGCCAATGGCAGCAAGTCGATCTGCATCCTCACCAACGACTACAGCGATGGCAACGACATGATCGTCGCCAAGCCGGGCATCAATTCGGTGAAGGACCTGAAGGGCAAGAAGATCGGCGTCGAGGTCAACTTCGTCGATCATCTCCTGATCCTCAAGGCGCTGGAGCTGAACGGCATGAAGGAGTCGGACGTCACCCTGGTGAACGTCGCCACCAACGACACGCCGCAGGCCCTGGCCTCCGGCCAGGTCGATGCCGTCGCCTGCTGGCACCCGATCAGCGGCCAGGCCTTGAAGCTGGTGCCTGGCTCGAAGGCGGTCTTCACCTCGAAGGATGTGCCTGGCCTGATCTACGACTGCCTCTACGTCACCCCGGCCAGCCTGGCCTCGCGCAGGGCCGACTGGCAGAAGGTGGTGTCGGTGTGGCCGCGCGTGGTGGCCTACATCAACGACCCCAAGACCCAGGACGACGCCGTCGGCCACATGGCCAAGCGGGTCGGCATCACCCCGGCCGAGTACAAGGCCATCATGGGCGGCACCAAGCTGCTCACCATCGCCGAGAACATCACGCGGATGACGAAGCCGACCACGGGCCTCGACTCCCTGCTCGGATCGACCGGCGTCGTCAACGCCTTCAACGAGCAGGTCGGCGTGTACAAGCCCGGGGCCGCCGGTCCCCTGGCCGCGTATTTCGACGCCTCATTCGTCACCGCGGTGAAGTGAGGCCGGTGTGACCGACGACCGCGCCGGCGGCAACGCCGGCGCGGGCACCCCCGCGTCCACGCTCCGGGTGTCCGCACCGTCGTGGTTCGCCGTGCGCCGGGAGTTGTCCGGACGCCGCCAGGGCATCCTGTGGCTGGCATCCTTCCTGCTGCCGATCGGGCTGTGGTGTGCGATCAGCTACGTGCCGTTCCTGTGGCATCCGCAGATGCGGATCAGCGAGCCTGGCGCCAGCGACTTCTTCCAGGCCGGCATGCTCATCAACAAGGCGGACTTCCACGCCGAGAACCGCCGTCTCGCCGTCGAGGGCAAGGCCCAGGGCAGCGGCGAGCCGGCGAACCCGATCTTCCTGCCCGCCCCGCACGAGGTGGCCCAGGCGCTGGTCTCGGCCTACAGCACCGAGCCGCGACGTGGCGACAAATGGCTGCACGAGGCGCTCTGGCATTCGATCCAGATCATCGCAGTAGGCTTCCTCCTGTCCTGCCTGATCGCCGTGCCGCTCGGCATCATCTGCGGAACCTGGTCGTTCTTCTCGCGGCTGTTCGAGCCCTTCCTCGACTTCGTCCGCTACATGCCCGCCCCGGCGTTCGGGGCCCTGGCGATCGCGATCACCGGCATCCATGACGGCCCGAAGGTGGCGATCATCTTCCTCGGCACCTTCTTCCAGATGGTCCTGGTCATCGCCAACACCACCCGGCAGCTCGACCAGGCCCTGCTCGAGGCGGCCCAGACCCTCGGGGCCAGGAACCGCCAGCTGGTCATGCGCGTCATCCTGCCCGGCATCATGCCCAACCTCTACACCGATCTGCGGGTGCTGCTGGGCTGGGCCTGGACCTACCTCATCGTGGCCGAACTGATCGGGGCGAGCAGCGGCATCAGCTACTTCATCAACCAGCAGGGGAAGTACCGCAACTACGCCAACGTCTTCGCCGGCATCATCACCATCGGCCTGATCGGCCTGATCTGCGACCAGATCCTCGGCTGGCTCGGCCGGGTGCTGTTCCCGTATGCCGGTACGCCTCCGTCGCGCATCTCGGTCAAGGTGTGGCAGGTCTTCACCTGGCCGTTGCGCATCCTGCTGCGGCCGGCCCGCCGCTTCCTGGCGCATTGCCAGCATAATCTCGCGGTCGCCGAGGCGGCCAGGATCAGGAATTCGCCATGACCGTCCTCGCCGAGCAGATCACCGTGCCGCCAGCGGTCGCCGAGCGCCTCGCCCGCATCGACGCCCGCCCGGTGGTGCTCGATGTGCGTTCGCTGGGGAAGACCTTCCAGACCAGCGAGGGATCGTCCTGCCTCGCCTTGGAGGATGTCTCCTTCACCGTGCGCCGGAGGGAGTTCATCACCGTCATCGGCCCGAGCGGATGCGGCAAGAGCACGCTCATCCGCATCCTCGCAGGTCTTGAGCCCTATTCCGGCGGCGAGGTGCTGCTGGATGGGCAGCCCATCGTCGGACCGGGCCCCGACCGGGGGATGGTGTTCCAGGGCTACACCCTGTTCCCGTGGCTGTCCGTGGTGCGCAACGTGATGTTCGGCCTGGAGATGAACGGCACGGGCCACGATGCCGCCCGCGCCGAGGCCTTGCAGTGGCTGGAGGTGGTCGGCCTGTCGGCCAAGGCCGAGGTCTATCCCCATCAACTGTCCGGCGGGCAGCGCCAGCGCGTCGCCATCGCCCGTTCGCTGGCCAACCGGCCGCGCATCCTGCTGATGGACGAACCCTTCGGCGCCCTCGACGCCCAGACCCGCTGCCACCTGCAGGAGCACCTCCTGCAGATCTGGCAGAACGTCAACGTCACCATCCTGTTCATCACGCATGATCTCGATGAGGCCGCCTTCCTCGCCGACCGGGTGATCGTCCTGGGCGCTCCAGACGCCCGGCATCGCGGCGGGCACCTGGTCGAGGTGGTCGATGTCCCGTTGCCGGTGCCGCGCGAACGCGGCCACATGCACACCCCCGAGTTCGCCGCCCTGCGCCGCCACCTGGATGCCCTGATCCATCCCCCGAGCGCCCCGGCCGAACGCATGCCGGTGTTCAAGATGACGGTGGCCGGCGACGAGGTGCTGTAGCCCGGGTGCCGCTCGAAGCCATCGGGCTGCATCCGATTCGTGCAGTTGCCCGGAGGGACCGCAGCCGAGATGCTGCGCGGCGACGCTGTCCTGTGGGTCGTGGAGCCGCGCACCGCGCCGTTCGGGCAAGGCCATCGCACATAAGCCATCCAGATCAGCCGCAGATCCGTTCTGCCGCCAACGCCCCGGTTTCGGCACGCCATGTGCCAGGACAACGATGGAAGCCGCGCCGTCAGGGCCGGTCCAGCTACGGAGGGTGGCTGGTGCCGGACGACGGCGCGGCGGCCGTAACCATTGCCGGCGGGACGGCCCGTCAGGTCAACTCATGCGCCGGGACGGCCCGGCAGCGGTCCCGATGCGTCGCCATCATGTGATTCAGCCGGTGCACGTCCGCCTGTGCGAGGACGCTGGCATGGCTTCGCCCGAGCGTACGGCAGAGGTCGGGCGTCGACCCGTTCGATGCATCCTGCGTCAGGGGCAGTGCCCGCCTACCTCGGACAGCATGCGCCTGCCTGGCGCAGGGATTCAACGCCATGCCTGACGCGCTCCACCACGAAACCCTGCGCGGCGGCGACAAGCTCAGCTTCATCCTGCCGCGCCACCACGCCCTGACCCTGACCGCGGGCGGCGAGCGCAGCGCCGTCGCCCTGCTCGCCTTCCGCGCCGGCCGCACCCACGAGCGCTACAACATGCCCGACACGCTGAAGGCGCAGCGTACTGCCTTCCTCACCACCGGGCGCGTCCTGCTGTCGGACATGGGACGGGTGCTGCTGGCGGTGACCGCAGACGAGAGCGGCTGGCACGACACGATCAGCGGCCACATGGATGCCGCCGCCGCGCGCGCCAAGTACGGCGAGCGCACCTACCAGACCGCGCGCAACGACATGGTGCGCAACACCCACGACAACCTGCTGATCGAACTCGGCAAATGGGAACTGACCGAACGCGACCTGCACGCCACGCTCAACTGCTTCGTCAAGGTGGTGGCCGACGCGGACGGCAACCTGGCCTGGCAGCCGAACGCCCGGGCCGGGCAGCGCCTGACCCTGCGCGCCGAGCTCGACACGCTGGTGGTGCTGTCGAACACACCGCATCCGTTCGATCCGTGGCCGGACTACGCGCCGGATCCGGTCGACATCTCGATCGAACGCGTTCCGCCGCCGGGACCAGACGACCCCTGCCGCATCAAGCGGCCTGAGAACACCCGCGCCTACCTGCTCACGGAATCGGTGATCGCATGATCTTCGATCTGACCATCCCCGCCGGCGACGGCTTCCGCGGTGAGATCCCCGCCGGCGCCCGCTTCCGCATCACCGACCTCGAGGGCAACCAGGCGGTCGACACGCTGTTCTTCGCCCTGCCCGACACCGCCGAGCGCTATGACGCGACCGCGACGCTGCAGGCGCAGCGGCGCATCTACCTGACCACCGGCTCGCGGCTGATGAGCACGCGGGGACGGGCCCTGCTGACCATCACCGACGACACCTGCGGCCGCCACGACACCCTCGGCGGGGCCTGCGCCTGCGAGAGCAACCAGGTGCGCTACGCCCTCGACAAGCGCCACATGCACGCCTGCCGTGAGACCTTCCTGCTGCAGATCGCCGATGGTCGGCATGGTCTGGGCAAGCGCGACTGCGGCCACAACATCAACTTCTTCATGAACGTGCCGGTGACGCCCGCCGGCGGCCTCGACTTCGCCGACGGCATCAGCGCTCCGGGCCGCTACGTCGAGATGCGCGCCGAGGTCGACTGCCTGGTGCTGATCTCGAACTGCCCGCAGCTCAACAACCCGTGCAACGGCTGGAACCCGACCCCGGTGCGGGTGCAGGCCTGGGCATGAAGTGGCAGCTGCGCGCCGCCGCCGAGGCGGCCGGCATCGCCACCGCGCTGGGCGGCGCGCAGCCCGAGGGGCGGCGCATTGCGGTGCGGGTCGAAGCCGGCACGGCGACGGCCTGGATCGACACCTCGGCGCGCTGGCGCGGGCATCTGCTCTGGTGCGAGCCGGCCCGGCTGCACGCCGACGAACGCGACCGCCTGGCGCAGGGCGCCCGCGCCATCGCCGGGGATCGCAACCTGACCGTGGAGTTCGCCCTTGGCGACGAGCTGGAGCTCGTCGCTCCCAGGCCTGGGACCGACGAGCTCCAGCTCGTCGGCATCGTGCACCTCGGTGAGCCCGCCGCATCTGCGCAGGTCCGCGGCACCCTCACCCGCTGCGACGGTGCCGAGGCACTGCTGTCCGGCGTCATCGACGCCCCCGCCTGGACGCCCCTGGCGCACATCCCCGCCAGCGACCGCGCTGATATCCGCCGCCGCCTCGCCGCCGTGCGTATCGCCGGCGTGCCCACCAGCCTGGCCCTGCTGCGCGCCTGCCTCGCCTTCGCCGGCGACCGCGTGTTGCGTGTCCGCGACCTCGACGCCGTGCCCTACGCGCCTTGCGCTGTCGAAGTGCTGGCCGGCGGCCTGCACACCACCATCCAGGACTGGCCGGGACGCCTCGGCACCTGGGCGGTCGGCGTGCCGCCGTCGGGGCCGTTCGACGACCTCGGCTTCCGGCTCGCCAACCGCCTGGTCGGCAATCCGTCCGGCGCCCCCGGCCTGGAGGTCACGCTCGCGGGCCCGACCCTGCGCTTCCACGTGCCGGCGATCATCGCGCTCGCCGGCTGCAGCGTGACGGCGGTGCTCGACGGCGAGCCGCTGCCGATGTGGCGGGCGGTGACGGTGAAGGCCGGCAGCGTGCTGCGCATCGCCGGTCCCGGCGCCACCGGAGCGCGCTGCGCCGTGGCGGTGCGCGGTGGCTTCGCGGTCGAGCCGTACCTCGGCTCGGCCGCGACCTTCGACCTCGGCGGCTTCGGCGGGGTCACCGGCAAGCCGCTGCTCGCCGGCGACTGGCTGCCGCTGACGCGCGCGGTCGCGCCCGACGAACTCGCCGCCTGCCCCCGGCCGCAGCCGCCAGCGGCCCGGCCGCAGCACAGCAAGGCCTGGGAGGTCGGCGTCCTCGAAGGTCCGCACGCCGCGCCGGACTTCCTCACCGCGACCGGTATGCGCGCCTTCTATGCCACCGCCTGGCAGGTGCATCCGCACAGCAACCGCACCGGCATCCGCCTGGTCGGGCCGAAGCCGCAGTGGGCGCGCGCCGACGGCGGCGAGGCCGGCCTGCATCCGTCGAACATCCACGACAACGCCTACGCCTTCGGCGCCGTCGATCTCACCGGCGACATGCCGATCATCCTCGGCCCCGACGGCCCGAGCTGTGGCGGCTTCGTCTGCCCGATGGTGGTGGCGCAGGCGGAGCGCTGGAAGCTGGGCCAGCTCCGCCCGGGCGACAGCGTGCGCTTCATCCGCCTGACCCTGGCCGAGGCCGAGGCGCGGCGGGTCGACAACGCCGCCCTGGTCGAGCACCTCGCCGCGCCAGTACGCCGCCGACCGGCCCGTGGCGAGGCCGATCCAGCGGTGATCACCCGTCGCGCCGCCGGCCGCGGACGCCCGGCGCTGTGCCTGCGCCGCGCCGGCGACGATTTCGTCCTGCTCGAATACGGCGAGGCCGAGCTCGACCTGGCTTTACGTCTGCGTGTCGAACTGCTCGACCAGGCCCTGCGCGAACGCCGCATCCCCGGCGTCATCGACGTGGTGCCAGGCGTGCGCTCGCTGCAGGTCCACTTCGATCCGGTGCGGCTGCCGGCCCACCGGGTGGTCGACCTGCTCGGCCTGCTCGACGCCGGCCTGCCCGATGCCGAACGCGCCCAGGTGCCGTCGCGCACCGTGCACCTGCCGTTGTCATGGGACGACCCCTCGACGCGCAAGGCCATTGACATCTACATGAAGACGGTGAACCCCGACGCGCCCTGGTGCCCGTGGAACATCGAGTTCATCCGCCGGATCAACGGTCTCGACTCGGTCGAGGAGGTGCGCCGTCTGGTCTTCGACGCCGAGTACCTGGTGCTGGGCCTGGGCGACGTGTACCTTGGCGCGCCAGTGGCGACGCCGACCGACCCGCGCCACCGCCTGGTCACCACCAAGTACAACCCGGCGCGCACCTGGACGCCGGAGAATGCGGTCGGCATCGGCGGCGCGTACATGTGCATCTACGGCATGGAGGGGCCGGGCGGCTACCAGTTCGTCGGCCGCACCGTGCCGGTGTGGCGGACCGGCGAGGCCCAGCCGGCGCTGCTCAGGAACTTCGACCGCATCCGCTGGCATCCGGTCGGCGCCGAGGAGCTGCTCGACCTGCGCGCCGACTGCCACGCCGGACGCTGGCAGCCGCGCATCGCCGACGGCGTCTTCGACGGCGCGGCCTACGGCGCCTTCCTGCGCGAGAACGATGGTGAGATCAGTTCCTTCCGCTCCACCCAACGCGCCGCCTTCGCTGCCGAGCGCGAACGCTGGGGGCGATCATGAAGCTGACAAAGGCCTTTCACAGGAGGCACAGAGACACAGAGGTTCGAGGAGAATGGCCCCACCCTTCGCCTCCTGCTTCCCTCTGTGCCTCCGTGCCTCCTGTGAAAGAACCGTTTCCCCTCCATTCCTCCGTGTGAATCCATGACCGTCTTCATCCATCAGGTCGAGCCGCCGCCGGGCGATGGGCCGCTCGCCGCGATCAAGGACAACATCGACGTCGCCGGCATGCCGACCACCGCCGGCTGCCCGGAGGCGGCCTACGTCCCGGCCCGCGACGCCGCCTGCGTCGCTCGGCTGCGCGCCTGGGGCGCCCGCATCGTCGGCAAGACCAACCTCGACCAGTTCGCCACCGGCCTGGTCGGCACGCGCTCGCCGTATGGCGTGCCGGTCAACCCCTTCGACGCGACGCGCATCCCCGGCGGCTCGTCGAGCGGCTCGGCGGTCGCGGTCGCCACCGGCGCCTGCCGTATCGCCCTCGGCACCGACACCGCCGGCAGCGGCCGTGTACCGGCTGCGTACAACAACCTGGTCGGACTGAAGCCGACGCGTGGCTGGGTCAGCACGCGCGGCGTGGTGCCCGCCTGCGCCAGCCTCGACTGCGTCTCGGTCTTCGCCCTCAACATGGCGGAGGCGTGGAGTGCGCTGAGCGCCATCGCCGGCTTCGACCCCGAGGATCCGTGGGCCAGCCGGGCCGAGACCCCGTGCCTGCCGGCCGGTCCGCTGCGTATCGGCGTCCCGGCCGCGGCCGAGCTGCACGAGGTCGATCCCGACTGGATGGCCGGCCACCGCCGTGTCCTCGACGTGCTGCGCGGTCTCGGCCACGCCGTGGTCGAGATAGACTACACGTCCTTCCGCGAGGCGGCGGCCGCGCTCTACGGCGGCGCCTGGGTCGCCGAGCGCACCGCCGCGGTCGGCCACATCCTTGAGCGCGGTCCGGCCGGCGCCGACCCGACCGTGGCGCGCATCATCCGCGGCGGCCGCGCGCACGACGCGGTCGCCGCCTTCCGCGGCCTGTATCGCATCGTCGAGCTGCGTCGACAGGCGGAGGCGCAATGGGCGCGCTGCGACGCGATGTGCCTGCCTACCGCACCCTGTCACCCCGGCTTGGCCGAGGTCGCCGCCGACCCCATCGGGGTCAACAGCCGGCTCGGCCGCTTCACCAACTTCGCCAACCTGCTCGACACCTGCGCCGCTGCCATCCCCAGCGGCTTCACGCCGGGCGGGCTGCCGACCGGTGCGACCCTGTTCGCCCCTGCCTGGCACGACCTGCTGATCGCTCGCCTCGGCGCCGCGGTGCAGGACGCCCTGGCCCTGCCGATGGGGGCTATGGGCGAGCGACTGCGCAGCCCACAGGTGATCCCCGGCGACGACGGCGGCGTGGCGCTGGCAGTGTTCGGCGCGCACCTCAGCGGCCAGCCGCTCAACCGTGAACTGCTCGCGCTCGGCGGGCACCTCCTCGCGCCGATCCGCACCGCACCGGCCTACCGCCTCTTCGCCCTGGCCACAACCCCGGCCAAGCCCGGCCTGCTGCGCGGCGGCGACGGCAGCATCGCGGGTGAGTTGTGGCGCCTGCCCTACGCCGGCTTCGGCCGCTTCGCCGCCGCCATCCCCGCGCCGTTGGGCATCGGCAAGGTGCAGCTCGACGACGGACGCGAGGTCGCCGGCTTCCTGGCCGAGGCCGCGGCCTGCGCCGGGGCCGAGGACATCACCGCGTTCGGCTCGTGGCCAGGGTGGCTGGCGCGGAGGACCTGAGCTGCCAGCATCCGTCGCCCATGCCCGACCCCGCTCCAGCCGCCTGGCGCGGCGTGTTCAGCCTGACCGTCGTCGTCGCCGCGCTCGGCTACTTCGTCGACATCTACGACATCGTGCTGTTCAACGTGGTGCGCCGGCCGAGCTGCAGCGAGCTGGGCATCGCGCCGGAACGCGCCCTCTCCCTGCTCGACTGGCAGATGGCCGGCATGCTGCTCGGCGGCTTCTTCTGGGGCATCCTTGGCGACCGCATCGGCCGGCGCGCGGTGCTGTTCGGCTCGATCCTGGTCTACTCGCTGGCCAACCTTGCCAACGCAGCGGTCGGGTTGGTGCCGGGCGATGCCTACGTGCAATATGCGGCGCTCCGCCTGATCGCCGGTTTCGGCCTCGCCGGCGAGCTGGGAGCCGCCATCACCCTGGTCGCCGAGACGACCAGTGCCCGTCAGCGCGGCTACGCCACCACCCTGGTCGCCGCCATCGGCATCGCCGGCGCGGCGGCGGCGGTCGCGGTGGCCAAGCTGTTCGACTGGCGCACCGCCTACGTGGTCGGCGGCCTGCTCGGCCTGGCCCTGCTGCTGCTGCGCCTGCGGGTGATGGAATCCGGCATGTTCGACCACGCCGTCGCCAGCCACGCGCGCCGCGGCTCGCTCGGGTTGCTGCTCAGCGACCGCGGTCGTCTCGGCCGGCTGCTGCTGAGCACGGCCATCGGCCTGCCGATCTGGTTCATGGTCGGCATGGTCGCCTTCCGTTCCGACAAGCTCGGCGCCGCCCTCGGCACGACCGCGCCAGTCGATCCCGCCTTCGCCACCCTCGCCTGCTATCTCGGCCTGATCGCCGGTGATCTCGGCGCCGGCTTCGCCAGCCAGTGGCTGCAGTCGCGCCGCCTGGCCGTCGCCGCCTTCCTCGTCGCCACCATCGCGGTGTAACGCGCCCAGTCCCACTATGCTCTACGCTTGCGGTACTGCGCTCGGTGTCGCCTGCGGCTACTGGGCCGTCTTCGTCACCATCTCGGCTGAGCAGTTCGGCACCAACCTGCGCTCCACCGTTGCCGGCATCGTGCCCAATCTGGTCCGTGGCGCGGTGCCGCTGTGGTCGCTGCTGGTGGCGTGGGCGGCCGGCCAGTGGGGCGTCATCACCGGCACCTTGGCGATCGGCGGCAGCGTGGTCGCCCTCGCCCTGCTGGCGGTGTGGCTGATGCGCGAGACCTACGCGGTCGAACTCGATTACGTCGAGCGGTGAAGCCTGGGAGGGTCGAGCCCTTTCAGTTCCCGTGACTGAGCAACGCAGGACTAACAAGGGCTAGCGACGGCCACGTGCTCTGGTTGACTCG
>JAIFKN010000195.1 GCA_020049615.1 bacterium | reverse complement strand
CGGGCAGCCTGCTTGAGGACGAGGCCCAGCGCGGCCTCGCCCACATGCTCGAGCACATGGCATTCAACGGCAGCCGGCACTACGCGCCCGGTGCGCTGATCCCGGCCCTGCAGAATCTGGGCATCGGTTTCGGCAACCATCTCAACGCCCACACCGGCTTCGACGAGACGGTCTACAAGGTCGACCTGCCCGACGCCACGGAGGCGACCCTCGATGTCGGCCTGACCGTGCTCGCCGACCAGGCCGGCGGCCTGCTGCTCGACGCCGCCGAGGTCGAACGCGAGCGCGGCGTGGTGCTGGCCGAGTTGCGCGACCGCGATGGGCCGGGCCTGCGCCTGCAGCGCCGCGAGATGGCCCTGCTCACCGCCGGTACGCGCATCGGCGACCGCCTGCCGATCGGCCACGCCGAGACCATCGCCGCCGCGACCCCGGAACTACTGCGCGCCTATTACCGTGCCTGGTACCGGCCCGAGCGCATGGTCCTGTCCGTGGTCGGCGACGTCGACCTCGACCTTGCCGAGGCGCGGGTCAAAACCATCCTCGGCAGCGCGACGGCCCTCACCCCTGCCGCGGCCGAGCCGGCCGCCGGCACGCTGACTTCCGGCAGCGCCGCCGCCGCCATGCACGATGCCGAGGCGGAGGACACCGACGTGCGCCTTACCGGCCTGCGCATGCGCGAGCAGCCGACCGACAGCATCGAGGTCCGCCGCGAGCAGTTCCTGCGCGATCTCGGCGAGGCCGTGCTGGCCCGCCGCCTGGGCAAGCTGGTCGAGGGCGATCCCGCCTGCCCGCTGATGCGTGGCGGCGGATTCAGCTACCAATGGCTCGGCCTGTACATCACCGGCGCCTCAGGCACGGCCAAGCCAGGCAAGGCGCTCGACGCCCTACGCCTGCTGACCACCGAATACCGCCGTCTCGCCGAGCACGGCCCGACCGACGGCGAACTGGCGGTCGAGCTGGCCGGCGTACGCAGCGGCCTCGACCAGGCGGTGGCACAGCAGGCCTCGCGCCGCAACGACCAGCTCGCCGGGGCGCTCTACGACAGCGTCGCCGACCGCCGCGTGTTCCGTTCGCCGGCGCAGGATCGCGAACTCGGCCTAGCGCTGTGCGCCGCCGCCACCCCGGCGACGGTGCGCGACGCGGTGCGCCAGGGCTGGGACGGCCGCGTTCGCACCGTCGCCATCGTCACCGGCAAGGACGATCTCGGTGCCGACGGCGACGCCCAGGTCGCCTCCGCCCTGGCCGCCGCAATGGCCGCCCCGGTCGAGGCGCCAGCGGCCACCGCCGCCGCCACCTGGGGCTACCCCGTCGAGACGCAGTGGACCGGCGAGGTGCCCTCGCGCAGTGCCAACGGCTGGGCCATCGGCGCGGCCAACGGCCTGTCGCTGGCGGCGAAGCGCACCGACTTCCAGCCCGGCCAGGTCCTCCTACGCGTGCGCCTGCCGGGACGCACCGGCCCGCGCCAGCCCGGCCTCGCCGAGCTCGCAGCCAAGGCGATGGCCGACGGCGGACTCGGCCGGCACCCCGCCTCGCAGCTCGCCGAGGTCCTCGCCGGCAGCACCGTGCGTTTCGGCGGCCTGGGCATCGAGGACGGCGCCCTGGTGCTGAACACCTCGTGCGCCCCCAAGGATCTGCGCCGCGCCTGCGAATTGGTCAAGGCCTGGATCGAGGACGCCGCCTGGCGGCCGGAAGCCGAGGCGCGCGCCAAGACGGCCTGGATGAGCGCCCTGGAGGCGGAGCAGCGCGAGGTCGAGGCGATGACCTGGCGGCGCTACAACGAACTGTGCCTGCCCGACGACGCCTGGCGCCGTTCGGCTGACACGGCCCAGGCCGAGGCCGCCAGCCTGACCGCGGTGCGCGCGTGGCTGACGCCGCTGCTCGCCAACAGCCCGATGAGCTGCACCGTGGTCGGCGACATCGTCGAGGACGAGGCGCTGCGCACGGTCGCGGCGGTGCTCGGCGGCAGCCGCCCGGCCGTCGTCCCGGCGGCGACGCCGGAGGCCGCCCGCGCGGCGCTGCCGCCGCAGCCGGCCATGCCGGCCGGAGAATTCCGCCTCGAGGTCGCCAGCCAGGTGGCCAAGGCCATGGTCATCGTCTCCTGGCCGACCGACGACCAGTACGACATCGGCCGTTCGCGCCGGCTCGGCCTGCTCGGCCGGGTGTTCAACGAGCGCGTCCGCGAAGTGGTGCGCGAGCAGTTCGGCGACGCCTACAGCCCCGGCGCCTGGGCCTACCCGGGCGACGAGTGGCGCGGCCACGGCAACCTCACCGCCAGCATCGGCGTCGGCGTCCCCCGCGTCGAGGCGGTGCGCGACGCCGTCCTCGCCATCGCCGACGGCCTCGCCGGCCGCGTCGATCCGGCGGTGCTCGAGCGCGTGCGGACGCCGATGCTGCGCAGCATCGCCGAGCAGCGCCGCCAGAACGGCTGGTGGCTCGGCGTGCTCTCGCGCAGCCACGAACAGCCCTTCCGCCTGGAATGGCAGCAGGGCCTTGAGTCCGACCTGCAGGCGGCCGCCGCCGATGAACTCACCGCCCTGGCCCGGACCTACCTGCAGCGCGAGCAGGCGCTGATCGTCATCGGCGTGGCGAAGCCATAGCCCTACCTGACGCCTTCGAACACGTACAGCAGGGTGGCGGCAGGCGGCAGGCCGCGCGCGTCGGCGCCGCTGGCCACGTCGAGGCGCAGGGTCGAGCCGCCCTCGCGCGGGGCGAGGATCGTCGCCGGCAGGCTGCTGGTGGCGATGCTGACGGTCTCGGCGTCGAGGTTATGGGCACGCGGATCGCCGGCCAGGCGGTGCAGCGTCACCTTTCCCGCGCTGGCGAAGGGCAGCTCGATGGTGGTCGGGGTGAAGCCGTCGGAGGCCGGGTCGGGATGCTTGTCCAGGCGACGCGACAGCACGAACAGGTTCACGCGGTCGCCACGGCGCGTCGCGTAAGCCATCGCCAGCGGCATGTCCTTGCCGGCCGGCCGGCGCTTGAAGGCCGGCATCGAGATGCGCGGCGCATCCAGCACCTCGACCTGCAGCAGGTCGCCGGTGCCCTCGCGGTTGAACAGTTGGATGGTGGAGAACGGCAGATGCGGATGCCCGCCGTTCTTCAGCTCGGTGTGCGAGACCCAGTGGGTGCGGCCGCGCGCCAGGGTGAAGTAGTTGTTGAGCACGAAGCCCTGCGCGGCCTTCTCGAGGAAGCTGTCGAGGGTGGCGGTGCCCGAGGCCAGGCTCTTCATCGCCCGGGCCTGGCCTTCGACCTCCGCGGGCGACATCTGCGCCTGGTTGTTGAGGCCCGACAGGGCGTAGCCGGGGCCGGCCTCATAGACGCCGTTCACATAGCTGCCGCGGCTGGCGGTCTTCTCGGCTACGAGATAGGCGGCGAAATCGCGCGAGCGCGCCGAGCCGACCTGGGCGGCGAAGAGCAGGATGCGCTGCAGCGAGGCGTCGGTCTGGGTCATCGGACCTTCACCCTCGTCCCAGCCGCCGTTGTAGGCGGCGATGGTCAGGTGGCGGCTGCGCGGCGAGGCGGCGATGGCCTTCTGGCCGTAGCCGTCCGGTTTGGTCTGCGTCGCCCAGCCGCCGATCACGAACTCGACCTTGCGATCCAAACCAGCCTTCTTCCACCACGGCGAGGCGGCGAGCTGGTCGATGAACCACTCCTGGAACAGGCCATAGACGGTGCCGCGGTCGAGCTCGGCGCCGGTCGCGGCATCCTTCATGTTCTCGAAGGTCCACGGCCGGAACAGGCCGTTCCAGGTCTCGTTGGAGATTTCGAAGTAGATGCGGTCGAAGGCGTCGCTCCACGGCGTGGTGCGGCCCTGGGCATGGCGTCTGGCCGCCCACGGCTTGGTCGCCGGGGTATCGACCGCCGGATCGTAGGGCGCGGCGAGGTATTCGACCAGGCCCTGCCATTCCTCCGGCGCCATGTGCATCTCGATCTGCAGCCAGGGCCGAGCCTTGACCTGTTCCATGATCGCCAGGGTCTGCGGCAGGGTGTTGCCCTTGGTGGCGTTGATCGCGCCTGCCGGAGCCAGCAGCTGGGCCATGCTGTAGGACGAGGTCCCGGTCTTGATGAAGGCGTGGGTGCGGATCGCCGAGAGACGCGCCTCGCGGAACATCGTCAGGTCATCGGGAGTCACGGCGGCGTAGGGGGCACTCGCCTCGATCATGCGCAGATTGTCGAGCCACAGCGTGGCCGGGCCGGTGACGGCCAGCTTGTAGCCGCCGATCTGGCCCCTGGCGTCATCGTAGCGCACCGGCACGCGGATGGTGTGGGTGAAGCGCTGCCAGGCGGTGGTCAAGGCGAAGGTCGCCGGAGCTACGGCGTTCTTGCCCTTTGGATCATAGAATCCGGTCAGATTGAAGGTCGCGGTCAGCGGCTTGTCGGCCTTGGCCCAGAACTCGACGGTGTAGTCGCGGTCGGGCAGGAATGTCGGCCACCAGTGCTGGCTGCTCGGCCCGTAGGCGTAGGGCGCGATGGCGAACTCCCGACCGTCGCGGATGTCGAAGCGGGCCGCCGTCTGGCCGCCGCCGACCACCGGGGTATCGGCGGCATGCGGATCCAGGGCCCAGCTGAGGGCCGGGTCCTCGTCGGCGTGGAACTCGATCCCCTCGGGGAGGAATTCACGGTGCCCCTTGGCGTCGTAGATGCGGTTGGTCAGGTGGGTGCGGCGCGAAGTGGCCAGCAGTTCCTTGCGCACGATGACCATATCGCCGGCGCGGATGCGCTCGTCGGCATCGGCCGCTGTGCCGGCCAGGTCGAGGCGGTAGCCGGCATGGCTGGCCGGGTCCGTGTCGCTGCGCAGCAGGCGGTAGCCGGCCACCGCCGGATCGCCGGATGGCGTCCAGGTGAAGCGCGGTTGGCCGGTGGCATCGTCGGTCGCGACGGCGAGGCCGGTCGGCGCCGGTGGCCCCGAGCCTTCCGCCTCCGTCGTCTCGGTGTTCCGGCCGCGCTGGCGCGGCAGGCTCACCAGACCGTCATCCTCGCCCTTGCCGGCCTTGACCGGGTTGGCCGTGCGATCGAAGCGTACCGCCGTTGCCGGCGGCCCCTGCCGCCCCTGCTTGTCCACGCTCACCAGGGTGAACCAGTAGGGGACCTCGGGGCGCGACCAGGTATCCAGGCCGCCGGTGTGGGTGGCGGCCGTAGGAGCGATCAGCCTGTCTCCCCCGAGCTTGTTCGTCCATCCGCCCGCCTTGTGGCCGCCGGATGCCACGCGGTCGCGGCGCACCAGGCGGAACCTCCCCTCGACGATGCGGAAGACCAGCACCTCGGCGCCATCGTAGAGGCCTTCGCGGTGCGAGTCGTAGCCGGTCAGGGGCGTCTTCTCGACGGCGATGCTGTTCTCGCCATCGGCCGCCGCGGTGAACTTGTTGCGCAGGTGCGCCGGTTCGAAGCCGTAGCCGCCATTCCGGAGGAAGCTGTTGCCGATGCGGTCGGTGGTGGCGGTGAAGGCCTCGACGCCGGGGTTCACCACCTGGGTGCCGACGCGGAAGCGCGCCTCGCCGGCGACCACCGGCGGTGGGTCGGCGGCTGGCGGATCGGCGGCCGGCAGCACGACCCACAGTGAGCCGGCCAGGGTGAGGGGGATGGTGGCGGCGAGGGCGAGCTTGGTGGCCATGGTCATTCCGA
>JAIFKN010000252.1 GCA_020049615.1 bacterium | reverse complement strand
CAGCCGAGGAGTCCGCCGCCGCCAGCGAGGAGCTGACCTCCCAGGCGGCCGAGCTGCGCGGGCTGGTCGGCGAACTCGAGGTCGTCGTCCACGGCCGCGCCGTCGCCATCGAGGCGGCGACAGAAGCGCCCAGGCGTCCGCTCGCAGCGACCGGGAATCAGCCGGCGACGGCACGCCGCACCACCCTGCTGCAGCCTGCCCCGACCAAACGCACCAGTCTGCAGCTGCCGCCAGTCGGGACCAAGCCTGCCAACCGCACCAGCCAGAACCTGCGCAACACCACCGCCACGGCTGATCCGGAGTCGATCCTGCCGCTGGGCGATGCCGCCAAGGGCGCGGACCACCAGGGCGACTTCTCGAAGTTCTGAATGCCGGCCCTGAGCGCATCGGAGTACGAGCGCATCCGCCGGCTGGTCCACGCCACCGTCGGGATCGAACTCGGTCCGGCCAAGCAGTCGCTGGTCGAGGCCCGCCTGGCCAAGCGCCTGCGCGAACTCGGCCTGGACAGCCACGGCGATTACCTGGCGCGCATCGAGGGGGATCCCGACGGCGACGAGATGGCGCTGCTGCTCGACGCGATCAGCACCAATGTCACCTCGTTCTTCCGCGAGCGCGCCGGGCTGGACGCCATCGCCGCCCTGCACGCACAGGCAGTGCGCGGTGGCCAGCGCCGTCTGCGCTACTGGTCGGCGGCGAGCAGCAGCGGCGAGGAACCCTACTCGCTGGCCATGCTGCTGGCCGAGGCGGCGCCGCTGGCCGGCCTCGACCTCGCCATCCTCGGCACCGACATCAGCTCGCGGGTCATCGCCCGCGCGCGGGCCGCCCGCTACGGCCCGCAGGCGGTCGCCGGCATCCCCTCCGATCTGCGCCGCCGCTGGCTGCGGCCGGTCGGCGAACTGGAGGAGATCGACCCCGCCCTGCGCGCACTGGTGACGATCAACCGCCTCAATCTGATCCGCCCGCCCTTCCCCATGCGCGGCCCCTTCGACGCGGTGCTGTGCCGCAATGTGATGATCTACTTCGACCTGCCGACCCGTGCCCGGCTGATCGCCGAGATCGCCCGCCTGCTGCGCCCGGGCGGGCTGCTGATCACCGGCCAGGCCGAGAGTCTTGCCGGGCACACGTCCGGGTTCCAGGCGATCAGACCGTCGATCTATGAGCGGACGCGATGAACGCCCGCGTCCTCATCGTCGACGACTCCGCCGTGGTCCGCACCCTGCTGACCGCGACCCTGGGCAAGCATCCCGGCATCACCGTGATCGGCTCGGCCCCGGATCCGGTGGCGGCGCGCGACATCATCGTGCATCAGCGGCCCGACGTCATCACCCTCGACCTCGAGATGCCGCGCATGGACGGCCTCGAATTCCTGCGCCGCATCATGGCCAACCTGCCGATGCCGGTGATCGTGGTGTCCTCGCTGACCCCGGCCGGCAGCGCCCTGGCGATGGAGGCGCTCGAGGCCGGGGCGATGGACGTCCTGTGCAAGCCCGGTTCGGCCTACACCGTCGGCGCCCTCGCCGACGACCTCGCCGCCCGCATCCTGGCGGTGTCCGGCCGCCAGGTGGCCCTGCGCCGCCCGAACCGCCCGCCGGCGGCGATGGCGATGCAGGCGACCACCGACCAGATCATCGCCATCGGCGCCTCGACCGGCGGCACCCAGGCCCTGAGCGAGGTGTTGGAGGCGCTGCCGGCGACGAGCCCGGGCATAGCCATCGTCCAGCACATGCCGCCCGGGTTCACCAAGGCCTTCGCCGACCGCCTGGCGAAGAGCTGCCGCATCGCGGTCAAGGAGGCCGAGGCCGGCGACACCCTGACCCCGGGCCGTTGCGTCATCGCCCCGGGCGACCGCCACATGCTGGTGCGGCGGCGCGGCGGCACCTACGTCGTCGAACTCGACGACGGCCCGCGCGTGGGCCTGCACAAGCCGGCGGTCAACGTGCTGTTCAAGTCGGTGGCAGCCTGCGCTGGCAAGAACGCAATCGGCGTCATCCTCACCGGCATGGGACGCGATGGGGCGGAAGGTATGAAGGCGATGCACGATGCCGGGGCGCGCACCATCGGCCAGGACGAAACGTCTTGCGTGGTCTACGGCATGCCGAAGGAGGCCTTCGCCCTCGGCGCCGTCGATCGCCAGATGCCGCTGGGCGACATCGCCACCGCCATCGTCGCCGAGGCGTCCAGCCATCGTCAACGCGTCGGTGGACCATGAGCCAGCCCATCCTGGTGGTCGATGACAACCCGGTGAACCTGCAGGTGGCCACCGGCATCCTGAAGAAGCTCGGCTGGGCCAGCGAGACGGCGGCCGACGGGATCGAAGCCGTGCAGGCCGTGATGCGCCAGGGCTACGCGGCCATCCTGATGGATTGCATGATGCCACGGATGGATGGCTGCCACGCCACCAGGGCCATCCGTGGCCACGAGCTGCGTCACGGCCAACCGCGCGTACCGATCATCGGACTCAGCGCCCTCGCCGCCGACGAGGACCGCGCCGCCGCGCTCGCCGCCGGCATGGACGCCTATCTGGTCAAGCCGCTGGTACGGCAGGTCCTGGCGACAGAACTGCAACGCTTCGGCTTGGCGACATCGGCCGTTTCCGAAACGCTGCCGGCCATCCCATCCACAGCCACCCTGGATCCGGTCATCGCCGCCAATCTGCGCGGGCTGCCGGGCGGCATCGCCGCCCAGTTGTGGCTGGAGTTCGCCGATGGGCTGCCAGCGCGCCAGGCGGAGATCGCCGCCGCCGAGGCGCGCGAGGATCCCGTCGCTGCGCAGAAGCTGGTGCACAGCCTGCGCGGATCGGCCGCCACCCTGGGACTGGCGGCGCTCGCCCAGGGCCTGCTCGCCTGCGAGACGGCGCTCAAGCGCCAGGATCCGGCTTGGCGGGCTGAATGGGCCAAGGTCCCGGCCTTGATGACCGCTGCCATCAAAGCCACCCGTGCTGCGGCGACGGAGAGCTTCTAGCTTCTAGCAGGGCTCCGCCGGCTCTGCCCCACGTCGCCCCGTTCGTTAGCTGCCTCCGGACTGCGTGGTCGCGGGTCAGTCGAGGAACAGGGGCTGGGTCCAGGCGCAGCGACCCATGCCATCCTCGACCCGGCAGCGGATGTAGCCGTCGTCCCTGCGCGGGCTATAGCGGGCGCTACAGCCGTCGACCACGAGCAGTTCGCGCCCCCCGGCGCCGATGACGTGGATCCTGCATACGCTGCCGCGGACCTGCGCTTCGATCTCGACAGCAGAAGGCGTCAGCGACACGCGCGGCAGGCGGACGCCGTTGGAGGCGTAGAACCGCCCGTCGATCAGGGCCTGCACCAGCGATCCGGCCCGGTCGTCCGGTGCATCGACGGCGACCCAGGCATGGCCCGGCGGGTCGGCGCCGAAGGCCCGGCCGGCGCTGACGCGATGGCAGTCATCGCTGGCGACCGCCCACAGACGCATGCCCGCCGAGAGGGCGGCGTCCCACAGGCTCTCGGTCGAGGCGTGTCCAGCATCGCCCAGGTTGTCGCTGTCGTAAGCGCCGTTCCACAGCTCGATGGCATGGGCGCCCCTCACCGGCAGCAGATCGCCGAGGCCGAAGCTCCAGCGCCAGTTGGGGTGGTTGAGCACGGTGAAGGCGCCTTGGGCGAGGAATCCGTCGACTCCGCGCTGGAGCGCCTGGGCCACCGTCCCCTCCGCTGCGCCCCCGGCCACCGTCGCGGTGCAGCCGATGCCATTGACATGCACCGGGCGGCCTTCCGCCTCTGCGCTGTACTCGCATGCGCCGAGCACGGTGAAGTCCGGCAGCGCCTCACCGCAGTCCTCGGGACCGGTACGCCGGTTGTGGTCGGTGATGCCGACGAACTGGAATCCCAGATCGCGATACGCCCGAACCACCACCGCTGGTCCGTCGTGGCCATCCGAACGGTCGGAATGGCAGTGCAGGTTGCCGAAACGCCAGGGCATGCGACTTGCTCTCCGGCAGCATCGTATGCCGATCGCGGCCCAGCCAAAGGCTGGGCCTGCCTGCACTGGCGAAAGCGTCCCTGCGGCTATCGTCCGCCTCCGCATGCGCTCCGACACCATCAAGAAGGGCTTCGACCGGGCCCCTCACCGCTCCCTCCTGCGCGCCACCGGGCTGAAGGAGGAGGACTTCGCCAAGCCGTTCATCGCGGTGTGCTCGTCGCACGTCGAGATCATCCCCGGCCACGTGCACCTCGACGAGGTCGCAGAGGTGGTGTCGGCCGAGATCCGCGCCGCCGGCGGCATCCCCTTCATCTTCAACACCATCGGTGTGGATGACGGCATCGCCATGGGGCACAAGGGCATGCTGTGGTCGCTGCCGTCGCGCGAACTGATCGCCGACTGCGTCGAGACCATGGTCATGGCGCACTGCTTCGACGGCATGGTGTGCATCCCCAACTGCGACAAGATCGTCCCGGGCATGCTGATGGGCGCGATGCGCGTCGACATCCCCACCATCTTCGTCAGCGGCGGACCGATGAAGGCGGGCAAGGACAAGGATGGCAAGGCGATCGACCTGGTCACCGCCTTCGCCGCCGTCGCCGGCCACAACGCCGGCACCGTCAGCGCCGAGAAGCTGGCCGACATCGAGAAGAACGCCTGCCCGACCTGCGGTTCGTGCTCGGGCATGTTCACCGCCAACTCGATGAACTGCCTGTGCGAGGCGCTCGGCCTCGCCCTGCCCGGCAACGGCACCATCCTCGCCGGCGAAGGCCCCGGGAAGCTCAACCCTGAGCGCGTCGATCTGTGGAAGCAGGCCGCGCGGCACGTCCTCGAACTGGTGAAGCAGGACCTGACGCCGTCGAAGATCGTCTCGCAGGCGGTCTTCGACAATGCCGTCGCCCTCGACGTCGCCATGGGTGGCAGCACCAACACCGTGCTGCACCTGCTGGCCATCGCCCGCGAGGCCGGCATCGACTACGACATCCGCCGCATCGACATGATCTCGAAGCGGGTCCCGTGCCTGGCCAAGATCGCGCCCAACGGCGACCACCATATCGAGGACGTACACTACGCCGGCGGCATCTACGCCATCCTCGGCGAACTCGGAGCCGTCGGCCTGCTGGAACTGTCGTGCAACACCATCCTCGGCCAGACCTGGGCCCAGTTGCTGAAGAACGAGCGGACCAAGGACCCCACGGTCATCCGCACGGTGGCCAACGCCTACACCAAGGACGGCGGCCTCGCCATCCTGATGGGCAACCTCGCGACCAACGGCTGCGTGGTGAAGACCGCGGGCGTCGTCCCCGAGATGCTCGCCTTCACCGGCGAGGCGATCGTCTTCGACAGCCAGGAGGACGCCTGCGCCGGCATCCTCGGCGGCAAGGTCAAGCCGGGGCATGTGGTGGTCATCCGCTACGAGGGCCCCAAGGGCGGTCCGGGCATGCAGGAGATGCTCGCCCCGACCAGCTACATCAAGGGTGCAGGCCTCGGCGGCAAGGTCGCCCTCGTTACCGACGGCCGCTTCAGCGGCGGCACCAGCGGCGCCTCGATCGGTCACGTCAGCCCCGAAGCGGCGGCCGGCGGCGTCATCGCCCTGGTCAAGGATGGCGACCGGATCAGCTAGCGCAGCATCCAGCTGCTGGTGCCCGAAGCCGAACTGGCCCAGCGCAAGGCGGCGTGGAAGCCGCTGGTCAAGGAGATCAAGGGCAGCTGGCTGAAGCGCTACCAGGCGATGGCGACCAGCGCCGACACCGGCGGAGTGCTGCGCATCGGATGATGCGCGCAGGCCCCGAACCGATCCTGCACGGTTAGAAGCTGGCGGGAGTCTTGCCCTCGGCCGGTGCCGGGGCCATCCCCACCTCGAGCTCGACCGGCTTGGCGTCATTGGCCGGGGCGGCGCTCAGGCGGAAGCCTCCCGGCCTGGACGCGCAGACGAAGGGTTTGCCGCTCAGCGGATCCAGTACGGCAACCAACCCGGCTTCGCCGGTGGCGAGTCTGGCGGCGGCAGCCAGCAGCATCTGCCGGCGCTGCAGCAACTGCAGTTCGCTCCTGGCCATGCCGGGAAAGGCTGGGGCGACCACGTCCAGCACCGCGTTCGGCGCCTTGCCACCCGACCAGATCTCGGGGAAGGGCAGGCGTTCCGCTGGCGGCTTGCGCAGGTGGGCCTGCCAGCGCGCCAGCTCAACGGCATACAGCCCGGGCAGGACGCGCAGCTTCTCGTCGGTCACCTCGGGCAGCAGGCGCAGCGCATCGAGTCCGCTGCCACCACCGCCGAGGGCGGTGAAGAAGGCAGGACGCTTCACCGGCGGCTGGGCGAGGAGGCGGTCGACGACCCACTGCACGGACGCCACCTCGGCGGAGAGAGCGTCAGCGACGGTGGCCGATGCCGGCAGTGCGGCCAGTCCGGCCTCCAGTCGCTGGCGACCCGTCGCTTCCATGGCTGGCAGGAGCGCGCCGGCGACCGCGATGGCCTGCGTCTCGATGTTGTATCCGACCAGTGTGTCCATCAGCAACGGCGTACGCCCGCCAAGCAGCCGCGCCATACGCATGGCCAGCAGCAGGTCGTCCGCCGCCTCGGCCTGTCGGCCCTGCGCCGACTGCCAACGCGCGCGCAGCAGGACCAGCCTGCCCAGTCGGCGCATCGGTTGCAGGTGGGGCAGCAGCGCATCGGCACCCTCGCCACGCCCATCGATGCCCCAGTCGCAGTAGGGCGAGGCGGCGCCGAGGGCGAGCAGATTCAGCACGCGCAGCGGCTGGGCGAAGGCGGCGTCGGCGGCAGGGTCGGGGAACTGCACCTTCAGCACATCGTCCTCGCCGAGTCTGCCGATCAGCTCCTTGTCCTCGCCAAGGAAGTGGATCGCCCGCCAGAAGTCGAGGGCGGCGTTGGCGTTGGGGTCGGGGGCGTCGCCGGCCGAGAGGCAGACGGCAAGCAGGACGGGGAGGCAGAAGCGGATACGTGGACGCATGGCTGATCCTTGCTTGATGGTATCCTGCAACAGCCCCCTCTCCATCCTTTGTCGGCATCGCCTTCGACGTTACCCCTTCGGTCGGAATTGACGTAGCTCCGCGCATGCAGGGCACGGAAGGAACCCGGTGCCGTGCCGGTGGCGCGACGGAAGAAGCGGCGGAAGTGGGCGAAGCCGCAATCCCGGGCGATCACGGAGATGTCCTCCGATGTCTCGATCAGACGGCGGCGCGCCTCACCAAGGCGGCGGGCATGCAGAGCCGCGGCGTGGAAGCCGCTGGTCAAGGAGATCAAGGGCAGCTGGCTGAAGCGCTACCAGGCGATGGCGACCAGCGCCGACACCGGCGGGGTGCTGCGGGTCAGCGGTTGAACCAGCCATGAGCCGCGGCTGGGACGTCGCCAGCGCGGATGGCGGCGGCGACCGAGGCGCGGTTCTTCGGGCCGACGCCAGGGATCGCGTCGGCCATCCACTCCTCACAATCGGACGCTGACAACGGTTCCGGCGCGACGCGATCAGGCAACGGACGCAGCGCGGCCAGACCTGCGGCCAGCAGCAGCACGGCCGACACCGCGATCAACTCACGCACGATGCAGTTCACTGAAGCGCTCGAGGCCGGCACCATCGCGATGGACCCTCGCCTGCAGGCCTGCCTTTGCGGCCGTTGCCGCGATCGCCGGAGCCTGGTGGAAGCCATGTTCGAGCCACAACCGACCCTCGGGTGCGAGCAGCCGGGGCGCATCGGCGATCAGCCGGCGGATCGGGTCAAGGCCGTCCCCACCGGGGAACAAGGCGAGGGAGGGCTCGAACGCCAACTCGGGATCGCACAGGCCGCGCTCATCCTCAGCGATGTAGGGCAGGTTCGCGACCACGGCAACGAAGGGACCGCTCAGCCCGGTGGCGAGATCACCCTGGCTGAAATCGACCACCAGGGCCAGTGACTCGGCGTTGGCCCGGGCCACCTCCAGCGCCTCGGGCGAGAGGTCGCGGGCCTGCACCACCAGTTCGGGCCGGGCATGCTTCAGCGCCAGAGCGATCGCTCCGGAGCCGGTGCCGACGTCGAGCACCGCCTGGGAGCCTTGCGGCAGGGCCCCCAGCACCAGGTCGACCAGTTCCTCGGTTTCCGGCCGGGGTACCAGCACGGCCGGCGTGACGCGCAGCTTCAGGCCGCGGAAGTCCTGGTTGCCGATCACGTAGGCGAGCGGTTCGCGTCGGCCCCGGCGCTGCACCAGCGCCCGCAGGCGCTCCATCTCTGCGGTATCGAGCGGCATGTCGAAGCGGGTGTACAGCTCGAGGCGGGTCAGGCCGAGGGCCTCGGCGAAGATCCACTCCGCCTCCCGCCGGGCGTTGGACAGGCCCTTCTCCGCCAGCCAGGTGGCGGAGCGCTGGACGAGGTCGAGCAGGGTGTTGGCCACAGCCGCCTTGTCGCGCCCCGGGAGCGCGCCACAACCATATCATGGGCGGCGAACTCGGTGCGGTGCTGGCGATCCTCGCCCTCGGCGTGGTCATCGTCCTGGCGTTCCAACGCCTGGGGGTCAGCGCCCTGGTCGCCTACCTGGTCACCGGCGTGGTCGCCGGGCCCAGCGTCCTCGGACTGGTCGGCCGCGAGAGCCTCGGCCCGCTCGCCCAGGTCGGCGCCGCCCTGCTGCTGTTCTCCATCGGCCTCGAACTCGACCTCGGCGAAGCCCGGCGGCGGCTGCGCGCCACCCTCATCGCCTCGACCACGCAGATCTGCCTGACCATCATCGCCGGGGCGGCGGTCGCGATGTTCGCCGGACTCAGCCTGCCCAACGCCGTGGCGGTGGGGAGCTGCCTGGCGATGACCAGTTCGATCGTGCTCATGCGCGCCCTCGAGGAGCGCAAGCTGCGTGCCCGCGAGGAGGGCCAACTGTCGCTCTCGGTGTCGCTGATGCAGGACGTTGCGATGGGTCCGCTGCTCGTGCTCATCGCCCTCCTCGCCCCGGTCGGGCACAGCGCCAACCTGCTGCAACTCGGCCTGGGCGTCGCGCTCTTCGCCGGCGGCACCCTGCTGCTGCGTCGGGTGATGGCCACGCGCCTGGTCGCCCGGCTGCGCGCCAGCAAGCTGCCCGAACTGGAGGTCGCCTTCGCCATCACCATCGCGCTCGGCGCCGCCGGCCTGGCCGAGCGCCTCGGTCTGGGGGGCGCTCTCGGCGCGTTCGCCGCCGGCCTGGCGCTGGGCGGACGCGGCACCCGGGAAGTGGTCGAAACCTCGACCCGGCCGCTGACCGGGCTCAGCGCCATCCTGTTCTTCGCCGCCATGGGCGCGTTGTTCGATCCCGCCTTCGTCGCCGCGCACTGGTTCCAGGTCAGCGCCCTGTCGCTGATCGCGGTGGTGATCAAGGCCCCGCTGGCCGCCGTCGCCATGCGACTCGCCGGCCTGCCCTGGCGCCAGGCCTGGGGCTGCGGCCTGCTGCTGGCCCAGGTCGGTGAGTTCGCCTTCGTGCTGGCCGCCGGCTCCTT
>JAIFKN010000122.1 GCA_020049615.1 bacterium | reverse complement strand
CGGCGCTGCAGCAGCACATCTCGCACGAGGCCGACAAGTACATCCCCTTCGGCAGCGAAGAGGTGATCATCGACGCCCAGCCGCTGCCCGACCCTGATGGCAAGAAGCCGGACAACCTCGCTGTCATGCTGGTGGCGGTGCGGCGGTCGTTCGTCTCCGAGCATCTCGCCCAGCTCAAGCTCGGCGGGGTCGAGCCCGAGATCGTCGACGTCGACGTCTTCGCCCTGGCCAACTGCTACGAGGTGCTGGGTCCGCCCGCTCCGCCTGAGGCCGAGAAGAAGGCCACCGCGCTGATCGACATCGGCGCCGCCAAGAGCAACATCGCCATCGTCCAGGGCAACCGCCTGCTCTTCACCCGCGAAGTCTATCTCGCCGGCAACGAGATCACCGAGGCGGTCGGCCGGACCCTCTCGGCCGAGCCCGATGATGTGGACCGGCTCAAGCTGGCGCCGGGCGAGATGCTCGACCAGCTGCTCGATGCCGCCCAGCCGGCGTTCGAGGACCTCGCCAATGAGATCCGCCTGAGCTTCGACTACGTTGAGGGCCAGTTCGACTGCGAGGTATCCACCGTCGTGCTGTCGGGCGGCTCGTCCCAGCTGCCCAACGCCGCCAGCATCCTCGGCAACCTGCTCGGTCGCCCGGTGCACGTCTTCGATCCGCTGGCCGGCCTCGACCTGGTGCCCAGCCGCTACGACATCCACGGCCTCGACGCCAACAGCCCGGGCCTGGCCGTCGCCCTCGGCCTTGCTCTGCATCTGCTGGAGTTCCCGCAGAAGGGACTCGGCGGCAGCCAGAGCCACGCCTGGCAGCCGCGCCAGGGCCGCAATGACGCGGTTGGCGCCCAGCCTGTGGCCAACGAGCCGGCACCCGCACCGGAACCTGCCGCGCCGGAGCCGGTCGCCCCGGCGCCAGCGCCGACCTACACCCCGTCCAGCGGCACGCCGGTGGTCTCGCCGGGGCCGATGCCGACCCCGTTGTTCGTCACGCCTGCCGGCGGCATTCCGGCCGAGCCGCTGCCGCCGACGATCAACGTGCCGGCGCCACCGCCGCAGCCGGCGACGATCAACGTTTCCGCTCCAGTGGCAGCGGCCATGGCAGCGCCCGAGCAGCCGCGCAGCGCGGTCAGCGAAATGTTCCTCGGCGAAAGCGGTGCCACCCGCAGCGGCCTGCTGGTCGTGCTCGATGACGACCAGGAGATGCCGCCGCCGCTGGCCTCGGAACGCATCGCCAAGGGCGACCCGGGCGCCACCGGCACCGGCAGCACCAGCCGCAGCGCGATCAAGATCGAAGGCTTCGCTGAGGAGTCCAAGGACGACAACGGCGGCAACGGCGACCTCAAGCTGCCTGAGCTCCCGCCACTGCCGCCCAAGCAGTAGGCTCAGTCGACCGCGGCGACCAGGAACCCCTTGAGGTAGCGCGTCTCCGGCGCTGCCGGCAGCCAGGGATGGTCGGGCGGTTGCTCGAAGCTGGCGTCATGGCGCAGCGTTCGGCGCAGTTCGGCGGCTGCCGATACGGCGGTGGCGAGGAACTCGTCGGCGCCGACATGCGATGAGCATGACCACGAGGCGAGGCGACCGCCCGGCGGCAGCAGGCGCAGAGCCTGCAGGTGCAGGTCGCGGTAGCCGCGCAAGGCGCCCGGGACGGCGGAACGGGTCCGGGCGAAGGCCGGCGGATCGAGCACCACGAGATCGTAGCGCGTGCCGGCCGAGACCTCCTGGCGCAGCCAGGCGAAGGCGTCGGCGGTGGCGGTGGTCAGGCGCAGTCCGAGACGCGTCGCGGCCGACGTCGCATCGGCCAGTCCGGCCGCCGACTCATCGACCGCCACCGCCTCGCCCGCCCCCGCCTGCAGCAGATGCAGGGCGAACCCGCCGCGGTGGGCGAAGACGTCGGCGACCCGCCCGCCTCGGGGCGTCCAGGCCGCCAGCGCGCGGTGGGACTCGAGCTGATCGAGGTAGGCGCCGGTCTTGTGCGCGTCGAGCAGGTCGACGTCGAGTTCGACGCCGCCCAGCAGCACCCGCACGCGGGCATCCGCCGGCCCATGCAGCACCCCGCTGCGCGCGGGCAGGCCCTCGAGCTCGCGTCCGCGGCCATCGCTGCGTTCGACGATCTGCGCGGGCGAGCACAGTTCGCGCAGCATGTCGACGATGGCCGGCAGGCGGCGTTCGATGCCGGCGGTCAGCGCCTGCACCACCAGACGGTCGGCGAAGCGTTCGACCACCAGGCCGGGAAGCAGGTCGCCCTCGCTGGAGACCAGGCGCAGGGCCTGGCGGCCGGGCAGGCGGGCCGCACGGTGCGCCAGCGCCGCCTCCAGGCGCCGGCGCAGGAAGGCGTCGTCCAGTTCGACCGCGGCGCGGGTGCACAGGCGCACCGCGATCTGGCTGTGCGCCGAGTGGAAGCCGCGGCCGACCATCCGGCCACGGTGGTCCTGCACTTCGACCGCGTCGCCATCGCCGGCCGCCGCCAATCCGTCGGGCTCGAGTTCACTGCGGAAGATCCACGGGTGGCCGTCGAGGCAACGGTGGGTCTGCTTGGGGAGGAGGCGGAGGTGGTGCGGCATGGGCTTGGCCGTCGAGGCTTGAGGTCCAGGACGACCCGCAAGCGTATTCCCGGTCCGCCTCCGACCGCCCTCAAGCCTCACACCTCGAGCCTAGCCCGCCGTCCCGGTGGGCATAGTCTCCCACCCGTGGACGCCCTCGACGACCTCCGCCGCCGCATCGACATCCTCAACCGCGTCGGCCTGGCCCTCTCCAGCGAATCGAATCCGCGTCTGCTGGTCGAGCAGATCCTGCAGGGGGCGATGGAGATCACCCGTGCCGACGGCGGTACGGTCTACGAAGTGGTCGAGGACCGCCTGCGCTTCGTGATCATCCACAACCAGTCGATGGGCATCCATGCCGGCGTCAGCGGCGTGCGGCCGGTGCCGTTGCCCGACGTACCGCTGCGCGCGGCCGATGGCTCGGAGAACCACGCCTCAGTGGTGGCGCATTGCGTGCTCACCGGCACCACGATCAACATCCCCGATGCCTACGCGGCACCCGGCTTCGACTTCGCCGGCACCAAGGCCTTCGACACCAAGACCGGTTACCGCACCACGTCGGTGCTGGTGGTGCCGATGCGCGACCACGAAGGTCAGATCACGGGCGCCCTGCAACTGATCAACGCCCGCGACGTGGGTGGCGGCAGCGTGCCGTTCCCTGTCGACGACCAGGTGCTGGTCGAAAGCCTGGCTTCGCAGGCCGCCACCGCGCGCACCAAGCATCGGCTGATCGAGGATCAGAAGCGGCTGTTCGAGTCGTTCATCCAGCTCATCGCCACCGCGATCGACGAGAAGAGCCCCTACACCGGCGGCCACTGCCGGCGCGTGCCGGAACTGACCATGCTGCTGGCCGAGGCGGCGGCGCGCGAGCCGGGCGGCGGGATCGAGGGCTTCGCCATGGGCGAGCACGACCGCTATGAACTGCGCATCGCCGCCTGGCTGCACGACTGCGGCAAGATCACCACGCCGGAATGGGTGATGGACAAGGCGACCAAGCTGAGCGCCATCCACGACCGCATTGAACTGGTCGCCACCCGCTTCGCCGCCGCCGCCGCCCAGGATCCGCTGCGGGCGAAGCAGCTGGCCGATGATCTCGCCTTCCTCCGCCGCTGCAACACGGGCGGCGAATTCATGCGGCCGGAGGATCAGGCGCGGGTGCGCAGCATCGCCTCCCGCACCTGGACCGGCCTCGACGGTGTCGAGCAGGCCCTGCTGACCGCCGACGAGGTCGAGAACCTGTGCATCGCCAAGGGGACGCTGCTGCCGCGCGAGCGCGAGGTGATCAACCACCACATCGTCGCCACGATCAGGATGCTGGAGTCGCTGCCCTTCCCGCGCCACCTCCAGCGCGTGCCGGAGTTCGCCGGCGGCCACCACGAGCGCATGGACGGCAAGGGCTATCCGAAGCGGCTGACCCGAGCGCAGATGAGCGTCCAGGCCCGCATCATGGGCATCGCCGACATCTTCGAGGCGCTGACCGCCGGAGACCGCCCGTACAAGAAGGCGATGACCTTGACCCAGGCGCTCGCCATCCTCGGCCGGATGAAGCTCGACGGCCACGTCGACCCCGACCTGTTCGATGTGTTCATCCGGCGTCGCGTCTATCTCGACTACGCCAAGCGCTTCCTCCGCCCCGAGCAGATCGACGCCGTCGACGAGGCGGCGATCCCCGGCTACATGCCGTGAGCGCCCGGCTGCTGATCGACCCCGCGCTGGCCGGCGACCCCGCCCTGCCGGCCCTGCATGAGCGCCTGCGCCTGCGCGGAACCGATTGCGTGGTGCTGGTCGAGACGACCCCGAAGTCCCTGCTGCGCGCAGCCGGGGCCGACGCGCCGATCAGCTGGCTGGCGACCCGCGATCCCGGGGCGGCCATGACCGCCGCCACCGCCGGCCTTGCCGGCATCGTCGTCATCGGCAGCGTCGGCGAGGAGCGCGATGCCGGGGTGCTGGTACGATTCAGCCCCGACCTCGCCTCGGCGCCCATCGCCATGGTCCCGCGCGGCGGCGGCTGCTGGCATTCGCCCTAGTCCGCGTTTCTCCACGTGTCCGTGCGGATCCTACTCCGGCACGAACAGCGGCACGGTCCACGCCTTGCCTGCGGCGGCGGCAGCGAGGATGCGGGCGCGGGTCGCCACCACCTGGTCGTCGCCGACCCCCTTGGCGGTGCGTACGAACACGGCGCGGTGCGCCGGCGTCGCGGTGGGGGCGAAGGTTTCCGCCAGGACGGCGGCCAGGGCCTGGTCGTCCAGCACCGGGCCGTCGCCGGCGAGCTGGCCATCAGGTGTCAGGCGCAGCTGCAGCACGGTCTCTGCCGCCTTCAGCGACAGCCACACCCTGGTCCGCGCGGGTGGGGCGATGGCCGAATTGACCTCGAAGCGGGCGTCCTCATTGGCGTTGGGGAAGGGGCTGGCGAGCAGCGCGTCGGGCTCGTCGAAGTTCACTGCCAGCGATCGGGTCGAGTCGAGCATGAACCGTTCGCGGCGCACCACCTTGCCATCCGTGCCGGTCTCGGCGATCAGCAGCATGCGCGAACCGGTCCACACCCATGGCAGCGGAGGGTAGGGCTGGTCGGTCGTGCGGTCGCGCACCAGGCAGGCGGCGTCGCTCCAGCGCCAGGCGCCGTCTTCATCCTGCCACAGCACCGTCAGGCGCACCGGCGTGCCGCGTGCGGGGATGCCGCGGTTCTCCTCCGCTGGCCGTCCATCGCCCAGACCGAGCGCCAGGCCGGCCGCCTTGACCACGTCGCCACCCTCGCCGGCCAGCCGGATCAGCGTCTCGTGCGTCTTGCCTTCGCGCAGGCAGGCGAGCACCTCGAGCCCATCGCTCGGGCCGCGGTCGATCTGCATTTCGCCGTCGAGGACGATGCGCGTCGCCGGGACCAGCCGCACCCACGGGGCCAGAGCGGTGCCGGCGGCGGGATCGAAGGGCGGCGCCGCGCCGGTCTGCAGGGTCGGCCGGGGCAGCTGGGGCAGGGCGGCGAGCGCATCGGCTTCGCCGGCGGCGATGGCTGCGGCGGCAAGGCAGCAGAGCAGGGGCTTCAGCATGCGGGCAGCTTCGCAGGGCGCGGCCCGCTGTCGACCGGCAGGGTTGCCGACGGCGCAGGCAGTGCGGGGACGCCACGTCGATCGCATGGCCAGCGCCCGAGCTACGCGGGTGGCATCCA
>JAIFKN010000292.1 GCA_020049615.1 bacterium | reverse complement strand
GCACCCTCGCCCTTGGTCTGGGCGGTGGTCGCGACCGTGACCACGGGCAGCGCGTCGTCATCGATGATCGTCGCAGTGTGGGTCTGGGTCGCCCCTGCGGTCGCGTTTACCGGCACACCCATGTTGATGACGATGGTCTCGTCATCCTCGTCGAGGTCGTCGTGGGCCGGATCCAGCGTGATCGTGGTCTGAGCCTGGCCAGCGGGAATGACCACCGGACTGGCGCTGACGAGTTGATAGTCCGTCGTTAGGATGGCGCTGCCGCCAGTCGAGAACGGCACCGTCACATCCTTCCCGGACAGGGCGGACAACTGAACAGTGATCGTCAGATCACTATTCTCCTCGCCTCCGGACTGCGATGCCGCAGTGAATGTCACCGTCGGCGCCGCATCATCATCCGTGATCGTCGCCGTATGCGTGGTCTGCGCCCCGAGGTTGGCGAACGTCGGCGTGCCCAGGGTAAGGATCACCGTCTCGTTCACCTCATCGAGGCTGTCCGCGGTTATGGTGATGGTGACGTTGGCGGTGGTCGCGCCGGCCGCGATCGACAGCGGACTGGCGGTCACCGCGTAGTCCGCGCCGGTCGCGGTGCCGGTGGCGGTGAACGGGACGCTCACGGCCTGCCCGGACACGGCCGAGAGCAGCACCGTCGCGGTGAGGGTGCCGGATTCGCCGACGCTGCTCTGCGACGCGGCGGTGAACACCACCGTCGGCGGATCGTCGTTGTCGGTGATCGTCACCGTGGCCTGCTGGGTGCCGCTCTCGGTGCCGTTGGCGACGCCGGTGACATCGATCACGATCGTCTCGTTGGCCTCGTCGAGCAGATCGTCGGTGGCGGTCAGGACGATGCTGCCGGACGGGCTGCCCGCCGCGATGACCAGCGACGCCGCCGCGGTGTAGTCCGTGCCGCTGGTCGCCGTCCCGGCATAGCCGAGGTTGACCGTGACCGGCAGTCCGCTCACCGCCGACAGCGTCGCGGTCAGCGTCGCGCTGCCGCCGGCCTCGCCGATGGAGGCCGGAGCGGCGGCGAGGGTGACGGTCGGCGCGCCATCGTCATCGGTGATGGTGACGGTCACCTGCTGGGCGGTGCTCTCGAGGCCGTTGGTCACGCCGGTGATGTCGACGACCACCGTCTCGGCGGACTCGTCGATGGCGTCCTGGGTCGCGGTGACCGTCGCCGTGCCGCTCGCCGACCCGGCCGGGATGACGATGCTGGCCGAGCCGGCCACGTAGTCCGCGCCGCTGGCCGTGCCGGTGTAGGCCAGCTGCACGGTGACGGCCTGGCCGCTGAGCGCCGACAGCGTCGCGGTCAGCGTGCTGGCGCCGGAGGCTTCGGCGATCGTCAGGGGCGAGGCCGACAGCGTCACGCTGGGCGTCGCGTCGTCATCGGTGATGGTCGCCGTATGGACGGTCACCGCGCCGAGATTCGCGTTGGTCGGGGCGCCCAGTGTCAGCACCACCGTCTCATCGACCTCGTCGAGCGTGTCGGCGGTGATGGTGATGGTGGCGGTGGCCGTGGTCGAACCGGCGGCGATCGACAACGGGCTGGCGGTCAGCGCATAGTCCGCGCCAGTGGCGGTGCCGGTGGCGGTGAACGGGATGCTGACGGTCCGGCCCGAGACGGCCGACAGCTGCACCGTCGCCGTCAAGGTGCCCGACTCGCCGACGCTGGACTGCGACGCGGCGGTGAACGCGACCGCCGGCGGATCGTCGTTGTCGGTGATCGTCACGGTCGCCTGCTGCGTGCCGCTCTCGCTGCCGTTGGTCACGCCGGTGATGTCCACGGTCGCGGCCTCGTCCGCCTCGTCGAGCAGGTCGTTGACCGCGGTCAGGACGATGCTGCCGGACGGGCTGCCCGCCGCGATGACCAGCGAGGCCGCCGCGGTGAAATCGGTGCCGCTGGCTGCCGCGCCCGAATAGCCGAGGTTCACCGTGACCGGCAGGCCGCTCACCGCCGACAGCGTCGCGGTCAGGGTGGCGGTGCCGCCGGCTTCGCCGATGGACGCCGGAGCGGCGGCGAGGGTGACCGCCGGCGCGGCGTCGTCATCGGTGATGGTGACGGTCACCTGCTGGGCGGTGCTCTCGAGGCCGTTGGTCACGCCGGTGATGTCCACGACCACCGACTCGTCGGATTCGTCGATGGCGTCCTGGGTCGCGGTGACCGTCGCCGTGCCGCTCGCCGACCCGGCCGGGATGACGATGGTGGCCGTGCCGGCCACATAGTCCGCGCCGCTGGCGGTGCCGGTGTAGGCCAGCTGCACGGTGACGGCCTGGCCGCTGAGCGCCGACAGCGTCGCGGTCAGCGTGCTGGCGCCGGAGGCCTCGGCGATCGTCAGGGGCGAGGCCGACAGCGTCACGCTGGGCGTCGCGTCGTCATCGGTGATGGTCGCCGTATGGACGGTCATCGCGCCGAGATTCGCGTTGGTCGGAGCGCCCAGCGTCAGCACCACGGTCTCGCCGACCTCGTCAAGCGTGTCGCCCGTGATGGTGATGGTCACCGTGGCCGTGCTCGAGCCGGCATTGATGGTCAACGGGCTGGCGCTCACCCCATAGTCGGCGCCGCTCGCCGTGCCGGTGACGGTGAACGGGGCCGAGACGGTCCGGCCGGACACGGCCGAGAGCTGCACCGTCGCCGTCAGGGTCCCGGATTCGCCGACGCTGGATTGCGTGACGGCGGTGAACGCCACCGTCGGCGGATCGTCGTTGTCGACGATCGTCACGGTCGACTGCTGCGAGCCGCTCTCGCTGCCATTGGTCACGCCGGTGATGTCCACGACCACCGCTTCGTCGGCCTCGTCCACCAGATCGTCCACCGCGGACAGCACCACGCTGCCTGAGGTACTGCCCACCGCGATGACCAGCGAGGCGGCGGAGGTGAAGTCGGTCCCGCTGGTGGCCGCGCCGGAGTAGCCGAGGTTCACCGTCACCGGCAGACCGCTGGCCGCCGACAGGGTCGCCGTCAGGGTCGCCGTGCCGCCGGCCTCGCCGACCGAGGCCGGGGTCGCGGCGAGCGTGACGGTCGGCGCCGTATCATCATCCGTGATGGTGATGATCGCCTGCTGGGCGGTGGCCTCGCTGCCGTTGGTGACGCCGGTGACGTCGACGACCACCGTCTCGTCCGCCTCGTCGATGGCGTCCTGGGTCGCGGTGACCGTGGTCGTGCCGCTCGACGAGCCGGCCGGGATGACGATGCTGGCGGATCCGGCCACGTAGTCGGCGCCGCCGGCCGTGCCGCCAAAGCCCAGCTGGACGGTGACCGCCTGGCCGCTGACCGCCGACAGCGTCGCGGTCAGCGTGCTGGCGCCGGTGGCCTCGGCGACGGTCAGCGGCGCGGCGGCGAGGGTCACGGTGGGGGGCGGATCGTCGTCGGTGATCGTCACGGTCACCTGCTGGGTGCCGCTCTCCGTGCCGTTGGTCACGCCGGTGATGTCGACGATCACCGTCTCCGCCGGCTCATCGAGCGCGTCGGCGACGGCCGTGATCGTGCCGTTGGCGCTGATGCTGCCGGCCGGGATCACGATGCTGACGGCGGATACGGTGAAGTCCGTGCCGCCGCCGGTCGCCGTGCCGGTGCTGGCCAGGCTGACCGTCACATCGCGTCCGCTGACGGCGTTCAGCGTGGCGGTGATGGTGGCGACGCCGCCCGCCTCGGCGATCGGAGAGCCGGTGGCCGACAGGGTGACGGTCGGCAGCGCATCATCATCGTTGACGGTGATGGTGCCGGTCGCGGTGGTGACCGTGCAGTTGACCGGCGATGACAGGACGACGCTGAGCGTCTCGTTGGCCTCATCGAGCGCATCGGCCACGATGGTCACCGTGATGGTCTTCGCCGTGGCGTCGTTCGCGGCCCAGGTCAGCGTCCCGCTGGTGGAGGTGTAGTCGGTGGCCGCCAGGGCGGTGCCGGCCGAGGTGGCGAAGTTCACCGAGAAGGAGGTCGACCGCGCGTTGGTCGGGGTGACGGTGAGCTGGACGGTGCCGTTCGTCCCTGTCCCTTCCGACACCGACTGGGAGTTGATGGACAGGGCCGGGACCGGGTCGTTGTCGGTCAGCGTCACCGTCACGTTGGTGGGCAGGCCGTTGTAGTCGGCGTCGGTCGAGGAGACGGTGTGCGCGATGGTGTCCCCGTGCGCCCCCTCGTGGCGGGTGTCGTCGACGGCGGTCACCGTCACCGAACGCGCCACGTTCCAGTTGGAGGTGCTGAACAGGATGGTGGTCTGGTCGCCGGCCGTACCGGAATCGGCATCGACGCGCACGCCGTAGGTCGTGTCGCTGCTCAGCGTCACGGTCACGGGGAAGCTCGGAGCGGTCGCCAGGGCGACCGTGTAGCTGCCCGACACGCCGCCTTCGCTGACGCTCAGCGAGGCGGGCGAGCAGATGATCCCCGGCTCGTCGTTGTCGCGGTTGGTCAGCGCCACATTGCCCGGGACCAGGTCGAGGTACTGCGCGTCGCCGCTGCTCTCGATCGACAGCAGGAGCGAGTAGCCCACGTCCCCGTCGTTGGCCGGGTCGTCCTGGCCGGTGATGGTGACGGACTGGGTGGTGGACCAGTTGCCGGCGTCGAACAGCAGCGAGGTGGTCGAGGCCTTGCCCTCGGTGTCGTCGCTGCTGCCCACGCTGATGGTGACGGCCCCGGTCGGCATGCTCTTCAGGCTGATCTGGACGACCGCGGTGTCCCCGTCCTCGTCGGTGACCACGTCGCCGGCCACGGCCGCGATGTTGAATCCGGCGGTGTCGTCATCGGTGATGGTGACCACACCGGTGTCGTCGGCGACGCCGGAATTGGTCTTGGCGGTGATGACGATGCGGAAGGTCTCGTTTGCCTCGTCGAAGTAGTCGCCGGCGACGGTGCAGACGACGTTGCGCACCGTCGTGTCGCCGGGATTCCAGGTCAGGTTCCCGGAGACCGCGGTGTAGTCGGTGCCGGCCACCGCGTTGTCGTTGTACGACTGGTACGAGCAGGTGACCACCGACTCGCTGAGGCCGGTGATGCTGAACTGCACCGAGACGTTGACCGTGCCGCTGTGGCCCTCGGTGACGACCGCGTCGCCGACCGCGAGGTTCGGGGCGTTGTCGTTGTCGACCACGGCGCAGGCGACGGAGGCGATGCCGATCCCGGCGTAGTCGCCACCGCTGGCGGTGTGCGTGAGGGTGGCCGCGTTCTGCGCCGCGGTCTCGTCATAGCTGTCATTGACCGCGGTGACCGTCACGGTCTGGGCCGTGTACCAGTTGCCGGTGGTGAAGGTCAGCGAGGACGAGCTGAGCGTGACCTCGCCGGCCGTGCCGGCGATGGCGATGGTGACGGTCGCGGTCGGCTGGCTGGTCAGCACCACGGTGTAGCTGTCGGTGGCCCCGCCCTCGGTCGGGGTGGTCGTCCCGCCAGACTGGGTGACGGTGACGCCACGCGTGTCGTTGTCGTTCAGGGTCAGGTTGGCGGCCGTACCGACGCGGTAATGGGCCGGATCCGCGGACACGGTCACGATGACGGTCTCGGCCCCCTCGGCGACGAAGTCGTCGAGGGCCGCCACGCTGATGTCCACTGTGGACGATCCGTCCGGGATGACGGCGCTGCCACTGAGGGCCGTGTAATCCGTCCCGGAGATGGCGGTGCCGGAGACGGTGTAGGCCACCTTCAGCGCGCCGCGCGCGCCGGCGCCGCCGCTGCGGGTCAACCGGATGGTGCCGGCAGTGGACGGCTCGCTGGCGTTGGTCACCACGCTGGCGTTGATCA
>JAIFKN010000088.1:53422-56916 GCA_020049615.1 bacterium | reverse complement strand
CCCTGGTCGCGCTGGATCCCGCCCCACTGCGCGCCATCGAGGAGCTCAGTCCAGGTGCCGCCGCGCAGCTGGCGGAACTGCTGCTTGCCGACCTCGCCCCGGCCCGAGAGGCGTTCCAGCGCCACTGCGCTGCCCAGGCGTGGGATCAGCTCGGCAAGCTCGCCCACCGGCTGCGTGGGTCGTCAAGCAGCGTGGGTGCCACGGACCTCTACCAGGCCTGCAGCCGCCTGGAGATGGCTGCCCGTGGCGAGGACCATGCGCCCTGTGCGCCAGCGGTGGTCGAGGTCATCGCCGCCATCGACCGGCTTGCGCCGATCCTCAGCGCGATCGCCCAAGGGCGACCGGTCGGCGGTTGAAACCGGCTACAGCTCGCCGAGGCGCGCGGCGCGCCGTGCGTGCACGCGTAGCGGCAGGGCCTGCAGCCGGATGAAACCGGTCGCGTCGCCCTGGTCGTAGGCGCCGCCGTCGGCCTCCATCGAGGCGATGGCCGCGTCGTAGAGCGAGTGCTCCGAGCTGCGGCCGGTGACGATGACGTTGCCCATGTACAGCTCGAGGTTCACCCGGCCGGTGACATGGCGCTGGCTCTGGCGGAGGAAGGCGAACAGGGCCTCCATCTCCTCGGTGTACCAGAAGCCGAAGTAGGCCATTTGACTGAACCGCACCGCGAGCTGGTTCTTGGTGTGCAGCAGGTCGCGCGAGACGGTCAGCGCCTCGATGTCCTGGTGCGCTGCCAGCAGGATGGTGCCGCCCGGGGTCTCGTAGACGCCGCGGCTCTTCATGCCGACGAAGCGGCTCTCGACCATGTCGATGCGGCCGATGCCGTGCTTGGCGCCGATCGTGTTCAGCGTGTCGAGCAGTTCGACCGGCTTCATCTGCTTGCCGTTGACCGCGACCGGGATGCCCTGGACGAAGTCGACGCTGATCTTCTGGCGCTTGGCCGTGACCTGGTCGAGCGGCAGGGTCTTCTCGAACATGCGGTCGAGCGGGCGGGCCGCCGGATCCTCCAGCATGCCGGCCTCGAAGCTGATGTGCAGCAGGTTGTCATCCGACGACCACGGGTCCTTCTTCGATGCCTTCACCGGGATGCCCCACTTGTTGGCGTACTCGATCGCCTGCTCGCGGCCGGGGATCAGGTCGCGGAACTCCTTGTCGCGCCAGGGGGCGATGATCTTCACGCCCGGGTAGAGGGCGTAGGCGGTCAGTTCGAAGCGGACCTGGTCGTTGCCTTTGCCGGTAGCGCCGTGGGCGATGTACTGCGCCTTCTCCTTGCGCGCGACATCGACCATGGCCTTGGCGATGATCGGGCGGGCCAGGCTGGTACCGAGCAGGTAGCGTCCCTCGTACTTGGCATTCCAGGCGATCGCCGGGAAGACGAAGTCGCGCACGAACTCCTCGCGCAGATCCTTGATGTAGCACTTCACCGCGCCCGAATTCAGCGCCTTCTTCTCCAGATCCTTGTATTTCTCCTGCTGGCCGACGTTGGCGCACATGCAGATGACTTCGTAGTTCTTCTGCTCCAGGTATCGGACGATCACCGAGGTGTCGAGGCCGCCGGAATAGGCGAGGACGACGCGTTCTTTCTTCTGGGCGGGCATGGGAGGCTCCTGAGTGGGCGGGATGTTGCGGTGCTGCTGTGCCATGCAAGCCCTTGAGGCTTTACGTCGCGTGCGCACGATCCGCGCATGATCCTGACCATCCTCCGGCACGGCAAGGCGGTCGAGCGCGAGGCCTGGCATGGCGACGACCGGGATCGGCCGTTGACTCGCGAGGGCCTGGCCCAGCTCCGTTCCGCCCTGCGGGCCGTGTCGGACACGATCATCGCCGAAGAGGTCTGGACCAGCCCGTGGAAGCGTGCCCGGCAGACCGCCGAGCAGGCGGCCGAACTGTGGGATCTGCCGTTGACCGAATGTCCGTGGCTGGCCGGTGAATCGACCGAGATCCCCGACTGGAGCCGGTTCCTGCGCGGCGCCGCCGAGGTCGTGCTGGTCGGCCACGAGCCCGACCTCGGCCGCTTCATCGGGTTGATGATCGGGGGCCGGCCGATGCCGCTGAAGAAAGGCGGCTTTGCCGTGCTGGAAGGCATGCCGCGGCCCGGACAGATGGAGCTGCGGCTCTTCCTCGGGCCGAAGCAGGCCATCGCCATCGCCGACGCGTGATCCGGCGCATCGACATCGCCGCCCGCGTCCTGCCCTGGCTGGCCCTGGCCACCGCGCTGGTCGCAGCGACGCGCTTCTTCGGCGACGCCATCTGGCCCTGCCCGGTCTCGTGCCAGGGCGGCGGCCATTATCAGCGCCTGTGGGGCGTGCCGGTACACGTTCCGGCGGTGCTGGCGCTGCTGGGCATCGCAGTCCTGGCCTGGCGCCGCCGGCCCGAGGCTGCCTGGCTGGCGTGGGGCGCGGCAGGAGGTTCGCTCTACTTCCTGTGGGTGGCCTGGATGATCTCGCTGCGCTGCCCCTACTGCTTCACTGTCCACGCCGGGGTGCTGCTGTGCGCCGGCCTCGCCGCCGGGGCCCCGTGGCTGCCGCGGCTGGCGCTGCTCGGACTCGCCTTCCTTGGATTGCATTTCGCCTTCGTCCCGACCGTGGTCGAGGACGGGCCGGTCGCTCCGCCTGTTCCGGTTCCGGCCGATCCGGGGATCGGCGCCTTCCTTGCGCCCACCGGCCGTCCTGCCCAGGCCGCCCAGGTCGATCCGGAGCTGGACCAGCTGCGCCGCCAGGGCTCGCCGCACGCCGCCTATGTGCTGGAACTGGCCATCGACCTGCATTGCCCGCATTGCGCCGCCGCCCAGGGGCCGCTGATGGACGCGCTGCGGCGGGCGATCGCTGCAGGCCGCGTCGAGGTGGTGCATCGCTTCCTGACCCGTCGTTCGGCCCCGACTGGACGCGACCTGGCGCGCCACGTCCTGGCTGCGCGCGATGCCGCCCAGGCTGGCCTGCTCACCAGTCTGCTGCTCGGCACGCCCGAGGGTCGCGGCTGGGCCGCGGTGAGCCCGCGCGTCGCCGAGATCGCGGATCCCTCCGCGCTGGAACGCACGCTGGCGGGCCGGAGTGCCGCGATCGACGTGTTGCTCGACGCCGACGCCACGCGGATGCGCGAACTGCGCGTCCGAGCCACGCCATTCGCCGCCCTGTCCCGTCGCAACGGCGATCCCCTCGGGCGCTGGGACGACCGCGTGTTCGACCCGCAGGCGATCGCGCGTGAGATCCCGTTCGACTGAGCAGACTGGGGCCCATGGCACGCATCGTGGTGGGGATGAGCGGCGGGGTCGATTCCAGCCTGGCGGCGGCGCTGCTGGCCGAGGCCGGCCACGAAGTGGTCGGCGTGACGCTCAAGCTGTGGCCGTGCGCCGAGCTCGACGGCGGCTTCACCAAGCCGGATGCGTGCTGTTCGCCGACCGAGACGCGCGACGCCCGCGCCGTCGCCGTCGGCCGCGGCATCACCCACTACGTCATCGATGCCGAGGACGAGTTCCGACGCGGCGTGGTCGAGGACTT
>JAIFKN010000088.1:4237-53417 GCA_020049615.1 bacterium | reverse complement strand
AGTCCCTGCGTGCGTTGCAACGAGACGGTGAAGTTCGGCTCGCTGTGGACGCATGCCCAGGCGCTGGGCGCCGAGCGCATCGCCACCGGGCACTACGCCCGCACCGAGCGCATCGGCGACCGCATCGTCCTGCGCCGGGCCATCGATCAGTCCAAGGACCAGACCTGGTTCCTCTGCACCCTGACCCAGGCGCAGCTCGCCATCGCCGAGTTCCCGGTCGGCGGCCTGGACAAGACGGCGGTGCGCGAGGCGGCGCGCCGGCGCAATCTGCCCACCGCCGACAAGCGCGAGAGCATGGATCTGTGCTTCCTCGGCGCCGACGGCGTCGGCGGCATGCTCAAGCGCGAGCGCCCCGACGCTTTCCGCCCTGGCCTGATCGTCGGCGAGGACGGCCGCGTGCTGGGCGAGCACCAGGGCCTCGGCCTGCACACCATCGGCCAGCGCAAGGGGTTGGGCATCGCCGGAGCGGGGGAGCCGCTGTTCGTATTGCGCCTGGATGTCGCGGCCAACGCCGTGGTGGTCGGTCCGCGCGAGCGGCTGCTGGTGGCCGAATTCCGTCTGCGCGGCTGCGTCTGGCATCTCACTGCTCCGGGCTTCGACGGGCTGCGCTGCGCGGTGCGTCCGCGCCATCGCAGCGCCCCGCTGCCGGCCACCGTGCACGCCGATGGCCGGGTCGTGCTCGACGAGCCGTTTGTTCGTCCTGCACCGGGCCAGGCTTGCGCGATCTATGATCCGTCCGACACCATCTGCCTCGGCGGTGGCTGGGTCGCCTGACGTTCGAATTCCGCTGGTCCGGAGAGGACTGTCTCCTCCTGCTGGCGAGACCTGCCAGGCACACAACGCAAACAGCCAGGTGCGCTGCACCTGGCTGTTTCCCTTGATCCGGTCGACTGTCTCAGCCGATGGTCTTGGCGACCTGTTCGGCGGTCAACTTGGTGAAGGGGCGGCCAGCCTGGCGCGAGACCCAGCTCTGGGCCGGGGCGCTGAGCGGCTTGCCGGCGGCGAGCTGCTTCTTGACCAGTTCCTTCATGCGGACGTCGCGGGGGGCGTTGAACGCCTTGGAGGTGGCCTGGATCTTCTTCTCGCCAAGCAGGCGGAGGTGACGGAAACGATGCTGACCGCGGGCCATGGGAACTCCGTTTGGAAGGGCGGGGATAATGCGGTGGCAGGAGCGCCGGTCAAGTGTCGTATCCCCCATCGGATGGGGGCAGGGCGTAGCCCTGGCCGCAGCGTCAGCGAGGATCGGGCGCCAAGGGGCGGTGGCGGCATACAATGGGCGCAGCCCATGCCGCCACGTTTTCGGAGCTTGCGACGAAAACGAGTCCCGACAAAGCCCGGGGGGCAGGCCCGTCAGGGCCGTGGGGGCGCCAGCCCCCAAGCACAATTATGCAGGGCTTCCTGCACATCGGCATGGTCATCGAGATCGTCGAGCAAGGCCTGCACCGCCTCGGCCACCGCCGGATCGGTCACCGGGATCTCGGTGTCGGGAATCCGGGTCAGGTCGCTGCGCACCACGGTCAGCTTGGCTGCGGCAAGGGACTTGGCGATCGCGTCGTAATCCTTGATCTCGGCGATCACCGTGGTCGAACCATCGGCGAAGGTGACGTCGATGGCGTCTGCGCCGCCGTCGAGCAGCGCTTCCATCACGCGCGTGTCGTCGGCGCCTTCGACCACGAACAGCGAGCGCGGCTTGAACTGCCAGGCGACGCAGCCGGGGGCGCCGAGGGCGCCGCCGTGGACCTCGAAGATCTTCTTCACCTCGGGTGCGGTTCGGTTCCGGTTGTCGGTCAGGGCCTCGACCACCACCGCCACGCCGCCGGGGCCGTAACCTTCGTAGGTCAGTTCGACCATCTGCTTGCCGTCCGCTCCGACGCCAGAGCCCTTCTTGATCGCCCGCTCGATCGCGTCGCTGCTCATCTGCGCCGCGCGGGCCCGGGTGACGGCGAGGCGGAGGCGGGGATTGTCCTCGGGCCGCGTGCCACCACCCAGCTGGACCGCCGAGACGATCAGCACGCCCATCTTGGCCCACGTCGCCGCCCGTTTCTGGTCAGCGGCGTCCTTGTGGTGCTTGAGATTATGGTAACGGCCGGAGCGGAGCGCCACGGTTCACTTCTTCGCGCTAGGCTTCTTCTCGGGCTTGGCTGCCGCCTTGGCGGCCTTGGGCTTCTCGGCCTTGGGCTTGTCCGCCTTGGGCTTCTCGGCCTTGGGCTTGTCCGCTTTGGGCTTCTCAACCTTGCCGGTCTTGGGCTTCTCGACCTTGCCGGTCTTGGGCTTCTCGACCTTGGCTGTGGCCGGCTTCTCGACCTTGCCGTTCTTGGCCTTCTTGACCTTGTCCATGCCCAGCGGATCTGGCTTGTCCCAGCCGTGGGCGATGATCTGCGGTTCGTCGAGACCCGCCTCCTGGTACATCTGCACGTGCTCGCGCAGGGTCCGAGAGAGGCGGTCCATGCCTTCGAGGTCGAGGGCTTCCTCCAGGCGCTTCTGTGCCTGCTGCAGGGTCCACGCCTTGGAGCAGCCGCCGAGGAACTTGAGCAGCCGGAGCTGCTCCTCGTCGCAGGGGAACACCTTCAGCCCGAGGGCGAGCAGCAGCGAACGGTCGACGAAGTCGCGCCGGATGTTGCTGGTCTCAGGCAGGGCGCGCAGGGTCTCGATGCCATCGCCGGCCAGCGCCTCGCGGATGTCCATGCGGCGGAAGGCGGTGTAGAGGTCGGCGAGCAGGTGGCGCAGGTCCTCGGACTTCTCACGCACCTTCGGATAGCGCACGCCGAGGACGTCTTCGATCTCGCGCACGGTCGCGACCCGCATGTCATTCCAGTCGATGAACTCGTCCCGCAGACGCTTCATCGCGTCCTTGGCCGAGCGCTCGGGCACGCCGAGTTCAAGGATCTGCTGGACCAGGGCTTCGATGACGTCCTCATAGGTCTGCGGCTTGCGCCGGCCATAGCGCTCTTCGAGCGCCTCGGTGACACGGGCGAGGTCGGCGGACAATGCGGCGTCGGGACCCGCGGCGGGCTTGGCCATGCGGCTGCTCCAGAGGGGTGGGCAGGCTAGCGGGGGCGGAGGAGGGGTCAATTCATTGCCAGTGCATGGCACCTCATTGTCCCAGGGGTTAGGGGGGTCAATTCATTGCACCTCATTGCCCCAGGGGTTAGGGATTAGGGGTTAGGGTCGTGCCGCGGAATCGTCACGGACCACGGCATACGGTGCGAAGGCTGCCTCGTGGTCCGGAACCGCACTGCCCAACGACCCTAACCCCTAACCCCTAACCCCTAACCCCTGGGGCAATGGTGCCGATTGACCCCCACCGCCAGCCGGCGATGGTTGATTGCTGGATGCCAGACCCCGCCAGCAACGACCAGACCAGGCCGACCGTGCCTGGCACCAAGGACGACAAGACCCTCGTCAGCGATCTGTCGGGTCAGGAATGCACCGTCGTCTCCGACCTGTCCGGGGCCAAGGGTCCGTCGGTCCAGCACACGGCGATGACCGTCGCCCCGGGAGCGGACGTTCAGGACGCCATACCTACCCATGTCAGCGATCCAGCCCGCAAGCATGCCGGGACGGACGTGACCAACCTGCACGTCGGTTCGGGACCGCCGAGCGCCTCGGATGGCACCCACCTGGGCGAGGTATGGGGCGACTTCCAGTTCAGCCGTCTGCTCGGTCGTGGAGGCATGGGCGCGGTGTATCTCGGCAAGCAGTTGTCGCTCGACCGCCAGGTGGCGATCAAGGTGCTGCCGGGCCACCTGTCGGAGAACGAGCAGTTCCGCGAGCGCTTCCAGCTGGAGGCCAAGGCGGTCGCGAAGATGAGCAGCCCGCACGTCGTGCAGGTCTTCGCCGCCGGCGTGCACCAGGGCCACCACTACTTCGCCATGGAGTTCGTCGATGGCGAGGACCTGTCGCGCAAGCTGCGCACGGGCTTCAAGCCGTCGTACAAGCAGGCCCTGGAGCTGGTCCTGCAGGCGGCCAAGGGGCTCGCCGCGGCCGGCGAGCACGGCATCGTCCATCGCGACATCAAGCCGGGCAACATGATGATCGACCGCAAGGGGTCGCTCAAGATCATGGACTTCGGTCTGGTCCGCCTGGCCACGGCGGCGCACTCGCTGACCATGAGCGGCACGGTGATGGGCACGGTCAGCTACTTCAGTCCCGAACAGGGCCGCGGCGAGCCATGCGACCAACGCACCGACCTCTACGCCCTCGGCGTGGTGTTCTACGAACTGCTCACCGGCCGCCTGCCGTTCACCGGCGAGAACGCCACCTCGGTCATCTACCAGCACATCCACGCCCCGCCCAAGGCGCCGCGCGAACTGGACCCCAACATCCCCGACGACTTCCAGGCGGTGGTGCTGAAGTGCATGCAGAAGCGGGCGGACGACCGCTACGGCAGCGCCGTCGATCTGCTCGCCGACCTCGAACGCCTGCGCGACGGCCAGCCGCCGGCGATCGCCCTCGAACGCCCTGATCTGCTGATGAGCGGGGCCACCATCATCGGCAGCGGCACCTTCGCCTCGCCAGCGGGCGCCGGTACGACGAGCAAGCCGGCTCGGCGCTCCAGCGGACCCACGGTCGCGGTCGTGGTCGGATTGCTGGCCGCTGGCGGGGCAGCTGCCTGGTGGCTGACGCGTTCTCCGCCACCCGCCCCGTCGGATCCTGTCCCGGCGCAGCGGCCGGTGGATGCCCCTCCGACCGTGCCGGCCAGCGTGGCGGTCGACTCCCAGGTGACCACGCTCCTCACCGCCCTGTCGCAGCAGCAGCATCGCGACAAGGAGCGCCGCGATGCCATCGCCTCGGCCGAGGCGATGCTGGTCGAGGGACGCTATGATGACGCCGAATCAGCCCTGGCCGCCCTGATCGCCCGGGATCCCGACGACAAGGAACTGGCCCTCGCCTTGCGCAAGGTCGAAGTGGCGCACGAGCAGGCCCGTCGTCAGGCCGCAGCCGCCGCAGCCGCCGCCGCAGCCGCCGCCACCGCGGCTGCGACCCCGACGGCAGGCACTGTAGATCCCGCCTTGAACAGCGCCCGCGAGGCCCTGGCACGCGGTGATCTGCCCGAGGCGCGACGGGTGGTGAACGTCAACCGCGGCCTGAAGTCCGACGATCCGGCCTGGGCCGAGATGGCCAAGGCGCTCGACGCCGCCGAGGGGCGTCTGGCCCTGGTCGAGGCGCAGGACGCGTTCAAGCGCGGCAACGTCGAATACGCCGGCACTGCCGCAGCCAAGGCCAAGGGCCTGATCCCCGATGATCCGGCGCTGGCCACCTTGCTGGCCGACATCGAGCGGCTCGATGGCCAACGCAAGCAGCGTGACCGCGTCCTGCTCGAAGCCGACAACCTCCTGACCGAGGGCCAGGCGGGCAAGGCCGAGGAACTGCTCACCGCCCTCGTCGAGCAGCACCCGGATGACAGCCAGGCGAGCAACGCCCTGCGCCGGGCCAAGGCGGCGCGCGAGAAGTCCGACGCGCTGGAGCGTGCGGTCAGCGAGCAGCTCGCCCAGGGCGCTGCGGCGCTCGCCCGCAACGATCTCGATGCGGCGCAGCTCGCCTATACCGCAGCCCGCCAGCTCGATCCCAAGAGCGAGTCGGCGACCCTCGGCCTGAACACGGTGCGGGAGCGCAAGGACGCCATCGACGCCAGCCGCAAGCAGGTGGAGGCACTCGTTGCCGCCCGCGACCTTGCCGGCGCAGCTGCCGAGCTGGCGCGGCTGGAGAAGCTGGCGCCCGGCAGTCCGCAGGCCGTTCTGGCCGCCAGCCAGCTCAACGCCGCTCGTGTCACCGAGGCGCAGGAGCGGGCCAAGGCCGAGGCGCTGGAGCGCGAACGCCAGGAACGGGCCAAGGTCCTGGCGGCGAAGCTCGACGACCTCCAGCAGCCGATCCCGCCGCTGGCTGCCGAGCTCGACGCCTTCACCGCCGAGGCGGGAGCCGAGCGGGCCGAAATCCCCGACCTGCGCCGTCGTCTCGATGATCGACGCAGCCGAGAAGCCGCCATCGCCCTGCTGGCAGCCCTCGATGCAGCCTTCGCCAAGCGCGATGCCACCGCCCTCGGGGCGCTGTTCGCCGGGGGGCCCGCCGACGGAAGCCAACTGATCGAGTTCATGGCCATGCCGGGGGCCCGCCTCACCACCCGCCTGACCGGTTTCGCACGCAACGGCGAGACCGCAGTCGGCAGCATCGCTCTCGTCCATGCCATGGACAACGCCCCCGAGGAGCAGTCGGCCGTGCGCTGGGAGATGCGCCGGAAGGACGGCGCCTGGCACATCGTCAACGCGGTCGTCGAACCCGCCGCAGGATCCCCATGAAGCTCCGTACCCTCGTCCCGCTCGTCCTCGCCGCTTCCGCCGCCGCCGCCGAACTGCCGCTCGGCCTGGTCGAACTCGTCGACAAGGCAGGCGTCATCGTGCGCTTCGACGCCGCCACCAGGCTGAACCTCGGCCAGATGGTCGCTCTGCATGGTCCAGGCTCGGTGGTGAAGCATCCGCTCACCGGCAAGGTGGTGACCGAGCAGCGCAAGCTGCTGGCCAAGGGGCAGATCATCGCCATCGAGGGCGATCGCCTGCGACTGCGCGTGCTGTGGCGGGCCGGCGAGGCCCAGCCGGAGGCGGGGTGGGATGCCGTGCCTTTGCCCGGCGAGGCTGCGCCGAACGCGCCGCCGGCGGCCAGCGCCGCCCTGCCTGCGGTATCTGCCCCTGCCGGAGCCTCGATCGCGGTGAAGCTGCCGGTCATCGACCCCGACGGCGATCCGCTGGTCATCACCTGGGAACTGGTCGGCGCCATCGGACGCTGCGGCCACCTCGACGCCAGGCTGACTGCGCAGCCCGAGGTGGTGTGGTCTGCGCCCGGCCAGCCGCCCGAGGGCGGCATCGCACTCAAGGCGACGGTGGTCGATCCGTACGGCCAGCAGGCCGTGCTAAGCCTGCCGCTGGACGTGAAGGGGGCCGACGATGCGCGCCGGCCACGCAAGCCCTTCGCCGGCCTCGGTACCGGCCAGGAGCCGGCGTGGATGAGGCTCGAACGGGCCGACGACGGTTCCTGGGTCGGTGTGGATGATGCCGGACGCGTCCTGCGCACCGGCCCCGGCTGGCAGCAGGCCGTCCCCATGGCTCTTGGCGACGGCGCACGCCGACCGCTGGTGGCGGTGCTGCGTGGCAAGGAACTGCATGTCCTCGACCGCGACAAGGCAGCGGTGCTGATCTTCACCGAGGCAGGCCAGCTGCGCCGCACCCTCGGCGGGCTGAGCGAACCCGGCGACCTTGCGGTCGGCGCGGATGGAACCGTGTACGTCGCCGACCAGCGGGCCGGCGGCGTCATGGTCTTCGATGCGAGTGGTCGCTTCCGCGCCCGCGCTGGCCGTGTCGGCGATGACGGATTCGCCGAGGTCAGCCGGGTCTGCGTCGGACCGGACGGCATCCTGGCGGTGCTCGACGCCCAGGCGCGGAGGCTGCATCGCTTCACCGGCGAGCTGCGCCGCCTCGACGCCTGGACGGTGACCGGCGATCCCAAGATCCGGCCGGTCGATGTCACCGTGCATCCGCGCGGACTGCTGGTGCTGCTCGAGGACGGCACGGTCCAGCTCTACGGCGGCAAGGGGACGGTGGCCGAAACCTGGAAACCCAGCGCTGGCGCCGGCCTCGTCGACAACACCGGATCGGCGGTGGCCATCGCCAGCGACGCCGGTGGCGAGGTCGTGGTCTGCCATGCCGGTGGGATCGCCGCTCGACTCGCAGCCGACGGGAGGGTGCTGGGCCAGCGCGGCCCGGGTCTCCTGGCCAGCTCCACGCGTTGGGCGGCGGACGGCCTCGGCCGGATCTTCGCCCTCGACGTCGACACCGGCCTGCTGGCCGCGCATGACGCCGAAGGCTGGCGCACCACCCGATTCGGCGGCACCACGCGCAACGGCGGACCGTTCGCCGAGGCCGGTGCCATGGCCGTGGTCCCCGATGGCTCGGCCATCGCCGTGCTGGACGTCGACAAGTGCACGGTGGTGCGCTTCGATGGCCGCGATCTGCGCAAGGCGCCATTGGTGTTCGGCGGCGAGGGCGGCAACAACGGCCAGTTCAAGGCGCCGCTGGCGATCGCTGCCGACGAGGCCGGACGCACCTATGTGCTCGATGAGGACCTCTACCGCGTATCGGCGTTCGATGCCGGTGGCCAGTTCCTCTTCGCCTTCGGCGAACGGGGCGGAGCGCCCAACCAGCTCGATGAGCCGATCCTGGTGGCGGTGTCGCCCGCCGGCGATGCGGCCTACATCTTCGATGAGGACCGCTACGAGGTGAAGAAGTACGCCCTCGACCAGCAGGCCAGGACCGGGCGCCACGCCGCCACGGGCGGCGGCAAGGGGTCGAACCCCGGTCAGTTCCGCGGCGCCGTCGCCATGCAGGTCGACCGCCAGGGATTGCTGCATGTCCTCGATGCCAGCCGTGCCGACTGGCAGGTGGTCGACTTCCGCGGCCAATCGCTGCTGCCGGTGTCGGCGCGCCCGACCGCCGAGCTGCTGCGCGGCGCCGCGACGATGGCGGTGTCGCCCGACGGCACGGCCTGGCTGGCCGGCGGCGGCAGCGCCATCGGCCTGCGTTGACGCGACGGTCTTCCGCGCGAACCGTCGCGCTCCAGCACCGTTCATCCCCTGGCAGGAGCCAACCATGTTCCCAACCGGTCCCGATCCGCGTCGATCGGCGCCACCACCGTTCAGCCTCGACCGCAAGGACATCCTGCGGGCGAAGCAGCGTGGCCAGCTGTCGCGCACCGAGTGGCGGATGGTCGTGTTCCTGCCGGTGCTGCTCGGGCTGCTGGCCTGGACGATGTGGGATTGGAAGGAGCGTCTCGCCGCGACGTTGACCAGCAAGGGCGAGCAGCTGCCGGTGACCGCCAAGCTGTCGCCGATGCCGCGGCCGGGCTGGGAGGTCCTGCCGGGCATGCCGGCCCAGACCGAGGTCGACGCTGCGCGCGAGGCGGCCGCCGCGCTGGTCAACGTCAATGCCGGTGTACCGCTGACCGCCTCCGGCCTCGACCCCATCACCCTGGCCTGGGCCGAGGCGCGGCTGGATGCTGATCGCGTCACGCCGCCCCTGCCGCAGCGGCTGGCGGCGCGCGATCTGCTGCTGGCCGACCACGTCCGGCTCGGCACGCCGATGATCCTCGAAGGCCTGCTGGAAGATCGGCTGCCAGGCCGGATCGAAGGCTCCGACCGTCCGTGGCAGCGCCTGCTGCTGGCCATCGACGAGGGGCAGTTCGTCGAGGTGCTCTCCGAAGCGCGCACTGCCGCCGAGATCCCGCTCGGAACCCAGGTCCGCATCACCGGCCGGTTGCTCGCCTATGATGAACGGCCCGCCGGCGAGGCGAAGATCCAGCTGCCGATCGTGCTCGGCCGAGTCCTCGCCATCTCGACGGCCCAGCCCGAGGCTGATGACGCCCTGGCCGAGTTTCACCGGCCGTTCTCCATGCCCAGCGACCTGTTCGGCGAGGTCGACGACTTCCGCCTATGGACCGAGACGCGGCCGTACTACTACCTGCTCGGCCAGGTCCTGCGCGACCGCACCACTGCCGGGGCTTGGGATGGCGCCGAGGATGGCAACCAGGCCGCCGACGATCTGCATCTGAATCCGGCCGACTACCGCGCCAAGCCGTACCGGATCACCGGCTACGTCTACGAATCCTGGGAGGATCAGGAGGTCGCCCGCGATCAGCCGTTCGGCGTCGCCAGGGTCGTCCGTCTGCTGATCTACCGTCGCGATGTCGCGCCGGTGACCGAGATGATCGACGGCAAGGAGTCGCGCGAGGTCAAGCAGGTGCTGCGGCTGTATGAGCTGGCCGTCATCACCGATCAGCCGCCGCCGGAGAAGGGCGTGCTGGTCACCGCCCTCGGCCGCTTCCTGAAGAAGCGCGCCATACCGGTGAAGGTGGAGGAGATGCGCGACAAGGCGAACGGCGTGCAGCGGCACAGCGATCGCATCTACACCTGGCTGTTCGTCACCGAGCCCTGGGAGGTCGTCCCGGTGCACGAACGCTACGGCATGGGCATCCTGGGCTGGGGCCTGGTCATCCTGACCTCGATCCTGCTGCTGGTCGGCATCTTCTGGTGGCGGCACGAGGTGAAGGACGGTGGCAAGCTGATCCGCGCCAAGGTCGTGGCGATGCGCGCCAACCGCCATCGCCTGACCGGCAGCAAGCCCCAAGGAAAGTCAGCCTCCGAGCCGTCTGCGGATCCGCAGGCGCCAGCCTCTTCCCCTGCCGCCCCAGCGGGGCAGGCTCCGCCACCGACATGAACCCGCTCGCCCTGCCGCTCGCCTTCGCTCCGGTCTACCATGTGCTGGTCTGGGGAGGGCGGCGCCTGGCGCGCTGGCGTACCGACCTGCCCGACGGGCCGGTCGGCGAGAGCTGGGATCTGAGCGACCACCAGCGCGGCGACAGCGTGGTCGCAGAGGGGCCGCTGGCCGGGCGCAAGCTGGGCGAACTGACCCGTCTGCACGGCCGCGAACTCGTCGGGGCCGCCTGGGACGGCGGCGAATTCCCGCTGCTGGTCAAGGTCATCGACGCCAGCGACCGCCTGTCGGTGCAGGTGCATCCCGACGATGCCCTGGCCCGGAGCCTGGGCGTCGGTACGCGTGGCAAGACCGAGTGCTGGCTGGTGCTGGAAGATGGCGGCGAACTGTTCGTCGGCTTGAAGCCCGGAGTCACACGTCAGGCCTTCGAGGCCGCCCTGGCGGCCGGCCGGGTCGCGGATTGCCTGAACCGCCAAGCGGTGGGCGACGGCGATTTCGCGTTCCTGCCGGCGCGCACGGTGCATGCCCTCGGCGCCGGCACGCTGATCTGCGAGGTGCAGCAGACCTGCGATGCCACCTTCCGGGTCGATGACTGGGGTCGGGTTGGCCTCGATGGCAGGCCACGGCCGCTGCATGTCGCGCAGTCGCTGGCGACGATCGATTTCACCGGTGCTGCCGGGGGCTGCGTCAGCAACCCGCCTTTCACCAGCCATCGCGCCGGCGGCACCTGCCGCGAGCTGGCGAGCTGCCGCTACTTCACCGTCGAGGAACGCCTCGCCGAACAGACCCGCGGCGGTGGACACGGCGGTTTCAGCATCGTCACCTGCCTGCGCGGCACTGGCACGCTGTCGACGGCGGCCGGCTCGGTCCGCATCCGTCCGATGCAGACCTGCCTGGTTCCGGCGGTGGCCGGGCCGTGGCAGGCCGATGGCGACGGGGAACTCCGGCTGCTGGTCGCGCGGTAGCCGGCTCGTCCGCCCCAGATCAGCCGTAGGTATGGGGGACCGCTGCTGCAGCGGCTGCGGGATCGATGTAGCCCTTCTTCACGCGCGGCACCAGCATGTCGCGCATCGAGACCAGGCCGTGCCGGGCGGCGATGGTGGCGATGACGCGTTCCTCGCGCTCCTCGCCGAGTTCGCTCCAGAAGTCCGGTGTCGGGGTGAAGGACTCGTAGGCGACGGTGCGGCGGCGGCCGCCGCTGGTGGCGCATCGTTCGCAGCCACGGCTGCGATAGAAGGGTCCCGGGTCGCCGGCGAGACCGAGGCGGGCCAGGTCGCCTGGCGCCGCACGGTAGGGTTCGCGACAGGCCGGGCAGGTCAGGCGCACCAGGCGCGGCGAGACGATGCCGCGCAGCGAGCGGGCGAGGACGCGCTGGTCGAGACCCATCATCAGCAGGCCGGCGATGGAGTCGGCCGCGTCCTCCCACATGAAGCTGGCGAGCACGCGCCGTCCGCTGGCTGCGGCCTGGAAGGCGTCGCGCGCCGTGTCGCGGTCGCCGAGGCCGTCGACATCCAGCATCAGCACCAGGTCCGGATACTGGCGCAGGGCCAGGCGCAGGGCGTCCTGGCGGGTGGTGCGATGGTCGACCTGCAGCTGGGCGATGTCCTCGGCATCGACATGGGTCTCCTCGGCCACCGCCACCGTCACCATGTTGGCGAGATCGAGCAGGCCGAGCAGGCCGCCGACGGTCTGGCCCTTGCCGCTTCCGGCCGGGCCGGCGACGGCGACCAGGCCGGGACTGTCGACCAGCCAGTCGCGCCAGGCCCGCACATGGGTCGAGCCGAAGCCCTGCTGGATGAGATGCGGATGCGGCTTGACCAGTCCCATCAGGCGCAGGGCGGCGCGCGGCCCCTGCAGGGTCGGCGCCATGGTCAGCTTGGCCTGACGGCGCTGGTGGTCGTGGTCGAACTCGACCACACCCTCGACCGGGCCGCTCATCTCCGGGGTGGCCTGTCCGGCGGCGCTGCGGCAGGCGTCGATCAGCTGGCGATAGCCGGCCGCCGTCAGCCGTTCGACCTCCTTCAAGCCGGTACGCACGCGCATGCGCACGCGGCCGCCGCCAGCGACCGGTTCGAGGTGCAGCGACACCGCGCCTTCGTCCACGCCCTGGCCAAGGAGCTGATGCAGGCGCAGCGAGCCGGTCGGCTGGAGGTCGCGGCGCGAACCACGGCGGGTGCTGTCGCGCGGATTGGCTGCCGGATCGTCGCCACCCAGGAACTGCAGTTCTGCCAGCAGCTCGCGGGCGTCGGCATAGCGCTCCTCGGGGCGCTTGGCGAGCAGGCGCATGACCACTTCGGCCAGCTCGTCGGGGAGATCGGAGACATAGCGCCGCAGTGGCTCCGGCTCCATGCGCGTGTGGCATTCGAGCCAGCCGAGCAGGTCCTGGGCGCTGAACGGGCGGCGCCCGGCCAAGCACTCGTAGAACACGATGCCGAGGCTGTAGAGGTCGCTGCGCCCGTCGACCGCGTGGCCGGCGATCTGCTCGGGACTCATGTACGGCGGCGTGCCGCAGGCCATGCCCTCGCCGGTGATCTCGCCGCCTTCGGTGACCTGGCGGGCGAGACCGAAGTCTGCGACCTTCACCTCGCCGTCCTCGTTGATCATGATGTTGTCGGGTTTGATGTCGCGATGCACTAGGCCGAGTTCGTGGGCGGCGGCCAGCGCATGGGCCGTGCCGGTGGCGAGGCGCAAGGCCTCGGCCTTCTCGAGTCGGCCATCCCGACGCAGCCGCGAGCGCAGGTTCTCGCCTTCGACGATCTCCATGACGATGAAGTGGCGGCCACCCTCCTCGCCGGCATTGAGGATGCGGACGACGTTGGGGTGGTCGAGTTGGGCCGCGGCTCGTGCCTCGCGCAGGAAGCGCTCGACGAAGGTGGTGTTGGCGACCAGGGCGGTGTTCAGCACCTTCACCGCGACGGCCTTGCCGAGGCCCTCGTGGATGGCGCGATAGACCCGCCCCATCCCACCCTGGCCGATGACCGTCTCGACCACGCAACCGGCGATCCGCTGGCCGAGCAGGGGATCCTGCTGGCTACCTCCGGTTGGGGTGCGTATGTCGATGGTGATCGGTCCTGGGGTAGCCATCACCGCCGTGCGCGAGGGATCCTCGACCCCGCACGAGGGGCAGGGGCCGACATGTCCATCGGGCAGGACGGTCGCGCAGGATTGGCAATGCCTGGCCATGTGTCGCCGAGCGTAGCGCAGGGGACGGGCGATGGCAGGGGGGGATGTCGGCGTGGTGGCTATGCCGACGGAACGTCCGACCCGGCTGGTGGTGACGGTCTGGGTGGACGTGGTTTGGGCGGTGGCGGCCGCAGCGGACCGTTGAATTGGCACGCGGCTGTCACGCCATCGCTCAGCCACCGTTCGACGCAGTCGGTCGCTTTGGCGAGCATGTCGCGCACGTCTGGCTGCTCCGTTTCGCTCCAGCGGCCCAGCACGTGGCCGATCTGCGCGTCGCCAGCGTTAGGCGGTGCGCCGATACCGACACGCAGCCTGGGATATGCGGTGCCTATACGGGACTCGATATCACGCAGGCCGTTGTGACCTCCGGCACTGCCTTCGGCTCGCAGCCGCAGGGTGCCGAGGGCAAGATGGAGGTCGTCGACCACCACCAGCAGGTCGGCGGGCAGGGCCTGGTGGAAGGCGAGCAGGGCCTGCACGGCCTCGCCGGATCCATTGACGTACGTCTCCGGTTTGACCAGCAGGACCTGACCCTGGTCCGATCGCCACGCGGCGATCTGGGCGTGGTGCTTGCGGCTCCATTGCGTGACGCCGTGCCGCTTGGCCAGGGAGTCGACGACATCGAAGCCGACGTTGTGGCGGGTGCCAGCGTACTGGCTGCCGATGTTGCCGATGCCGAGGATGAGCCGCACGTCGCGGATGGTGGAGGCATTGCGGCCGGCGCCAGGGACGGGAGCATGCAGGCCATGCAACGCCTTCTCGACGCCCTGGTCGCCACGGTAGAGCGCATGCCGATGAGCGAGCTCGCCCGGGTCATCGAACGTGATCCGCGCTCAGCCCGACGCTGGGTCCAGGTCCTCATCGGGCAGAAGCGCCTCGCCGACCTCAGCGTGGTCGCGGTGCTGCACCTCGCCCGGCATGAGACCAGGGAATACGGCACCACGCGCATCGCCGATGCCTTCCGCCTCGACGCCGCCAAGCCGGCGACCGGCGAGGTCTCGGCCAAGGATCTGCAGGCCTTCGTGTCCCACCAGGCGCGCGGCGACATCCGCGAGAGCCAGTTGGTGCTGGAGATCCAGAGCGTGCTGGAGGACGGCGTGATCGATGCGTCCGAGGCCGAGTCGTTGCGCAAGATGGTCGGCCTGGCGCTGAAGGAGGCCAATGCCGAGGTCGAGGTGCTGGAGACGCTGAAGGCCAAGCTGGCATGAGCCCGCGCGTCCTGGGCTGGGGCATCCTCGGGACCGGCCACATCGCTACCCGCTTCGCCGGCCAGGTCGCCGCCCTCGGCGGACGCGCCCGGCTGCAGGCGGTCGGAGCGCGCGATCCAGCCAAGGCGGCCTCCTTCGCCGCGGCGCACGGCGTGGCGCGCTCCGGTTCCTACGCCGATGTGCTCGCCGACCCGGCGGTCGAGGCGGTGTACATCTCGCTGCTCAACCGCGACCACGCGGCCTGGTCGATCGCGGCCTCGCGCGCCGGCAAGCGCGTGCTGTGCGAGAAGCCTGCCGCGCTGACCGCGGCCGAGCTGGCGACGATGCTTGAGGCCGCGCGGGCCGCCGGGACGTTCTGGATGGAGGCCTTCGCCTACCGCTGCCATCCGCGCTGGCGGGTGTTGCGCCGCCTGCTGCCCCAACTCGGCGGACCGCTGACCGCCCACGCCAGCTTCTGCTTCCACGCCCCGGACAAGCCCCGGCTGCTCGACCCGCTCGGCGGCGGGGCGCTGATGGACGTCGGCTGCTATCCACTGTCCTGGCTGATCACCCTGCTCGGCGAGCCTGCTGCGGTGCAGTGCAGCGCCCGGCTGGCCGGCACTGGCGTCGACCTGGCCGCCAGCGTGACGCTGCGCTTTTCCGGCGGCCACATCGCCACCGCGGTGTGCGGCTGCGATGCGGCGATGCCGCAGCAGGCGACTATCGCCGGGCCTGCTGCCGCGATCGAGATCGTCGAGCCATTCCGCAACCAGGCCGGTGCCGCCTTCCGCCTGCACCAGGGCGGTACGTCGAGTGACCTCGTCTGGGACGATGACGGGACCGAACTGTACGCCCGCGAGGCGCTGGGCGTGGCCGAGTTCGCCGATCGCCTGGAGCACCCCGAGATGACCTGGGCCGACAGCCTGGCGCTAGCCCGGACGATCGACGCCTGTCGCGAGCAGGCCGGCGTGCGCTGGCCGTGAAGGACCTGCTGGTCGAACGCTTCCGCCGCGCCGTCGCCGCAGTCGAACCGCGCTTGGCGGTGGCGGCGGAACTGGCCGCCGGGCCGTGGACGCGCGGCGCCGGCCGCGTCGTCGTGGTCGGGGCCGGCAAGGCCTCGGCGCCGATGGCGCAGGCGGTCGAGGACGCCTTCTCCGAACGCATCGTCCGCGGCGTGGTGGTGGTGAAATACGGCTACACCGCCCCGCTGGCGCGCATCCGGCTGCATGAGGCCGCCCATCCGGTGCCGGACGAGGCCGGCCTGGAGGGCGCCCGGCGGATCGAGGCCGCCGTCGCCGGGCTGGGGGCCGACGACCTGGTCGTGGTCTGCCTGTCGGGCGGGGCTTCCGCCCTACTGCCCGCTCCGCGCCCGCCTGTCACGCTGGCGGACCTGCGCGCCCTCACCGGCCGGCTGCTGGCCTCCGGCTGCGACATCCACCAACTCAACACCGTACGCAAGCATCTCTCGCGTCTGTCCGGCGGCCGGCTGGCGGCGGCCTGCGCCCCGGCCCGCGTCCTCACCCTGGTGGTGAGCGACGTCCTTGGCGATGACCTCTCGGTGATCGGCTCCGGGCCGACCGCGCCGGATCCCTCGAGTGACGACGACGCCCTGGCCATCGTCGAGCGCTTCGCGCCGGACGCGCCGCCGGCGGTGCGTGCGGTCCTGACGGGCGGGGCGGCGTGGACGCCGAAGCCCGGCGATCCGCTGTTCGGTCGCGTCGAACACCGCATCGTCGCCTCGAACGCGGTAGCCCTGCGCGCCACCGGCGCCGCCGTGATCGCACCGACGCTCGAAGGCGAGGCCTGGCAGGCGGCCGAAGCGTTCTGTGCCTTCGCCGCCGCCCAACCGCCCGGCACCCTGGTCGCGGCCGGCGGCGAGACCACGGTGACGCTTGGCGATGCAGCGGGCCAGGGCGGCCGGAACCAGGAGTTCGCCCTGGCGGCGGCGCGCTGGCTCGATGACCATAGGGTGGACATGACTGTGCTGTCGGGCGGTACCGACGGCAGCGACGGGCCGACCGATGCGGCCGGCGGGGTGGTCGACCTGACGACGTGGCGGCGCGATGCGCAGGCCGCCTGGCACCTGGCGGGACACGATGCCTATCCGCTGCTGCAGCGCCTCGGCTGTCTGCTGACTACCGGGCCGACCAACACCAACGTCATGGACGTGGCGCTCGCGGTCCGCGCCTAATCTGCTCAGGGGCTCCGCCCCTGCGGCCCTTCGGGCCTGTCCCCGCTGCCTTTGTCGCAGCTCGGTTTCGTTCCGAAACCGTGGGCGGATGGGCTTCGCCCATTATATCCGCCCAGCGCAGCTCGGCGGCAGCCCATCGCTGCGCGACGGGGCCTGCTACATTGTGTCGAGATGCGCAGCCACGCCGCTGACCGTGCCGGCCCATAGCACGGCGCTGCGTTCGGCGATCCAGTCGAGGATGCGCGTGTGCTGGTCCTCGGCGACGAACAGATGGTGGGTGCCGGCGCCGACCCCGTGGATCATGACCAGGACCCAGCCACCGGAGGCGAGCACCGGTTCGATCGCGGCGATGGTTGCCGCGGCGTCCCTGCCGTCGGCCATGTGGCTGCCGACAACGAAATCCGGTCTGCGCAGGGGCAGGATCCCCGCGTCGCCGGACCGCACCACCGTGGCGAAGCGCCGGAGATCGTCGACGAAGGACTCCTCGGCCCCGTCGGGGCCGACCGTGGTCTGGCCGCAGGTGGCGGCGAACGAACGGCGGTCGTTGCCGTCGACTAGCCGGAGCACCCGCTCCGCCAGGAGCAACTCGTCGACGATGCGCCGGCGGTTGTAGGCCTTCAGGTCGTAGGCCGGATCAGGCCACGCCGCCCCGTCGCTCCGCCTGCAGGGGTGGAAGCAGGTGTGGTTGCCCAACTCGTGCCCGGACCGGGCCACCGCCCGCCAGCTCTCGACGTTGGCGTGCAGATCGCCCGCGGATGCCGGGCAGTAGAACGTGCCGAGCAGGCCGCGCGCCGACAACGCCGGCGCCACCGCCAGGCGGTGGCAGGGCAGGCAGTCGTCGTAGGTCAGCGAGACGGCGGCGTTGCGACCGCCCGGGAAAGGTCCAGTCGTCACGGCCTAGCCCGAGATGCCCTGCAGCCGGCCGACCGGCGGCAGCTGGCCGACCAGCGGACGCAGGTAGGGCAGCAGCTTGTCGCCGACCACATCGTTGCCGGCGGCATTGATCAACTCGCGCGGCATCGGCTTGGTCTCCTTGGCCACCGTCGCCAGCGGGGTGACGAAGCACTCGATGCGGTAGGGGGTGTCGAGCCGCTTGAACGCGATCGAGCCGCTGCGCGTGCCGGCCACCGCGGCCTCGACCGCGGCGACGCCGGCCTGGCGGGCTTCGCGCGCATCGCTCTCGCTGACCACGCCGGGGAAGCAGCGCTGCAGGTAGCCGAAGGTGTCGGCGCGCACGCGGTGCTTCTTGTCCGGCATGACCTTGGCCAAGTGGGCCTTCAGCGTGTCGGCGAGGAAGTCGCCGAGGGCGCCGCTGCCCGACAGTTGCTTGTTGCCGTGCGAGTCGACCTCCTTGCTGTCGATGATCTCCTTGCCGCCCGGGCCGTGGATGCCCTCGGACACCGCGATGACGCAGCGGCCGAGCTTGCGGTAGACCGCCTCGGCATCCGCGCAGAAGGCGTCGAGCGAGAAGTCCGCCTCGGGGCAGTAGATCAGGTGCGGACCGTCCTGCGGCAGGATGCGGGCGAGGGCGGCGGCGGCGGTCAGCCAGCCGGCATTGCGGCCCATGACGATGTTGACCTTGATGCCGGACAGGGCGCGGTTGTCGAGATTGTCGCCCATGAAGGCCTGGGCGACGAACTTGGCCGCCGAGCCGTAGCCGGGGCAGTGGTCGGTGACGCGCAGGTCGTTGTCGATGGTCTTGGGCACGTGGAAGCAGGCGAGGTCGTAGCCGACCTGCTTGGCCATCTCATCGATGATGTGCGTGGTCTCGGCCGTGTCGTTGCCGCCGATGTAGAAGAAGGCGCGGACGTTCAGTTCCTTGAAGCGGGCGAAGATCGCCTGGCAGTCGTCCTTGGAGGCCTTGCGCCGGACGCTCTTCAGCGCGCTGGAGGGGGTGCCGGCGACGACTTCGAGGTTGGCCGGATCCTCGGCCCCGAAGTCGATGAACTCCCCCTTGAGGATGCCGTTCACGCCATGCACCGCGCCGAGCACCTTGGTGAAGACCTCGGGGCGCTGCAGGCAGGCCTTGGCCACGCCGATGAGCGACTGGTTGATGACGGCGGTGGGTCCGCCGCTCTGGCCGATGACGACGGTGCCGGGAGTGAGAAAAGGCATCATTGCCCCAGGGGTTAGGGGTTAGGGGTCAGGGGCGTGATGCTGATGCCCAGGTCGCTGGCACAAGGGGGTTGGTGGACTGGGGGGTTGGTGGACTGCAGCGGCAGGGTAATCATAGCCATGCCCGGTCCCACGACCCTGACCCCTAACCCCTAACCCCTTGGGGCAATGCGGGGCAATGAAACTCACCTTCCTCGGCACTTCCGCCGGCCAGCCCACCCGCAACCGCAACGTCACCGCCCAGGCCCTGCGCTTCGACGACGGGTCGTGGTGGCTGGTCGACTGCGGCGAGGCGACCCAGCACCGCGTGCGCGACGCCGGCCTGCGCGCGATCACATGCGACCGCATCCTCATCACCCATCTGCATGGCGACCACTGTTGGGGCCTGCCTGGCATGCTCATGGCCATCGCCATCGCCGGACGGACCGAACCGGTGCAACTCGCCGGCCCGCGCGGCCTGGCCCGGCTGCTCGACGGCGCGTACGGCCCGACCGCGACCGAACTGCCCTTCCCGCTCGACCTGGTCGAACTGCCCGACGAGCCGCGCGGCGAGCCGCTGGCCGGCCCGCCGACGGCCTGGCGGGCGCGGCCGTTCGCCATCCGCCACCGCGTGCCGTGCGTCGCCTGGCTGTGCGAGGAGCCGCAGCGGCCGGGCCGCATCCGTCCGGAACTGGCCCAGGCCGCCGGCCTGACCGATCTGCGCATGCTGGGTCGGCTGCAGCGCGGGGAATCCGTGCAGCTGGCCAACGGCCGCAGCCTGATGCCCGCCGAGGTGATGGATCCGCCGCCACGCCCGCGCCGGGTGCTGGTCTGCGGCGATACCGACGATGCCGATGCGCTGATCCCGCACGCCCGCGGTGTCGACCTGGTGGTGCGCGAGGCGACCTACGCCGGCGAGCACGAGGAGAAGGCGCGGCAGTGGGGCCACAGCACCGCGCTGATGACCGGCCGTTTCGCCGCCGCGTTGGCCGCCCGCCGCCTGGTCGTCACCCATCTCGGCGGCCGCCACAGCGACGGCGAGGGAGCGGAACAGTTGCGCGCCGAAGCTGCTTCGGTCTGCCCAGGCATCGACGTCGTGGTGGCGGACGATCTGCTGACGGTGGATGTCCCGGTCGAGCAAGGTTGACTGGGGAATCCACGGTCGACCATAGAAGATGTGGTTCGCCTCCAGGTTGGCTTTCTGCTCGGCCTGCTGCTCCCCGGATGGGCAGCAGATCCTCCGTCCGGCTTGGTTGAAGAACAACTGAGTCAGATCCGGCCTGCGCTCGAGCGGCACAAGGCCGACTACGCCAAGAAGGTCAAGGCCGAGAACGACAAGTTGTGCAAGGCGCTCGAGACGGCCCTGACCAAGCAGGTGCGGGCGGGAGACCTCGACAGCGCAAACGCCTTGAAGGCCGCACTGGAGCAGGCACGAGCCGGGGAGTTCATCGAGGAACTGCTCAATCCTCCGGCGATCGACCTGCTCGGTGAGAGCGGCGGCCCTCCGCGCCCCCTGCTGGCCGACCTGCCTGAGGCATCCTTCACGTCCTCTTCCGTCTGGACCGGCAATATTCTGGCGCATGGGCCAGCCCGTGCGCGTGTCGCGACCTCCTCCTGGATCGCGCAGACCAATGATGCGAACCAGTGGATCCAGGTCGATTTCGGCAGGGAGGTCCAGATCAGCGCGATCGCCATCCGGGGCAGGCCAGGCATCGGCCAGTGGGTGACAGCCTACAGGCTGCTGGCCGGTCGCGATGAGCGGTCGTTGCGACCGGTTCCCGCTGCAGGTGGTGCTCCAGCCGTATTCGACGGTAGCAAGGACAGCGAAACCGAAGTGACGACGCTGCTGCCGCGTCCGCTTCGCACCCGTTTCCTCCGGTTGGTGCCGATATCGTGGAACGGCCACATATCCATGCGCCTCGACGTCCAGGGGACGATGGCTCCTAGCGCACGGTGAAGGTGGCGCGGTTCGCCGCCCACCAGCGCTCCCAGGCCGCTTTCAACTCGGCTTTATGCTGGGCGTGCCAGGCGGCATAGATGCGTTCCTCGGCTTCGAGTTCCTTGTCGCTTTCGGGGCGTGCCGGCACGGCAGGAATCAGCTTGGGGTCGGATGTGCCCGTCTCGGCAACCATGCGCTGGCTGGTCAGGGTCTGCAGGGCGATGTTGGCGCGCTGCGCGACCAGCGGTTCCTCGTCGTCGAGCACGGCGATGAGATGTTCGACCGCGGACTTGGTGGCGATCGCGGTCAGCACCTCGACGCAGCCGATGCGCACCCAGGCGTTGCGGTGCGAACGCAAGGCGTCGATGATCGTGGTCTCGATCTTGGAGCCGCGCAGGATCAGGTCGTTGACCGCCTTGTCGTAGGCCACCGAAGCAGCGGGATCGCCGCCGATCGCGCCTTTGGCCAGGGTCTCGATGTCCAACCGGAGATCGCGTTCGGCCGGGGTCTCCTCGTTGGTCGGATTGGCCTTGAACCGCTCTTCTTCGGCGCAACCGGCAAGGAGGGAGAGGACGAGGGCGGCCACGGCTAGGAGGGCGTACGATCGCATGGCGACATGCTGCCGCTCTGGCCGGGGGCGCTAGCGCGGATTCGGCGCCGGGTGGTGCGCCGTGGCAGTGCGTCCTATCAGCGCCACATCCGGGCCAACGTCGTCCCGGGGTAATAGCGGGCGACGATATCCTCGCCGCTGACTCCGTCTTTGGCGAGGCTCCAGGCGCTGACTTGGGGCAGGCCGACACCATGGCCGAAGCCGCGCCCCTCGACCACGAACTGGCCGCCGCGGGCGCTGGCCATGACCGCCTTCTCCCACCACAGCGAGCGCAACTGGTTGGCGCCGACGGCGAGACGGAATTCGAAGGCGCTCAACTCATCGCTGCGCTCCCCCGACGCTCCTGTATGGGTGACGGTGACCCGCGCGACCCGGCCTGAGGTGGTGGTGGAGGCGATGGCCACGGCGCGCACCGCGCCGATGCGCGGCCGATTGCGGTCGGCTCGCGACCAGGCGCCGAGACGGTCGCTCAGTTCGTCGAGACGGAACGCCGCCCGCCATTGCTGATGGGTGCGCGTCCAGCCCAACCCGCGGGCTCCTTCGACGCTGGCAGGATCATCGACCTGACGCATGAAGCGGGCCAGCATGGTGCGTCCATCGAGCAGGGTGGCATCAGGCCACAGGGCGGCGCTGTCCTCGGTGCGGCCGCCGGAGCAGGCGTGGAAGCGGGCGAGGATGGCCTGACCAGCGTGGATCAGCAGCTCGCCGCGGGTGCGGGCGATGGCGTCGGCAACCTCGGCGGATGGAGTTCCGATCCCGTCATAGGCGACGTCGGCGGTGCCGCGCAGCAGGTGCCAGGATTCTCCGGAGCGAGCCTGCCAGCGGGCGGCAGCGTAGCTGCGCGCCACGATGGCCTGGGCGGCCAGCGCTTCGACCGGCCAGCGCGGGTTCATCTCGGCGGGCAGGACGCCGGCCAGCCAGGTCTCCAGGCCGACCACTTCGATCGCCTCGACCGTGTCACGGCTGCGCGCCAGGCGGAGCCGACCGGAGCAGGTGATGCCGTCGAGACTGAAGGTGCGGCCGGCGCCGACGGCGGTCAGCTCGCAGCGCGATTCGGCGACCACGCGGCCGGCAATGCGGAATCCGGCCCCGGCAGCGGCGATATCAATACTGCCGGCTGGCAGTTCGCGACCGTCGGCAAGGCGGTGCGGCAGCAGCAGGCGCACGCGCAGGGTGGCGCCGCGTTGCAGCATGACGCCGAGTTCCGGTTCACGGTCGAGGGCAGGCCAGCGCGGAGCCGGGGCTGGCCTGGCTATCGGCGCAGGAGCCAGGGTAACCGCTGGCCGTCCGGCCTGGTTCGCAGGTGGCGCCACAGCCGTCGACCGCACGCAGGCCAGCAGCGAGAGCAGGACGAGGACGAGGGTGCTGGTCCGGCTCATGCCGCCACCGTGGCGGTCCAGCCATCGACCGCCAGTTCGACCCCCGGTGGCAGGCGTCCGGCCCAGGCGGCATAGCGGACCTCGGCTCCCAGGTGGATGAGCACGGCGCGGCGTGGGCGCAGGCGGGCGAGGACGTCCATCGCCTCGTCCCATGACTGATGGGTGGGATGAAGAGTGTCGCGTAGCACGCCCAGGGCGAGCAGGTCGAGTTCCTGCAGCATGGGCTCGGCGGAGCGCGGCAGCTCCTTGACGTCGGTGCAGTAGGCCATGGCTCCGCAGCGGAAGCCGGTGGTGCGGCCGGCGCTGCCGTGGCTCATCGCGAAGGGGGTCACATCGAGCCCGGCGATGCTCGTGGTCACCCCGTCGGCCAGGGCCACCGTGCGCAGGCAGGGCTTGCACATGGCGTAGGTGTCGGTCCCGGCGCCGAAGCAGTAGGGGAACATCGTCCGGATCGGGGCGAGGTGCTCTTCCGCCCCGTACAGGGCGATGCCGTCGCCTTTCATCAGCCGGTTGAGGTGGCGCAGGTCGTTGATGCCGTGGCAGTGGTCGGCGTGGTCGTGGGTCTGTAGCACCCCATCGCAGCGCACGAGGCAGCGCGCCGGGTACGAACGCCCGTCCCAGTCGCGGTACGGGTCGGTCATCTGGTGGGCGAGGTCCGGCCCGCAGTCGAACAGAAGCACCTGGCCCTGTGGTCCGCGCAGGAACGCCCCCGAGCGCCGCCGCCGGTCGCGTGGATCGTCGCTCCACCATGCCGGCACACCCCACATCGGGTTGCCGTGGCTGGTGCCGCAGCCGGTGATGGTGAACTCCCACTCTGCCATGTCCGGCAGCATGGGAGGGCGCGCCGCCGCGCCATGGTGGCGGAGCCGGGCCTCGGCATAGCCTGCTCGCCCATGCGCCCCCTGGTCGCCCTGGATCTCGACGGAACCCTGCTCACCGAGGCGTCGGTCCTGACCGCCGGCCACGAACGCGCGGTGCGCGAGCTGCAGCGCGCCGGCTGCCACATCGCCATCGTCACCGGGCGGCCGGTGCTGATCACCCAGGCGATCTGGAAGCGCCTCGGCCTGACCACCCCGCTGGTCTGCTTCAACGGCGGCTGGGTCGGCTTTCCCGGCCAGCCGGCGATGGCCTGCCTGCGCCTGGATGAGGATGACACCCGCGACATCCTCGCCGCCCTGCGCGGACGCGGCGGGGTCGCCTGCGGCTATCCCGACGAGAAGAGCTGGTGGATGGACCGTCTCGCCATGGAGACCGCCGGCTGGCCGGCGAAGTACGGCACCAACATCGAGATCCGGCCCGAGGACTTCACCCCGTGGAAGGGGCCGAGCTTCAAGGTCATGTACGTCGCCGATCCGCTGGTCACGCCGGGCATCGTCGCCGACCTGCGCGAGCAGTTCCGCAACCGCTTCCACGTCGTGCTCAGCCAGCCCGACCGCCTGGAGATCCTGCCCAAGGGCATCAGCAAGGTGTGGGGTCTGAGCAAGCTGGCGGCGATGCTCGGGGTCGAGCGAGCCGATGTCTGGTCGGTGGGCGACGCCGAGAACGATCTCGAGATGGTCGCCTGGGCCGGCCACGGCTGCGCCATGGGGCATGCGCCGGAGAAGCTGCTGCGCGTCGCGCGCCACATCCTGCCCGGCATCCACGCCCGCGGGCTGTGCGCCCTGCCCCTGCTGATGCAGCGGACCTACGCCTGATGCGCGCCCGGCGCGGCGCGCACATCGGCGGGCCACCGGTGCGTGGCGATCGCGAACTGGTTCCGCGTTTCAGCGGCTGCCCATGGGAACCGCATGGGCCGTCCACGGCGCAGTCGCTGGTCGGCCTGCTGATCATGGCCGGACTGGCCGTCGGTCTCGCCCTCGCCTGGCGCACGGCGCAGGACGGCCGCCTCTGGCTGCTGCTCGGCGCCTGTCTGTCCGGCGCCGCGGCAGCGTACCTGCTGGTCGGCCTGCTGTTTGGCAGGCCGGCGCCGGCCCGCGGCTGGCGTTCGCGCGGGCCGTGGCCGTCGGGTCCGGGACTGGTGGAGCATCGCACGTCCCTGCAGCAACTGGTGGGCGGCACCCTCGCCTTCGCCGTGCTCGGCATGGGGCTCGGCAGCCAGGCGGTGGTGCAGATCGCCCGGGGGTCCTGGGACGGGGTGTTGCCGTTGGCCCTGTTCGGCGCGCTCGCCCTCGTCGGGGCTGGCTTCGCCGGCTACGTGCTTCTGCAGGCCCTGCGCTACCGGCCAGCCCGGCTCGACCCGACGGCTGGCGATTGGCCGCTGACGACTGGGACCCAGTGCCAGCTCGAGGTCGCCGGTCCGGCCATCGCCCTGGACGATGGAGCCGGGTTGAGCGCCCGGCTCATGCTCCTGCAGGAATATCGGGCAATCCATGCAACCAGGAGGGGGATGAGAACCGTGGTGCAGATCGACCGTCTGGCCGAGATGCCGGTCGACATCTCCCTGCGCGCGCTGCCAAGCCAGGGCCTCGACGCCCGGCTCTCCTTCCACCTGCCGTCCGGGCCGGTCATCGCCCAGGCGCAGCGCCTCACCGGTTCGCGCTCGGCCGGGGTGCGGGCGGCGTTCCGCCGTGCCGATGGGAGCTATGCCGAGGCGGCTCGCGACACGCCGCCGCAGCCGGTCGCGGCCGACACCGATCTGTCCGCCGATGAGCCGCGCTACTGGCTGCTGGTGATGCGGGCCGACGTGGCGGGTATCGATTGGTACGCCGAGTGGATCCTGCCGGTCGAGGCGCCGGGTCAGGGCTGATCGGCGGAGCTTTGCTTCTCTGCCAGGGCGATCATCCTGGCCACATGGTCCGCGTTGCGATCGCCCTGCGTCTCCCTCATTTTCCCTTCTTGCCCGGACGTCACACCTTCACACCGTTGAGCTTTGGCGGAGGGAAGGTGTCGATGATCGCCTGCCTCTTTCCGTTCACGTTCTGGTGGGATCCCGAACTGCTCCACCGCGGCGATAGTCGGGCTTGCGGCCTATGACCTGCACACGCAGGATGCCCGGGCGCACTTCGACGGACTCGACTACCGGAGCGACTGACCATGCCCACCCGCCGCCCCAACATCCTCCTGCTGGTCGGCGAGGATACCGGCGCCCATCTCGGCTGTTACGGCGATCCCGACGCGGCCACGCCCAACCTCGACCGCCTCGGCGCGCAGGGCCTGCGCGCTGAACGCGCCTTCACCCACTGCCCGGTCTGCGCACCGTCGCGCTCGGGCCTGGTCACCGGGCGCTATCCCTACGCCTATGGCGCCCACCACATGCGCTCGACCGTGCTGGCGCCGCCGCCGCTGTTCACCCGGGTGCTGAAGGATGCGGGATGGCAGGTGAGTTGGCCGGGCAAGACCGATTTCAACTTCGAGTTGCAGCCGCGTGAGGTCAGCGACACCCGCGACTGGGAACGTCTCGGCTTCCCCAAGCAGGGGCCCTGGTTCTGCTACACCAACCTGGCGGTGACCCACGAGAGCATCATGTGGCCGGCGGCGGAGGACGACTGGCAGCGGCCGCTGCATGCGATGCGCGAGGCGCTGCCGCCGTCCCGCCGCTGCGATCCGGCGCGGCTGCGCCTGCCGCCGTGGCTGCCCGATGATTCCGCCATACGCGCCGACATCGCCCGCCATCACGACAACGCCCGCGCCCTCGACGACCAGGTCGGCAGGATCCTCGCCGATCTCGAGGCGAGCGGCCAAGCCGACGATACCATCGTCATCTTTCTGGTCGATCACGGCGCCGGTATCCCACGCGGCAAGCGCTGGTGCTATGACCTCGGCCTGCGCATGCCGCTGCTGGTGCGCGCTCCGGGGCGGATCGCCCCCGGCACCGTGCATCAGAGCCTGGTCGGCTGGGTCGATATCGCGCCGCAGATCCTCGCCTGGTGCGGACTGCCCATCCCCGAGGGTCTGCATGGCCACCCGTTCGCCGGCGCGCAGGCGCAGCAACGGGACTTCTGCTTCGGCGGCCGCGACCGCATGGACGAACAGTTTGACCGCATCCGCTTCGCCCGTTCGCAGCGCTGGTTGTACCTCCGCAACTACCACTCCGGCCTGCCCTGGGCGCAGCGCAATGACTACCTCGAGAAGATGCCGGGTATGCGCGCCTGGCGCCGCCTGCATGCCGAAGGCCGGCTGACGCCGGCGCAGGCCGCCTGGTTCGCCCGGACCAAGCCGCCAGAGGAACTCTACGACTGCATCGCCGACCCCTGGCAGATGACCAACCTGGCTGGCGACCCGGCGCACGCCGCTGAGCTGGCCGAGCACCGTGTCGCCCTCGACGGGCATCTTGCGGCGGTCGGCGATCTCGGCGCCACGCCCGAGCGCGAGTTGATCCGACGCGGCGTGGTCGTCGATCGGCTGACCCATGAGTACCGCCCGCGCATCGCCCCGCTGGCAGCACCGGCCGACAACCTCGGCGGTCCGTGGGATGTCGATGGTACACCCTGGCGGGCTGACGGGGGTGCGGCATGAGCCAACTGCCTCCAGCCCTCACCGATCCTGCGAAAGTCCCCAGCTTCACCCTGGTGCCGGTGGACCGCGATGCGAACGGGATGCCGCTCACTGCAGCAACCTGGCCTGCACAGCGGGCCAGGTTGCTGGACCTCTTTGCGCAGACGATCTACGGCCGCTCGCCCGGGCACGGCTGGACGCTCTGCGTCCGTGTCGATCGCGAGGATCCCATCGCGCTGGGCGGCCTGGCAGTGCGCAGCGAGATCCTGGTGACCATCGCCACCAGCCTGGGCGAACGAGCCCTGCGCATCCTGGTGCATCGGCCGGCCCGGGTCCATGGAGCGGTGCCATGCCTGCTCGGCCTCAATTTCGCCGGCAATCACACGACGGTGCCGGACGACTGGCCGACCTTGCCGACTGCCTGGGTGCCGGTGCGTACCGAAGATGGGTCTCCCGGTGGTCAGGCACGCAACGCCGATCGCGGCATCCTTGCCAGGCGCTGGCCGGTCGCCGCCCTCGTCGCCCAGGGCTTCGCCGTCGCCACGTTGTATTCAGGAGACATCGAGCCGGACCGCCCAGATGGTTGGCGCGATGGTCTGCGTTCCCTCTTCCCTGACGCCGATCCCGCGACCGCTCCCGGTGATGCCTGGGGTACGCTTGCCGTATGGGCCTTCGGTCTGCGGCGGGCGCTCGACGCGCTGCTGGCCGCGGTGCCCGAGGTCGATCCGGCACGCATCGGGGTGATCGGCCACTCGCGCCTGGGCAAGACCGCCTTGTGGTCGGCGGCGCAGGACGAGCGTTTCGCCGTGGTCATGTCCAACGATTCCGGCTGCACCGGGGCCGCCATCGCCCGACGTCGCTTCGGCGAGCGTCAGCTGCACATGAACACCTACTTCCCGCACTGGTGCTGCCGCAACTACCACGCCTTCAACGAGCGCGAAGCGGACCTGCCAGTGGACCAGCATCAACTGCTGGCGCTGATCGCGCCCCGCCTGCTCCACGTCGCCAGCGCCGAGCAGGATCTCTGGGCCGATCCGGATGGCGAATTGCTGGCATGCATCCACGCCGCCCCCGCTTGGAAGGTGCTCGGGATTGACGTGGGCGCCTTGGCCACCCCGCCGCCGCTCGATGCCGTGATTGGCCACCGGGTGTCCTACCACCGCCGGCCTGGCACCCATGACCTGACTGCTGTCGATTGGTACCGCCTGCTGACCGTGCTGCGGGGTCATGGCTGGGGAGCAGCCGGCTGATCAGCCCGGTCACGGCAGGAAGCTGCCCTCTAACAGCGCGTGTGCGCTGTTCGTTGGGGTGGGGGTTTCCGGGGGAGGGACGAACCCTGCAGCGACGGGATACGGGCGTCGTACGCCCCGTCGCGGAGGCGCTGAGCCCTCCCCCGGCAAAGAACGCTCACTGTTGGCGGGACGTCCTGGACCCGGATCAAGGCGGCGTTGCCGTGCGGCAGGTCTGCGTGGGCATGCAGGAGGGCCATGGCGCCTGCTTCGCTGCCTGCTGGTGAAGGCACGTGATGACAGGCACGGAACGTCATTCCCCGGCTGTGGCCATCTCCCGTCGCCAGCGTGCCGGTGGCCGGCCATGAAAGCGGGTGAAGGCGGCGGTGAAGGTGGCCGGACTGGCATAGCCGAGGTCGAGGGCGATGGCCGTGACCGGCTCCGGGCCGGCCAGGAGGCGGGCGCCGGCGACGGCCATCAACCGGGCGCGCAGCTCCTCTGCGAAGGGCCGTCCGGCTGCCGCCTTGAACCAATGCACGAATCGGCTGGTGCTCAGGCCGAGTCGTCTGGCGATATGCCCGGCGCGCAGGCCGGCCTGCAGGTCGTCGGCGATCAGTTCGCGGGCCTGCACCAGACGGGGATCCGTCGCTGGCCGGGCCCCGGGGTGCAGCTGGGCCATGCCGGCCAGCAGGCGGGCCACGAGTTCGGCGGCGGCGCCCGCCTCGCGGGCGCGTTCCTGCGGCGGACTGGCGGCGGAACCGCCCTCCCACAGCCCGACGAAGCACCAGCCGAGCAGTTCGCCATCGCGGTGCAACGGCACGACCCGCTCCACCACGCCGAAGGGGCAGCGGCGTCGCCTGGGCGCCGCTCCGTCCGGGAGTGCATGATCGGCCCGGCAGCAGGCAGCCCGTCGTGTCGCATCCCGCTTGACCGATCTGCACCAGGCGCCGCGGTGCTGGACCAGATGCGCCGGCCAGGCATCGCGCCGCACCGGGTCGGCGTCCTTCCATGCCAGGCTGGCCTGGCAGGCGATGCGCATCCGGTCGGCGAGCACGGCGAAGGCGGCCTGGAAGGCATCCATTCTTGCATGCTATAACGGCAGCATCCCGGCGAAAGCCCGGCAGCATCGCCGCCGCTTGCGCCAGCGCCTTCCCGCCAGGCATGATCGACGGCATGCACCAGATCGACGAACCCGCCCGCGCCATCCCTGTCATCGCCGAAGCCGACGTCTGCGTGCTCGGCGGCAGCTGCACCGGCGTGTTCGCCGCGGTGCGCGCCGCCCGCGGCGGCTGCAGCGTCGTCCTGGTCGAGAAGACCAACCGTTTCGGCGGGGTCGCCACCAACGGCCTGGTGTGCATCTGGCACAACGACCTCGACGACCGCTACGAGCAACGGATCATCGCCGGCCTGTCGCTGGAGGTGGTCGAGCGCCTGCAGCGGCGCGATGCGGTGACGGTGCGCGAGCGCAACCCCGATGCCCGCTACATCCTCAACACCGAGGAACTGACCATCGAACTCGATGAACTGGTGCGCGAAGCCGGGGTCGTGCCGTTCCTGCACACGATGTTCTGCCGCGCGATCCGGGACGATGCCGGGCGCATCGAGGCGGTGCTGGTCGAGAACAAGGACGGCCGTGGCGCCATCCGCGCCAGCGTGTTCATCGATGCGACCGGCGATGGCGATCTGGCCAGGGAATGCGCCGTCCCGTTCAGCGTGCGCGCCGAGCTCCAGCCGCCGACCACCTGCGCCAAGATCGTCGGCCTGGAGGGGATCGACATGCGACGCTTCTATAACGAGCATCGCAACGAGTTCGGCCTGCCCGAGGACGCCGGCTGGAGCTGCTCCATCCCCGGTGCCGGTGCGGTGCGCCTGCACGCCGAGACCCACTGCTTCGGCGCCAATGCCGCCGATGCCCGCCAGTTGAGCGACGCCGAGATGGAGGGTCGCCGGCACATCCGCGGGATGATGGACATGGTCCGGCGCTTCCTGCCGGAGCGCCGGGCGCAGCTCTGCCTGCTCGCCCTGGCCGGGTCGATCGGCACCCGCGAGACGAGGCGGTTCAGCTGCGAACACCGGCTGACGGAGGACGAGGTGCTGCGCGGAGTGCGCTTTCCCGACGCCATCGCCAACGGCACCTACCGGGTGGACATCCACTATCCGCAGGGCGGAGGCCACCTGTTCAAGTACCTCGATGGCCGTCAGGTCTCCACCACCCATCGTGGCCAGGAGCGGGGCCGGTGGCGGCCCGAAGGCGCGGACGATCCGCGGTTCTACCAGATCCCCTATCGCACGATGGTGCGGCGGGACTGCCCAAACCTGATCATGGCCGGGCGCATGATCGACGCCGACCCGGGAGCCTTCGGCGCCATCCGCGTCATGATCACCATGAACCAGACGGGCGAAGCCGCCGGCGTGGCGGCCTCGCTGGCGACGGGTGGCACGGCCACCTGGCAGGTCGATCCCGCCGCGTTGCGGGCGCGCCTGTCCGATGGCGGTTCCATCGTGCTCTGAGCACCCGGACGGCTGGTCAGGTGCCGAGGTCGATCCGGCAGTCTTCGGCTCCGGCGATGTCCGCAGCCGCCAGGCCGGGCATGCTGGCGCGCACCATGGGGGCCGAGATGCGGCAGTCGGCGATGCGCCTGGCCCACAGCACCTGCCAGGCCGGATCGGGCGAACCCGCGGCGCGGCGCGGTCCGTCGGCCGCTGTGTCGGCGGCGCTGGCGGCGGGCCAGTGGACGCGCAGGCCGTCGATCTCCGCTCCGCGCACGCCCTCGAGGATCACGGCCGCGTTGCGCCGGCGGGCCTCCAGGTTCTCGTTGGCGAACTGGTTGGAGCCGCGCCGGCCATCCATCCCCACCACCGTCATCGGGTCCTCGAGGTGGACGTAGTCGAGGCGGATGTCGCGCAGGGTCAGGTTCTCGATCCAGGCGCCGTCCTGGGCGGTGGCCAGGATCCGGCCCTGGGTGCGGCAGGAGAACCCGCTCACCGTGACATTGCGGATCCGGCCCAGAGGCCGGGTCTGCGGCAGGTTCCACAACTGCTTTACCTCGAACTGCAGGGGCCGGGCCAGCGAGTAGTGCGCCAGGGTGTCGCCGGTGAGGTTGGACACCGTGACGTCCTCGACCTCGCCGCCGTCCCAGATGCCGATGGTGAACATGCGGTGGCTGCGATGGATGACGCAGTTGGAGACCGCAACCTGGCGGACGCCGCACTGGGTCTCCTGCCCGATGCCGATGCCGATGCAGTTCGAGAAGATGATGCAGTTGGTGATCACGATGCGCTCGGTGGAGCGCGCCTTCGGGGTCGCCTTGATGATGATGCCGTCGTCGCCGCAGGACAGCCGGCAGTCGCTGATGAACACATCGCGGGAGCCATCGATGTCGAAGCCGTCGGTGTTGGGTCCGAACGGGTGGTTCTCGACCGTCACGCCGCGCAGGGTGACGTGGTCGCAGCAGAACGGGTGCACCGTCCAGCTGGGCGAGTTGCGGATGGTCACATCGCTGATGCGCAGGCGCCGGCAGCGGCGCAGTTCCAGCATCGGGTGCGGACGACGGCCATCATCGGCGCGCAGCCAGCGAGAGCCGGGAGCCGGTTCGGTCCAGAAGGCCGGGCCGTTGCCGTCGATGACGCCGCCGCCGTCGATGACCAGGTCTTCGCAGCCGTCGGCGACGATGAACGATCGACCGGACTCGTGGTGGATCACCGAACCGATGTCCGGGAAGTCGGCGAGCTCGCCGCTGGCCAGCAGGATGGCCGCCGGATCCAGGCGCAGGGTGATGCGCGAGCGCAGGTGCAGCGTGCCAGATCGCCAGGTGCCCGGCGGCAGCCACACCGTGCCGCCGTGGGCCGCGGCCTGGTCGATGGCGGCCTGGATCGACCTGGTGTCCAGGGTGGTGCCGTCGCCGCGCGCCCCGTGGGCGCGGACATCGATGATCGCGGAGCTGGGCGTCGGAGAGGGGGGCATGGATACCTCGGTGCCGCGATGCTGTCCGGCGACAGGTGGACAGATCTGCTATCGAGGTGGATGTTCCATCACCGTCGGTCATGCTCCCTCCATGCCGACGAGCGGACTGGCCCATGAGCCCTGGCAGATCGCCTGGCAGCGCAGCGCCCTGGCGGTGGTGACGGTGTCCAGCGCCGATCCGGGTGGAGGTCGCCGGGTACCCCGCCCCCGGCGCGAGCACTGGAACCTGTACCTGCTGCGCAGCGGGGTCCTCGACCTCGAGTTGGCCAGCGGCCGTCACCGGCTCACCGCCGGGGAAGCACTGCTGGTGGCGCCCGGCACCGCCTTCACCGAATTCGTGCGGCGCGATGCTGCGTATGTCGTGGTCGATGTGCGCCTGAGCCAGGCCGGTGGCGGACCGGATCCGCTGCTCTCCATCGCACCGACAGCGCCCGTGCGGCCGGAGCCGCGGGCGGCGGCCGCAGCGGTCGCCGAGCTTGAGGCAGCCTGGCGACGCATTCCGGACGATCCTTCAGCCCGGCTCGATCTGCGTCCGGCGGCGGAGCGGCTCATCCTGCTCGTGCTGCGTGCCGGATGGATGGCCGGCGTCCATCCGGTCGCCGCCAGAGGTCCGGATTGGCTGCTCCGCTTGCGCCAGGAGGCAGTGCGCGAGGTCCACAGGCGTCCCCGGACGGTGGCCGAGCTGGCGACGCGGGCCGGCTGCTCGGCCTCTCGCCTGGCGCATCTGTGGCGTCGTCACTTCGGCGCCGGGATCATGGCCGACCTGCGGCGGGAGCGCCTGACCGAGGCAGCGGCCCAGCTCCAGACCGATCAGGGGATGCCGGTATCCCGGGTGGCGGAGCGTTGGGGCTGGACGGATCCCCGCCACTTCTCCCGCGACTTCCGCCGCCGGTTCGGCACGCCGCCGAGCCGCTGGCGGCTGAGGGCGCTGCCGGCCGCTCAGCCCGCGGCGGAGCGGGCTTGGCGGCGGTACTCGGCCGGGGTACAGGCGTAGCGGGCGCGGAAGACGCGATGGAACCAGGTGCGGTTGGCGAATCCGAGGTCGGCGGCGATGCGCTGGGCGCTATCGGCGCCGTGGGCCAGGCGGCGGGCGGCCCGCTCGCAGCGCAGGTCGGTGAGCAGGTCGGTCGGACTGCGGTCGAGGGCCAGGCGCACGGTCCGCGCGAGATGCTCCCTTGAACGGCCGCAACGCCGGGCCAGTCCGCCGATGCCGTCGGCGAGGCCCGCCTCGTCCTCCGCCAGGCTGTCGAGGGCCTCGGCCAGCCAGGCCGGCAGGCCGCGCCAACGCCGCTCGGCGCTGCGTTCCAGGCCATCCAGGACGGTGAGCAGCAGGGCGTCGCGCGACAGGCGGCCGGCACCGTTCGGTGGCAGGGACGCGGCGCGGGCGGTGGCGCGGGCGAGCAGGGTGGGCGGCAGCCGTCGGAGGACCGGCCCGCCCTGCACCCGCCACGGCCAGTCGTCACCGCCATAGCGTTGTTCAAGTTCGGCCAGGTCGGCGGCGGGGAAGGCGAGGTTGACCAGCACGCCGCCGCCAGGCAGGCCATGTAGGCCATGATGGTGCTCGGGGCGCAGGAAGACGGCATCGCCAGCGTCGAGATCGCGTCCGCCTGAGGGGGTCTCGTGGCGGATCCGACCGCGTTCGACCCAGAACAGCTCCGCGAAATCGTGGTCGTGCAGGCTGAAGCGCTGCTGCTGCGGATACGGGATGCGTCCGATGTGGCAGGCGCCGCTCGTGCCGAGGGCGGTCCAGTGCAGGGTGACGGCCATGTCAGATCACACCACGATACACATGCCCTGGCAAGGATCCTATGCCCGCCGGATCCGGCCCGGATCATGCAGGCATGAAACCCGCGCTGCAGCCCGCCCGCGATCTCGAACGCATCTGGTGCCCGCCGGCGATCACGCCGGAGCGTCGCCGCCGCTGGCTTCCCGCAGCCGAGGCGGTGACGGCCATCGCCTTGGCGGCCGATGATCTTCATCCAGCGGCCCGCGAGGCCGCCGCCTTCGCCATCCAGCTGCCGGCCTGCATCGACGAGGCCCATCCCGGCGACCGCCTGGCTGGGCGCTGGGCCCAGGTGCCGGTCGGCATCTCCCCGGAGCCGGGCGGCTTCGGCTGGTACGCGGATCAGCACCGGCTCGCCGATCTGGCGGCTGCCGCCGAGGTCGCCGGCGCCGCCGACGAGGCCCGCCGCTGGCGCTGCCTCGCGGAAGCCTGGCAGCGCCGCACCACCGTCGAGCGCATCCGCGCGGCGCGGCCAGCGGAGGTGCTCGCCGTGCTGCCCGCCGGCCAGGACGATTATCATGTCGTGGCAGGGGCGGCCTTCCCCCTCGCCCGCCTCGCCGGTTGCCAGCTCGATCACGGCGGGCTGCTCGCTGGCGGACTGCCTGGGCTGCGTGCGCGCCTTGCCGAGCGTCGCGCCGATGGCGCCATCGACGCCGAGGCCCTGGCCCTGTGCGACGCCTGGGGGAGCGTCATCGACGCCTATGCCGCCTGCTTCACCGAACTCGCCCGGCGGGCCGAGGCGGTCGGGGCGCAGGCGCAGGCCGCCGACTGCCGCCAGCTGGCGGTGGCGGCGCCGGGTTCGCTGGCGCAGGCGATCCAGCTCCTGTGGGTGTGGGATGCCGGCGCCGGCATCCTCAACCATGGCCGCATCGACGATGATCTCGCGCCCTTCCTCGAGGAGGGAGGCGAGGTGGAGGCGGAGGCCCTCCTCGCCGAGTGGTGGCGCCTGATCGCCGGGCGGGGCACGGTGTTCAATGGCCGGGTCTGCCTGGGCGGTCGCGGTCGTCGCAACCCGCAAGCCGCCGACCGTCTCGCCCGCATCGCCCTGCGGGTGACCGCCGCCCACGAGGCGATCGAGCCGCAGGTCTCCCTGCGGCTGGACGATGGCCAGGACCCCGCCCTGCTCGACGCGGCCTTCGACAGCCTGGCCCGCGGACGCACCTTCCCGATCCTCTACTGGGATGGGCAGGCCATCCCGCACGCCGCCGCCGCGCACGGCATCGACCTGCGCAGCGCCGAACGCTGGCTGCCCTATGGCTGCGGCGAGACGGTGATCGCCGGAGCCGGCACCGCCAGCCCGAACGGCATCGCCAACGCGGCGCGCATCCTCGAGGAGGTCCTCTTCGGCCTGCCGGCCGGCTGCCGGCGCGCCCCCGAGGCCAGCGATCTCGACTCGGCTCCGGCCTATGCCGACGTCGAGGCGGTGTGGAGCGCATTCGCCGCCCGGGCCGACCAGGCGATGCAGGCCCTGGCCCGCTGGCAGGCCCATAGCCATGCCGCTGCGGCAGCCGAATGCCGCTTCCTGGCGCTGTCGCTGCTCACCGACGACTGCCTGGCGCGCGGCCGGGCCATTCTCGGGGGCGGCGTCCGCCACCACGGCGGCACCATGGAGCTGTACGGCTTGGCCGACGCGGGCGACAGCTTCGCCGCCCTCGCCTCCGTGGTCTTCGCGCCTGGCGGTTGCGGCCTCGACACCTTGCGCCGGGCGATGCTCGACGGTTTCGCCGGCCACGAGGCCCTGCGCGGCCGCCTGCTGCATGCCCCGGCCTACGGCAACGATGACGAGCGGGCGGACCGCTGGATCCGGCGCATCCACCAGTCGATCTGCGCGAATTGCCGGACGCACGGGGCGGCGGCCGGCCTCGACCACTTCCTGGTCGTGGTGATCAACAACTGGGTCAACACCGCGATGGGCCGCAACACCGGGGCGCTGCCGTCCGGCCGTCGCGCCGGCACGGCCCTGGCCAACGCCAATAACCCGCAGCCCGGACGCGACCGCCAGGGTCCGGTGGCGCTGCTGCGCTCGCTCGCCGGACTCGGGCAGGGCTGCGATGCGGGCTGCGTCCAGCACCTCAAGCTGTCGCGCTCGTGGTTCGCCGGCGATCGCGGCCCGCTGCGCGCCCTGCTCGGCGGCTATGCCGCGGTCGGCGGCATGCAGGTGATGATCACCGCCTCGGACCCGGGAGAGCTGCAGGCGGCGCTGGCCGACCCGGCTGCCCATGGCCATCTGATGGTGCGGGTCGGCGGGTTCAGCGCCCGCTTCGTCGATCTGCCGCGCGACTGCCAGGAGGAGATCTGTGCCCGATCCCTCCACTGAAGGCTGGGTGTCCGCGATCCATCGCGGTTCGCTGCATGACGGCCCGGGGCTGCGCACCACCGTGTTCGTGCAGGGTTGCCACCTGCGCTGCGCCTGGTGCCACAACCCCGAGACCTGGGCCGCGCGACCGCGTCTGGCCTGGGTCGCGGGCGACTGCCTCGGCTGCGCCGCCTGCCGCACCGGCTGCCCGCAGGGCCTGCTGACGGCCGGGCCGCGACCGGCGCCGGCGGGCTGCGCCGCCTGCGGGAACTGCGTCGCCGGCTGCCCGACCGGGGCGCTGCGCGTCCAGGGCGGCCGGTGGACGGCCGGAGCGGTGGTGGAGGAGATCCAGCGCGATGCCGCCACCCTGCGCGCCGGCGGTGGGCTGACGGTCAGCGGCGGGGAGCCGCTCGATCAGGCCGAGTTCACCGCAGCGATCCTCGCTGGAGCCGGACGGGCAGGTCTCCATCGCTGCCTCGACACCAGCGGCGATGCGCCGGCGGCGGCGGTCGAGGCGCTGCTGCCGCTGGCCGATCTCTGGCTGCTCGACTGGAAGTGCAGCGATGCGGAACGGCACCGCGAACTCACCGGGGTCGGCAACGAGCGCGTGCGCGAGACCCTCGCACGCCTCGCTTCGGCCGGCGCGCGCATCTGGCTGCGCTGCCCGCTGATCCCGGGCCTCAACGACGACGACGGGCATCTCGCCGGCATCGCGGCGCTGTCGCGCTCCTATCCGTTGGAGCGGGTCGAGGTGATGCCCTACCACCGCCACGGAGCCGGCAAGGCGGCGGCCAGCGCCCGGCGCATCCATGACGCGCCCAGCGCCACGCCCGGGCAGGCCGCCGGCTGGCGGACCCGCCTGACCGCCCTCGGCTGCCGCCATCTGATCGCTGCCTGAAACCCGGGAACAACCATGACCGCCATCGCCACGAGCAGGGTCCTCGACCCGACCACCATCGAGCTCTATCATCGCCAGGGCTACGCGCTGCCGCATCGCCAACTGCTGCCGGCGGCCGAGTTCGCCGAACTGCGCACCTGCTTCGAGCGCCTGCAGGGCGAATGGCTGGGCCGCGGCGGCCGGCCGGAGCACATGGACGTGCCGCACTTCTACTTCCCCGAACTCAACCGCTTCCTGCTCCACCCGGCGGTGCTCGACGTCGTCGAGGACCTGATCGGCCCGGACATCGCGCTGTTCAGCAGCCATTTCATCAGCAAGCCGCCGGTCGACGGCAAGCGCGTACCGTGGCACGAGGACAGCGCCTATTGGCGCGGGCTCTTCTCACCCGGCCCGGGCATGGCCGGCGATGGCATGGAGGTGGTGACGATCTGGCTCGGCGTCGATGCCAGCGACCTCGGCAACGGCTGCATGCAGGTCATTCCCGGCACCCAGCGCGCCGGCTACAGCGAGTACGACCTGATCGTGGACGCCGGGGCCGTCTTCGAGGGCAACATCCGGGCCGGTTCCTTCGACGAGTCCCGCGCCGTGCCCTGCATCCTCGCCCAAGGCGAATATTCGCTGCACCACGCCAAGACCATCCACGGTTCGGCGGCGAACACGTCGACTCGCCGTCGCTGCGGCTACACCATGCGCTACATCACCACCCGGGCCCGCTTCCACCCGGAGCGGTCCCATGGCGGCCTGCATCAGCTCTACCTCGCGCGGGGCATCGACCACGCCGGAAACGCCTACGGAGATCCCTCACGGCCCAATCAGGCGTGGATCGACGCCCACGGCTTCTTCATTCCTCGCGGACACTGAAGGCGAGGAGCGCAGCCGGCGGCTCTGGTCACGCTGTCACATTCAATCGCGTACCCAGTTGCCCGATCGGAGTCAGGGACGGGCTCGGGCGGTCGGGCGGGGCGCCGATGAGATCGGTCGACCGCTGGATCCGGACGATGGGTGCACGTTCCGGTTGACTGCGGAATACCGGTGGCGCTGGATTGGCGGGTCGGACCTGGCCGATCATGCCCGTATATATCCGGCTGCGAACGCTTGCCTACGGGCAGTCGCTCGCGATCTTCCGCGTCACATGACGGCGGACATCTTCTCCCGCTTCCGCGCTCCGGAGGCCTCCGACGATGACGGGTCCGGCAGCGAGTACCGGCGTACCGGCGGCCTGGCCGAGGTCGCCGAGTCGGAGGTCCTCGACGCCATTGATCGCGCCCCGTCGCTGCCGCATATCGTCGGCCAGGTGCTGCAACGCGTCGGTGATGCCCATAGTTCGACCACCGATCTGGAGAAGCTGATCGAACAGGACATGGTCCTGGCCGGCAAGGTGCTGAAGCTGGTCAACAGCGCCTTCTACCGGCGACCGCAGCCGGTCGGATCGATCCGCGAAGCGGTCTCGATCATCGGCTTCGCCAGCCTGCGCAGCGTGGTCCTGGCCGCCTCGACCTCGAACATCCTGCTCGTCGATCTCGAACCCTATGGCATGAGCCGTGGCGGGCTGTGGCGCAACTCCATCGCCACCGCGGCGGTGTCCCGCGCGGTCGGCATGAAGGGAGGGGCCGGGCCGGACCGCTCCGAGGAATTCTTCGCCGCCGGCCTGCTGCGCGACGTCGGGCTGCTCATCCTGTCGCCATTCCTCGCGCGCTCCGGTGTCCGGTTGCGCAAGGATCTGCAGACCGACATCCTGACGGCCGAGCGCCGCGCCGTCGGCTTCGACCATGGCTGGGTCGGGGATCGCCTGGCCGAGAAGTGGCAGCTGCCGGCTCCGCTGCGGGCCTGTATCGCCCGCCACCATCGTGAGCCGTCCGGTGATGGCGAGGTCGGAGCCGCCCATCTCGGTGCCGTTCGGCTGGCCGAACGCCTCGTCTATGCCGCTGGTGTCGGCATGCAGCCCGACCACCCCTTCCAGACGCAGGTCGATGCCCGGACAGTCAAGCTCGCCGGCCTCGATGCCCCGCGCTTTGCAGCCGTCTGCGCCGAGGTCCCCAACCTGGTCAAGGACACCGACCCGCCGACCTGAGACGGGCCGAGCCCCAAGGCAGTTGGACCCTTCCGGTGCGGGTCCGCATCTGCTAGCTTCCGCTCGTGGCAGCCACGGACGATCTCGGCACGACGGCGGACCGGCTGCTGGCTGCGGATACCGCCCAGCATCTGATCGCCATCCTCGAGGACGAACTGCCGCGACTGGCCGCCACGCCGGCCGCCCTCTACCTCTATGACGCCAACGCCGGGGTCTACTACCCGGTGGCCGGTTTCGACCAGCCGGTGCCGCGGATCGACGTGCCGGAGCTGCAGGTGCCGGATGGCAGCCTGCGGCTGGCCTCGTCGGGCACGCCGGTCGGTCTGCTGGTCGTCCGGGAGGGGGCCCACCGTGAAGCGCCGGTCCGTCACCTGTCGACGCTGCTCGGCCCGCTGCTGGTGCAGTTGCACCGGCGTCAGACCGTGGTCGAGGAGCTGCGGGAGACGCGCGAGATCGTCGCCCAGCTCGCCGTGGCCGGCGATCTGCTGCGCCACCTCGACCTCGACGTCTTGCTGACCAAGCTGCTTGAGACCGGACTCAATGCGGTCGGCGCCCAGGTCGGGGCGGTCCTGCTGCCGGATGCGACCGGCAAGCTGGAGATGCGCGTGGCCTGGGGCCTGACCGCCGCCCATATCGACGCCATCCGTCTGAAGGACGGCCGGCCGGTGGTCCAGGCGGTCTTCTCCACCGGCGATCCCGTCGTGGCGCCGCGAGCCGAACGCAAGGCGCTGCTCGATCTCCGCGGCCTGCAGGAACGTCTGGATGCCCTGCTCTGCCTCGCGCTGATCTCTCGCGACCGCATCCTGGGCGTGCTGCTGCTGGCCAATCCCAACCAGGACTTCGGCCCGGCGAAACGCCGCCTGGCCGAGACGTTGTGCAATCTCGCCGGCACGGCCATCGACAACGCCACCCTGGTCAAGGACGCGATCGAACGCGAACGGTTGCGCCAGGAGATCGATCTCGCCCGCAAAGTGCAGGAGAAGATGTTCCCGACCAGCGGTCTGGTGGTCGGCGGTCTCACGGCCGAAGGGTGGTCACGGCCGTGCAACGAGACCGGCGGCGACTATTACACCTATCTGCCCCGCCCGGGCGGCATGGTCACCATGGTCGGCGATGTCAGCGGCCATGGTCTCGGCGCCGCTCTCTTCACCACCATGGCGCATGCCCTGGCGCAGCAGCAGTTCCGCGCCGGTTCGGACATGGCCACCGCCTTCCGCCAGATCAACGAGGGCCTGTTCCATACCCGCAGCGGACGTTTCATGACCGCGGTGGCCGTATCGGTCGACAGCGCGACCGGCGTCTGCGAATACGTCTCGGCCGGTCATACCCGCTCCCTCTGGATCCATCATGGCAGGGTGCAGTGGCTCGACAGCACCGCCATGCCGCTGGGCATCCTGCCGAGCATGGAGATCGATCCCAGTCCGCGGGTCATCCTCGACCCAGGTGATCTCCTCCTGCTCTACACCGACGGCATCACCGAAGCGGCGCACGAGGACGGCACGACCCTCGGCGAAGAACGCCTCGCCGATACCGTCTTGGCAGCCTGGCGCAGCCGGCTGCCCCCGCGCCGCGTGCTTGATCTGGTCTCCGCCGCCGTCGACGGCTTCACCGCCGGACGCGCCCAGGCCGACGATCTCACCGGGGTGGCTTTGACGCGCGCCGGGGATGGCCGAGACAGCGGTTGGCAGGTGGCGCTCAAGTCCTAGGATCCACCGATCGTGCTGACCCGTACCGCCCTCGCCCTGGCCATTCTGCCACTGCTGCTTGCCGGCGAGTCGCCTGACCCGCTGCCCTTTCCGGACATGGCTCCGTCGGTTGGCGCGGTGCTGGCGCAGCACTATTACGATCCTGCCCGGTTCCGCCCTCGGTTGATGGTCGAGCGCGCTCTGCGCCAGTTGGAGCGCTCTGAAATCGGCATCGACACCCTGTGGGCCGACGGGCGGATCGTGCTCAACCTGCGCGGCAAGCGCTCGACCGTGCCGGCTGCCGACCCGGGAGACCTGGCTTCGGCCATGCGCCTGGTCGAATCGATTCGCCTCGCTGTCGAAGCCGGCTTCGACGGCAGGGCCGACCGCCTGCGCGAACTCGCCTACAGCCAGGTCAACGGGGCGTTGTCGGTCCTCGATCCGCACACCGTGCTGTGGCCGCCGGAAGCGGCACGCGAGTGGTCTGAAGACAACATCCAGGGTCAGTTCTACGGCATCGGCGCCTTCCTGAACCAGGAGGAGGGGCTGATTTCCATCCAGCGCGTCATGCCCGGCCTGCCGGCCGAGCGCGCCGGCGTGGAGGACGGCGACGTCATCCTCGCGGTGGATGGCGAGAAGACAGCCGGATTGACCCTCGACCAGGCGGTGCGCCGCATCAAAGGCCCCAAGGGCACGACGGTCAACCTGACCCTCGAGCGCAAGGAGGTCAAGACGGCCATCGAATTGCCCATCGTCCGCGATCTGGTCAAGGTCATCACCATCCGCCAGCACCGCGATGGGCCGGTCGGCTACGTCCGCATGGACGACTTCAATGCCAACACCGCCCACGACCTCTTCGTCGCCCTGCGCGAGATCGAGCGCGACGGCCCCGTGCAGGCGCTGGTCCTCGACCTGCGCTTCAACGGCGGTGGCCTGCTCGATCAGGCCAAGCTGATCGGCGGCTTCTTCCTCGCCCGCGGCCAGGAGGTGGTGCGCACCACCACGGTCGACGGCAAGGAGGACGTCACCATCAACCGTGCTCGCCGCTTCGTCACCGCCCCGATGGTCGTCCTGACCTCGCCTGGCACCGCCAGCGCAGCCGAGATCGTCTCCGGCGCCCTCCAGCTCAACGAGCGCGCCGTGATCGCCGGCGAGGCGAGCTTCGGCAAGGGTTCGGTGCAGAACATCCGTGAATTGCGCGACGGCAGCAGGCTCAAGCTGACCATCCAGGAGTACCTCCTGCCGGGTGGAGCATCCATCCAGGACGTCGGCGTGTCCCCCGATCTGCTGCTGGTGCGCCATGGCGTGCGCGAGGACGGCACCGTCGATCTGCGCGACATGTCGACCGAGCGCGAGCGCGACAACGAATTCGCCCTCGGCAGCCGCAGGAACTACGACCGTCAGCCGATCGCCGAACTGGCCTGGCTCGATCCCTGGCTCGACCGTGAAGCACGCCGCGTGCACACCATCTCGGCCCGTGAGTTCCGGCCCGACCGCCAGAGCCAGGTGGTCATCGACCTGCTCAAGGCTGCGTGCGCGGCCGAGGATTGGGCAGCAGCAGCCGACAAGGCCCTGGCCGACGAGAAGTTGCGCCCATTCCTGCTCGAGCGCCTTGCCGCCCCGCTGGCCGCCCGCGCCGAAGTCGAATCCGCCGCCCTGGCCGGGGCTCTTGGACGCCTGCCCAAACCGGTTGTGTGGGGGCCAGCCGGCGCTCCCACCAGCGGTACTTTGGCGCTGACCTGGGCGGGGCCGCAGAGCGTCACCGCCGGCGAGACCGTCGCCTTGTCGGTGCAGGTGGCCAACTCTGGAACCACCGAGATCGGTCGCCTATTCGCCATCATCCGAGCTGATCCGCTGTCGCCGTTCTGGGAGGAAGAGTTCGTCATCGGCGCCGTACCGGCCGGCGGTTCGGCAACTGGACTGATGCACTTCCACATCCCGCCCCGGTTGCTGGGTGGCGAGGAACGCTTCACGGTCGAATTGCACCAGGATGGCGGCAGGCAGGCGATCGCCTCATGCCCGGTCTCGCTGCGCATCGTGCCCAGACCGTCACCGCATCTCGGACTGGCCTGGAAGGTGGTCGAGGATGGTGGGGATGGCAGACTCGCTCCCGAGGAGCATGCAGACCTGGTGGTCGAGGTGTTCAACCAGGGTGACGGTCCGCTCGAGGCAGGAGCGGTGTGGGTCGAGAAGGACAACGACCCCTATGTCTCGCTTGGCGCCAGCCGGCTGAAGATTGACACTCCGATCGCGCCGGGCGGTTCGCGCAGCCTCAGCTTCCCGCTCACCGTGCGCAAGGAGGTCAAGCGTGCTGGCCAACCCGTGCCGCTGACCGCTGATCGCATCAAACTCACCATCGCCGCCGTCGAGGTGCTGCCCGATGGCGTCGACGCTCGTTTCCGCGCCAGCATACGCGCTGGCATCGAGATCCCCATCGACCAGCCGCTGAAGGCCCGCCGCCTGATCATGCCCAGCATCGCGGTCGGTGAGGCTCTGGTCGAAGCTGGGCGTGCCAGGCTGTCCTTCGGTATCACGGATGCGGCTGATGACTCGACCATCGCACCGTTGGATCTCGTCGCGCTGTTCCAGGGCGAGGACAAGATCGATTCGCAGGTGGCCAGCGCCCTGGACGGCCCGGATGCCAAGGGAAGCTGGAGTTACACGCCGCGCGTCGTCCTGACACCTGGGCTCAACCTGCTGCGTCTCCTGGTGCGGGACAGCGATGGCGTGGTCAGCGATCGTGTGGTTCGGCTGTGGGGACCTGATGCGCCGATCGCGGCCAAGCCAGCGGACCAGGTACCAGCACCGACCCCATGATCACGGGTCGTCCGCGTCGTAACCGCAGGTCCGCCGGCATGCGGGTTCTGGTCCGCGAGACATCAGTCTCTGCGTCCCATCTCGTCCTGCCCCTGTTCGTCCACGAGGCCGCCGAGGCGCTGCCCATCGCCTCGATGCCCGGCTGCAGCCGGCAGGGCCTTGCGGACATCGTCGCCACGGCCAGAGAGGCGCACGGCCTCGGAATACCCGCCGTCGCTCTGTTCCCGGCCCTGCCCGAGACCGCCAAGGATCCCTCGGCCAGTGCTTCGACCGATCCCGATGGCCTGCTGCCGCGCACGGTGCGAGCCTTGAAGGCCGCGCTGCCCGGCCTGGTGGTGATCACCGACGTGGCGATGGATCCATACAGCAGCGACGGCCACGACGGCCTGCTGCGCGATGGCCAGATCGTCAACGATGAGACCCTCCCGATCCTCGCCGCCATGGCGGTGGCCCAGGCTCGCGCTGGAGCCGACGTGGTTGCGCCGAGCGACATGATGGACGGACGGATCGCCGCCGTGCGGAGCGCGCTCGATGCCGCCGGCTTCGCTGATGTCGCCATCTGCAGCTATTGCGTGAAGTACGCATCCGCCTTTTACGGCCCGTTCCGCGACGCGCTCGACAGCGCCCCGCGCAGCGGTGACAAGAAGACCTACCAGATGGATCCGGCCAATGCACGCGAGGCGGCGCGCGAGGTCGCCCTCGACGTGTCGGAGGGAGCCGACTGGCTGATGGTCAAGCCCGGCCTGCCCTACCTCGATGTCATCGCCCGGGTGCGTGCCCAGACCGCCTTGCCGGTCGCAGCGTACCACGTCAGCGGCGAATACGCGATGCTGAGGGCCGCGGCCGCCAACGGCTGGATCGACTACGGGCGCTGTCTGATGGAGAGCCTCCTGTCGCTGCGCCGGGCCGGAGCAGACATCATCTTCACCTACGGCGCGATCGACGCTGCCCGCCTGCTCGCCGGGGAGCAGGGGGGTTGACACCTTCCCTTTTATCAGACACTCCTTCCCCACAAGAACGCCGGATGCGGGCGTAGCTCAGTTGGCTAGAGCGACAGCTTGCCATGCTGTAGGTCGTGAGTTCGAGTCTCATCGCCCGCTCCAAGTGATAACCCCCGGTGAAAGCCGGGGGTTATACCTTTTCTGGAGGCTTGGATCGAGTCGGGTGGAGTGCTAAAAAGCGGCTCTGATCCCATAACTGATCCCATAGTCCGAGTTGGCATAGGTAGATTGATGATTGATGGGTCGAGGCCGGCGGGGATTCCCCGCCGGCCAGCAAGCCCTCTTTGATCAGTCTTCACGGTTCCGCCCGATGGCCGAGCGGGAATGGCCGGACAGCATCGGGTACGGCTCCTTCTTCATCGACATCCACAACACCGCCGGCCATGGCATGGACACCCGGGCCCATCGTCCCAGGCAGGGCTTCATCCTCGATCCCGCTGACATCGCCCGCTTCAACGCCGACCTGCCTCCGGTCATCGCCATGAGCGATCCTACGCCGCTCCTGCCGCGGACGGCCTGACGCGAGCCCGAGCAGCTGCCGTCAGCGCAGCCGGCTCGACTCGTCGCGGCAGCGCGAGGGCGGCGCTCCCATCACCGCGCGGTAGCAGCGCGAGAAGTGGAAGGGGTTGGCGAAGCCGAGGCGCTCGGCCGTCTCTGCCACCGGCACGCCGGCGGCGAGCAGCCCCTGGGCCAGTTCGCAGCGGCGGCGACGGACGAAGGAGGCGACCGTCGTGCTAGCCTCGGCCGGGAAGCGGTGCGCGAGGGCGCTGCGGCTCATGCCCAGGGCGCGGGCGAGGTTGTCGAGGCCCCAGTCCCGCTCGGGGGCACGCTCGACCAGGGCGGCGATGCGGGCGGGAAGACCACGTCCGGCCGCCGCCGGGCCGCAGGCCGCGGTCAGCGCGCCGAGCAGCTCCGCCAGCACTGCGGCCAACGTCCATTCCCAACCCTCCGGGCGGGCGAGGGCGGCGCTCTGGGCGGTGCGCGCCAAGGCCAGCCAGCGTCGTGGCGCCGGCGTGCTGCACAGCAGGCCGCCCGGTCGCGCTGCCAGGGCCCGGCCGAGCGGTTCCGACCAGCCACCGTCGAGCATCAGCCAGGCCGCCGTCCACGGCCGGGTCCCATCCCCGCGCTCGTCGAGGGCGAAGCCCGGGGCGCAGGCCAGCAGCGTGCCGGGCCGGTGGACCACAGCGACGCCGTTGACCTCGGCGGTGGCGGCGCCGGCCTCGGTCCAGATCACGGTCAGGTCGGCGATGGTGCGGCGCGGGAAGGGATGGCCGGGCGAGGTGGTTTCGTGGCCAGCTTCGATGCGCGCGGCGACGCCAGCCAGGGGGTGGCCGTCAGGACGCACGACGCGATGGCTGCCGCTGCGGATCATGCACGGAAAGATATGCGCTATGACCCGCGCCGCCATGTCCGGGGCCGGCCCGGCCGGGCATGATGCGCCCAGGAGCACCTCATGCCGCTGTACGAAGACCGCCGCAACGCCATCAACCGCATCCCCGTCGCGAGCGAGGTCGCCGCGACCATCGCCATCGGTCCGCAGCCGGCCGCCGACGCCATCGTCGCCGCGCTGCAGCAGCGCTCGGCGTCCGCCGGCCGGCGCATCGCCGCCAGCCTCGACGGCTGGTACGGCGTCGACTGGGCCGCCCTCGTCGCCCTGTTGGCTGATGCCGCCAGGCGCGCCGGCTTCGCCCTCGAACTGGTCGATGTCACCAACCTGTTCAAGGCCCCGGCCGAGATGCAGGCCTACAAGGCGCGCTACACCCTCACCGGCGATCCCGGCTTCGGCTGGGTCAACGCGGACGGCACCGTCGGCTGCCTGCAGGATGCGGCCAAGGTCCAGGCCCTCGGCCAGCGCCTCAACGCCCTGCGCGGCGAGCGGGCGCAGGGCGCGGTGCTGGTCTACGGCAATGGCGCCAACCCGCAGGCCCTCGACGCGGCCTTCGACTGGCGCGGCTACGCCGACAAGACCCTGCAGGAACTGCTGTGGCAGATGTGGGACGGCAAGCTGACCGGCTTCGGCGAGACCGCGCCGCGCAAGGACTACGGCTGGAAGGAATACTACTACTGCGACTTCTACCTGCTGTGGCGGCAGAAGGAGCTGCTGCTGCCGCGCATGGACATGTATGTCGAGGCGGTCTCGACCGCCCAGCTCAAGGCGGTGCCGCGCGCCGCCTATGACACGATCATGCGCGAGGCGGTGAAGAACCCGATCAAGGAGATCAAGATCTTCCAGCCAGGGCCCTGGGGCGCCTACCGCTACAAGGACCTCTTCGACGTGCCGGGCCTGGGCTGCAACGCCTGGAACGAGCTGGCTGGACCCGAGCTGTCGATGCTGCTCGACGTCGGCCGCGAGGCGCCGCTGCACCTGCCCACCGTCAACCTGCTGCAGTTCCCCACCGAGTTCGTCGGCAGCGCCATCCACCAGGAGCTGCCCGGCATGTTCCCGATGGACGTGTGGCTCGACGACGGCTACTTCCCCGAGGCCCAGCCGGCCGAGCGCATCTCGATGCCGATCCACAACCACCCGTCGTCGCTTTACAACAAGCGCAAGTTCAACGAACTGCTCGGCCGCTACGAGACCTACTACATCTGCGAGGCCTACGAGGGCGCCAACACCTGGATGGGCTTCAAGGAGGACACCGACATCGAGGCGTGGGAACGCGCCTGCAAGGAGTCCGAGCGCACCGGCAAGCCGATCGCCGACTGGAAGGACTACATAGCCAACCATAAGACCGTGGTCGGCGACCTGTTCCTGATCCCGCCCGGCACCACGCACGGCCACGGCGGCAACCAGACGGTGCTGGAGATGGACACCGTGCCCAGCCAGGCCGGCACCGAATACTCGTTCTTCACCTACGACTTCTGCCGCCCGTCGTGGGACGACACCACCAAGACCATGACCGGCAAGCCGGTGAAGATGCACCTCGACCACGGCTTCGACATGGATCAGGCGCGCCGCGAGGAGTGGGTGAAGAAGGTCCTGCGCGCCAAGCCAGAGGTGGTGAAGTGGAGCAAGGATTTCACCTGCGACCGCTACTCCAGCTACGGGCCGATGCCCTTCGAGATCGAGCGGTTCCACTTCACCAAGCGCGCCGACAACGACACCCAGGGCCGCTTCATGCACATCCTCACCCTGACGGTCGGTGAGCGGGTGATCGTGCGCTCGAAGCTGGATCCGCGGCGCTGCACCGACATCGAGCTGTTCCAGTCGGTGGTCATCCCGGCCGGTTTCGGACCCTACGAGATCGTCAACGCCTTCACCGGCGGCGGCCAGAACACCGTCGTCCAGCTGCGCTGGAAGAAGGGCTGAGCCACATGGGCGCGCTCTTCTGGACGCCCGGGACGATCCCGCCGGCCGGCGGCGGGATCGGCATGGCGGTGCATGGCCTCGCCGTCGCGGACGCCATCATTCCGCTCGGCACGCCCGGCTCGACGGCCTTCCCGGCCGAGGGCGAGGTGCACTCCGGCACCCCGGCCGAGGTCGTCGAGCGGCTGCGCAGCAGCCGCGTCCGGGCCGCCATCGTCCTCGCCACCCGCGCCCGTGGCGTCGAGCCGGTGCTGGCCGCCCTGCACGCACTGCATCCCGGCCTGCCGGTGATCGGCGGCGGGTCCTGCCGGCTCGACGCGGCCGGCCAGGCGGGGGAGTCCGGCGCCTCGCTCGGCGGTGGCGAGGTCGAGGTCCTCCTGCTGACGGCGGGCGATTGGCGGGCCGAAACCCTGGTCGTGCACGGCATCGCCGGGCCGCTGGTCGAGGCCGAGGCCGACGGCCCGCGGCGCATCCGCCGGCTGCGCGTGGCCGATGACATCTGGCGGCCGGCGGCCGAGGTCTTCGCAGTCTGGCAGCGGGTCAACGGCGTCGCACCTGGCGACCGCGAATCGGTGACCGTCGCCGACCGCGACGGCCGCACCCTGCACCTCTCACCCGACGGCGACGCCCTCGTCTGCGGCTCCGACCTGCCCGCCGACGGCCGGCTGGTCCTGCGCGCCGCCCCCCGCGGCACCATCCCCGCCCAGGTGGCGGCGTTCTGCGCCGTGCCCGACGCCCTGGTCTGCGCCTGCGCCGGCCTCGGCGGCCTGCTGCCGGAGCTGCCGCGTCCCGGTCCCGGCAGCGTGCTGACGTTCTGCTGGGGCGAGATCACCCCGCTCGCCGGCCGCCCCGTCTT
>JAIFKN010000088.1:0-4187 GCA_020049615.1 bacterium | reverse complement strand
CCATCGGTGCCCACCTCTGCCGCGACCCCATGCCGGCGATGGACGAGCTGCTGCACGACCTGCAGGTGATGAAGGACCTCGGCTTCACCCTGGTCAAGATCCAGGTGAACTGGGCGACCACCGAGGCGGTGCGCGGCCGGCTCGACATCGAGCGCTACCACACCCTCATCCGCCGCGCCGGCGAGCTCGGCCTCCGGATCTACATCGGCTACATCTGCGAGCATGCGCCGGCCTGGCTCTACCACGACCATCCCGACTGCCGCATGGAGATGCGGCTTGGCGGAACGATGGCTTACCAGGCGGTCAGCACCATGCCCGCCGACGGCAAGCCCGGCCCGTGCTTCGACCATCCCGCCGCCAACGCGGCGATGCTCGACTGGCTGCGGCGGATCACCGCGGCCCTCTCCGTCCACGCCAACATCGGTTGGTGGAACACCTGGCAGGAGATTGGGCTGTGGGCCTCGCAGTGGTGGCTGGCCGGCGACGACGCCTGCTATTGCCCCCACAGCCTCGGCGCCTTCCGCGCCCAGCTGCTCGCGGACCACGGCGGCATCGCGGCGCTGAACCGCTCGTGGCGCAGTTTCCACGCCAGCTTCGACGACATCGTGCCGACGCGCACCCAGCGCGGCCACGACGGCCAGCCGGTCGACCTGGCCTGGCATGACTTCCAGATCAACCGCAACATCGCCCGCACCTTGCGCGAACGGGCAGACACCATCCGCGCCGCCGACCCGCTGCGGAGGCCGGTCTTCGCGCACAAGGGCACCTGCGACATCGGCACCGGTGCCGACCGCCACCACGGCCACGCCCAGGACTTCCTCGGCTTCTCGGCCTACTGCTCGTGGTTCCCCTTCCACGTCTGGGACGACGGCCGGCCGCAGCCCGGCCGCCGGGTGCGGCAGGAGGACGCTCTGACCGCTGAGGTGTGGGGTTCGGTCGCCCTGGCCGCCGACCACACCCGCGCCAGCACCCGCGACGGACAGGCCTGGTCGGCCGAGCAGCAGGGCGGCCCGATCTGCCCGAACCTGCATCGCGGCCGCGTGCCCTCGGCCGCCGACATCCGCCGCTGGGTGCTGATGGGCCTCGGCCACGGCCTGACCGGCACCGCCTTCTGGGTCTTCCGCGAGGAGGTGCACGCCGCCGAGCTGGACGGCTTCGGCATGCTCGACGGCGAGGGCGACCGCACCGAACGCGCTGCCGAGGCCGGGCGCATCGCCCGCGCACTGCAGCCCTGGGCCGGGCTGTTCGCCGCCCCGGCGCAGACCATGGCCGAGGTCGCCATCCTGGTCGACGACCGCAATGCGCGCAGCCAGCGCAGCAACACCAACGCCGAGGGCTGGCTGACCTACGATGTGCGCGGCTGGCACCGGCTGCTCTTCGACCTCGGCATCCCGGTCGACTTCATCCACGTCGAGGACTTCGCCGCCCGCGCCGCCCGCTACCGCACCATCATCCACCCGCTGCCGATCTGCCTGGGCGACGATGTCGCCGGGCTGCTGACGGCGTGGGTGGCGGCCGGCGGCCAGCTCATCGCCGAGGCCTGCCCCGGCCGGCTCGATGCCGACAACTACGCTACCCGCGGCGGCCTGAGCGCAGCCACCCGGTCCCTCTTCGGCACCCGCCAGGACAACTTCTCCCTGGTCCGCGAACCCGGCGAGCAGCAGCGCTGGTCGCTCGGCGAGCGCACCTGGGGCGAGCTGGCCGAGCCCGAGGACCTGATTGGCAGCGGCCCGCTCGCCGGCCTGCGCCTGCAGCCCCAGGCGCTGATCACGCCGCTGCGGCCGGAAGGCGCCGCACCGGTGCTGGCCACCGCCGATGGCACCGTGGTCGGCGTGCGCAACCCCGTCGGCGGCGGAGCCGCCTGGCTGATCGGTACCATCCTCGGCTTCCGCGGCCTGGCCGATCGCTCGCCCGCAGGCCACGCCGCGATCCGGAGCCTGCTCGCCGCCACCGGCGTCCAGCCGACGCACGACGGACGCCTGCTCCTGCGCCGTCGTGTGCACGGATCGCGCGAAGCGTGGTGCTTCTACAATCCGACCCCGACGGATCTCGAGGAGGGGGTCCGCCTGCCGGCGGGTGGCCGCATCACCGACCTGCTCGACGGCCCGCTCGCCGACCGCACCCGCCTGCGCGTGCCGGCCCTGGACGTGCGCATCCTGATCGTGGAGCATTGAGCATGCGCTTCCCGCTCGACTTCGCCTGGGGTGCGGCCACCGCCGCCTACCAGATCGAGGGTGGATGGAATCTCGACGGCAAGGGCGAGTCGAACTGGGACCGCCGTGCCCACACGCCGGGCCAGATCCGCGATGGGGCCACCGGAGATGTCGCCATCGACCACTACCACCGCTGGGCCGAGGACGTGGCGCTGATGCACGGGCTCGGCCTGACCGCCTATCGCTTTTCGATCTCGTGGTCGCGGGTGCAGCCCGATGGCGAAGGGGCCTTCAACGAGGCCGGCCTCGCCTTTTACGACCGGCTGATCGATGCCTTGGTGGCCGCCGGCATCCGTCCATTCGTGACCCTGTGCCACTACGAGAGCCCGCAGGCCCTGCATGACCGCTTCGGCGCCTGGCGCTCGCGGCGCATGTGCCACGCCTTCGCCGCCTTCGCCGGGGCCATGGCACGCCGCTATGGGGACCGGGTACGGGACTGGATGACGCTCAACGAGCCGCTGTGCATCGAGGATTTTCTGCATGGCAGCTGCGCCCCGGCAGAGCGTCCGGCGCTGATCCACCACCTGATGCTGGCGCATGGGCTGGCGACCCGGGCGATCAGGTCGGTCGATCCGGGCCTGCGCGTCGGCATGGTCAACTGCCTGTGGCCGATCGAAGCCTACGCCGGCGATCGCCTGGCCGACGATGGCGGCACGGTGGTGCGGACCGGCACCGGGGCGGTCGAGCCGCTGGCGCTGACGCCCGAGAACCTGGGGCGGGCGGTGCGTCTCGCGGATGCCGAGACCAACCGCATGATGCTCGATCCGCTGTACGGTCGCGGCTATCCGGAGGAGGCGGTCGCCTTGCTGGCCGGGCCGATGCCGATCCTGCCGGGGGACCTCGATTGCATCGCCACCCCGACCGACTTCTACGGCCTGAACTACTACTCCCCGATCGTCGTCCGGCCAGCGCTGCGCGAGGGCCGCGCGGGCTGGGCTGGCGTGTCCTGCGCCGAACGCGGCGTGCCCAGCACCACCATGGGCTGGGAGATCCGGCCTGAAGGGATCCTCACCATGGCCCGCCGCCTGCACCGCGACTACGGCGTGGCCGCCCTCCATCTGAGCGAGAACGGCGTCGCCTTCGAGGATCAGGTGCTGCCCGACGGCCGCATCGACGACCACGAGCGCATCGACTTCCTGCGCCGGCATGTGGCCGCCGTCGGCGAGGCGATCGCCGAGGGCATCCCGATGCGCGGCTACTTCGTCTGGTCTCTGCTCGACAACTTCGAGTGGTCGCTGGGCTGGAGCCAGCGCTTCGGGCTCTACCACGTCGACCACCGCACCCTCGAACGCCGGCCCAAGGCGTCGGCCGCGTGGTATCGCCGGGTCATCACCAGCGGCGGTCGTGATCATTGAGGTGGATCGGCTGCCGGAATGGACATACCGGCCTCAGGTGCGTGACTGCTGACGCAGCCACACGCTGGGGTTGACCCATATGGTTCCATACCGCGTCGAAACCCGATGCGATGGCAGATTTCGGGCTCTGTTCCGTGATCAGTGGGTAGTTGCCGGTCAAGCCACTGGCCCAAGGTGTCGGCATGGACATCAACCCGCTGTCCATGGCCACCCTCGGCCTCGTTTCGCCGTGGCTGGTCACCCACACCGACTTCCAAGCTGCCCAGCGTGAGCTCCGGCTCCATGTGGACTTCGAGTAGGGCGCCACCTTCTCGGAACAGAGGCATACATTGGAGCGTCCGTTCGCAGGTTGTGCCAGTCTGGCCATGGTGCAAGATGAGCGCTCTGTGAACCCCGCCTCGCCCATAGCGGGTTGTTTCTTGGCTATTCTGGGGGGGGGTAAACGCATCTGGAGGCGTTGCCTCGAGCGCATGAGCGGCGCTCCGTGGACCAGCGGGCATGCCGTCCCTATTGGTCAGTTTGAGAAGCCTAGTAGAGCGTTCCATAAATATCGTTGCAATGACGCCATGCCCGCGTCATGATGCTCAGGCATGGAGGCCCCATGCCATTTCAATCAACC
>JAIFKN010000175.1 GCA_020049615.1 bacterium | reverse complement strand
AGGGCCGAACGGTCGCGCGGGGCGGTGGGGGAGGTGGCGGAGCGCATGGAACCCTCGGGGGCGAGGATCTCTGGCGCGCGTATCCCAGGGAAGGCCAGGGCGGCAGGCGGTCACGCGGGTGCGTGAATGCTGCGGGACCCCAGCGGGATCCTGCGGGCAACAGCAGGGACTTGCAGATGCCCGCAGGATCCCGCCCGATTCCGGCGCCGACCGAGGTCGGCGCCGGAACCGGGCTAGCAACAAACACTTGGAAAAACCAAGCGTTTGATGGCGGAGAGGGAGGGATTCGAACCCCCGTTACCATTTCTGGTAAACCGGTTTTCGAAACCGGCGCATTCGACCACTCTGCCACCTCTCCAGGTGCAGGGGCGGGCTTGTAGCGAGGGGGAACCGCAGGGCAACCCGCCACTGCCGATGCCCCGGTATCGTTGCCTTTGAACCGGTGGGCGGTACACCGTACCGCCTAAAGCCCCCCCAGACGGCGGGCAGGAGACCTCTTCCATGCAGCTGCAGAAGGATGTTCTGATCGCCGGCGGCGTTGTTGTCGTGTGCGTCGCGCTGGTCGTGGTCGCGCTGGTCGCGACCGGGAAGAAGGACACTCCGAGCGATCCGGTGTCGACGACTGCGCCGGCCGACTCCTATGGCACCTCGTCCTACGGCGATTCCTCATCGTTCTCAAGCTCGGGCGGTCTGAGCAGCTCCTCCAGCAGCGCGCCCGTCGATTCCTACGGCGGCTTCACCCCGGCTCCGCTGCCCGGCCCCACGCCTGGGGACAGCGGCTTCGGCCCCGCCCCCGGCGGCACTTCGGCTTTCGCTCCGGCCCCCTTGGCGCCTTCCGGCTTCGATAGCGGCCCCAGCGCGATGACTCCAGCGCCGGGCTATAGCGATCCGCTGAGCACCACCGCTCCGGTCCCGGTAGTGGCGACGACTCCTGGCGGCACCCATACCGTGGCCAAGGGCGAGACCCTCGGCGACATCAGCGCCATCCACTACGGTACGACCAAGCACTGGCGCAAGATCGTCGAGGCCAACCCGGGTCTCGATCCTGCCCGCCTCAAGATCGGCCAGGTCATCCAGATCCCGGCGGTCGAGACCGCTCCTGCTGCTGCGGCCACCCCCGGCGGCGCTGATTCCTACACGGTGAAGAAGGGCGAGAGCTACTACACCATCGCCAAGAAGATGCTTGGCAGCAGCAGCCGCTGGCGCGAGATCGAGCGCCTCAACAACATCCCGGCCGAAGAACTGCGCGCCGGGGCGGTGATCAAGCTGCCGGCGAAGGATGCAGGCGGTGGCGCCGCCGGAGCTGCGGGCCCCACCGGAGCCGGTGGCGGCAAGACCCACATCGTGGCCAAGGGCGAGACCCTGGGCGACATCTCCAAGGTCTACTTCGGCACCACCACCAAGTGGAAGCAGATCGTCGAGGCCAACCCCGGCGTGCGTCCGGAGAACCTCAAGGTCGGCCAGAGCCTGGCCATCCCCGACCTGCCGGTCGCCACGCCTGGTGGCACCGCCGCACCCATCGGCGGGAACACCTACACGGTCAAGTCCGGCGACACCCTGGAAAGCATCGCTGCCAGCACCTTGGGCAAGAAGTCGGCGTGGAAGCAGATCGTCGAGGCCAATCCCGGCCTGCAGCCCACCGCCTTGCGCATCGGACAGGTCCTGGCCATTCCCGGCGGCAGCAGCGGCCCCGCCCCGCTCGCTCCGACGGGTGCTGACACCTTCGCGCCGCTGCCTGGCGGGGTTGCCCCCGCGCCGCCCGCCCCGCCCGCGCCGACCTTCCAGGACGATCCGTTCTACTCGCCCTACGACGCGCAGCCGGCCTCCGCGCCGGTCCGCTGATCCGGGGCTGCGATGCCGGGCCAGGCCGGGCAGGGCGACGCTGATCTGCTCGCCGACCTGCAGACCGTCCTGAAGGTGTCGCGCGCGCTCGGCGCCGAGCGCGATCTCGATCGCCTGCTGGCATTGATCGTCGCTTCGGCGACCGATCTGGTCGACGCCGAGCGCACCTCGTTGTTCGTCGTCGACCGCGAGCGCAACGAGTTGTGGACGCGCGTTGCCGAAGGCACCGGCGAGATCCGCCTGCCTATCGGCCGCGGTATCGCGGGCACGGTCGCGGTCGATGGCGCGGTGGTCAACATCCCGTCGGCCTACGACGATCCGCGCTTCGATCCTGCCAATGACCGGCGCACCGGTTTCCGCACCCGCAGCATCCTCTGCCTACCGATGGTCAACCATGAGGGCGCGGTGGTCGGGGTGATCCAGGCGCTCAACAAGCGCGACGCGTCAGCCTTCGGCGAACGCGATGAGCAGGTCCTGGCCGCGCTGGCGGCGCAGGCCGGCGTGGCGCTGGAGAACGCCCAGCTGCTGCAGCGCGACCGCGAACGGCAGCGCCTGCTGCACGACCTTGAACTCGCCCGCACCATCCAGCTCGGCCTCCTGCCCACCACCGTGCCGGAAACGACCGCGTGGCGCTTCGCCGCCTGGCAGCGCAGCTGCGACGCCACCGGCGGCGACTACCATGATTTCATCGCCGGACCCGAGGGCGCGGTCGATGCGGTGGTCGGCGACGTCAGCGGCCACGGTATCGCCGCCGCCATGCTGATGAGCACGGCTCGCGCCTTCCTCCTCGCCCTGCACCAGCACGAGCGCGACCCCGCCGCCCTTGTCGGGCGGCTCAACGGCCTGCTCGCCGGCGACATGGCCGATGATGCCTTCATGACCATGGTGCTGGCGCGGTTCCAGGCCGATGGCGGCATCGTCTACGTCAGCGCCGGCCATGATCCGCCGATGGTGCTGCGGCGTGCCGCAGCGAACTGGGACGCCCTCGAGTCGACCGGACTCGCCCTCGGCATGCTCGACGAGACGAGCTATGATCTGGCGCGCATCGCCCCGCTGGCGCGCGGCGACATCGTCGTGCTGCTCACCGACGGCATCGTCGAGGCGCATGTCCCGCCGGTGCGCGACCTCTTCGGCAACGACCGCCTGCGCGCCGCCATCGCCGCCGCCGACGGGGCAGTCGCGGTGCGCGACGCGGTGGTCACGGCGGTCGACGCCTGGCTGGACGGGCGGCCGCAGCATGATGACATGAGCCTGATCGTGGCCGAGCGCCTCTGAACATGGCCACGCGGCGGCATGCCACCACGACGACCAAGCGCCGGGCGATCCGCACCCTGGAGGCGCAGCGCGCAGTGCAGCCGGCCGAGGATGGCGGCACCACCAGGCGCTTCCGCTTGATGATGCGCCAGGGCGAGTGGCAGCCCGCCGGCGAGGTGGTGTTCCGCCGCTCGTGGCCATCGCGCCTGGACGCCAAGCAGGAGGCGATGGACACCATCGCCATGCTGATGACCGAACGAGGCTGGGTTGCCGAGGCGGATCGCTCGTGGCTCGTGCTGTGCCTCGATGAGGCGGTGACCAATGCCATGCTGCATGGCAACGAAGGCGATCCGCGGCTGATGATCGATGTGGCGGTGGCGATCGATGACAAGCGCTGGCAGCTGGCGATCAGCGACCAGGGGCCGGGTTTCAGCATGGCCTCGGTGCCGGACCCGGACGATCCCGCGAGCCTGCTGCTCGAGCATGGCCGCGGCATCCGGCTGATGCGCGCCTGGCTGGGCTCCCTGACCTACTGGCGCCGGGGCGCCACAGTGGTCCTTTCCAGGCGCCGCGCCGATGTAAGCAGGGTCCATGGCTGAGCGCAGCGGACACCTCATCGTCCAAGTCTACGACCGCATCGTGCTGGTGCAGGTGACCAAGGACCGGTTGCTCGACATGCCGGTGATCAACGCCATCGGCGCCGAGCTGACCGGGCTGCTCGACCGACATGCCAAGCCGAGCATCGTCCTCGATCTGGCCCCGGTATCGTACCTGAGCTCGGCGATGGTCGGCAAGCTGATCGCGTTCTACAAGGGCGTGATGGCGGCGAAGGGCCGGCTGGCCATCGCCGGCGTGCGCGCCGACCTCATGCCGTTGTTCAAGATCACCCAGCTCGACAAGCTGATCCGCTTCTATCCGGAGGCGCAGCAGGTGATCCTGGAATTCAAGCGCAAGCCGCTGTAGCCGCGGCTATCGGCTCGGCCCCGACACCACCCGCACGTCCTCGGCAGCCAGCCGGACCTGCACCAGCGGCGCTCCGTCCACGGCGTCCGACCAGCCGTCCGGCAGCGGCACCGTCAGCGGCCCGCCCGTCGGGTTGATCAGGAAGACGAAGCGCCGTCCCGGCTGCAGGCGTTCGCGGGCGATCACGCCTGGCGGAAGTCCGGGCAGGCAGGGGGCCACTCCCGCGACGCCGCACAGCCGCGCAGCCAGATGGTCATGGTCGGCGTCGCGCAGGCCGCCGGCGACGTACCACATGGCCCCGGCCCCGAGGGTGCGGCGCGTGAGCAGCGGCCAGCCATCGTGGAAGCCGCCGACCAGCGCAGCCAGCACGTCGCAACCCTCAGCATGGATCTGGTCGAGCCAGCCCACCGCAGATGCGTCGGCGGCGAACCAGCCGCCTGGGTCTGCTACCGTCACCGCCTCGTCGCCGCGCAACTGGTCGATGGCCTCGCACCGCAGCCCGAGGGCCTCGCGCAGGGGGCCGGGACGGCCACCGGCGACGCAGGACATGTCCTCGTCGAGCCAGACGGACAGGCCGTCGATCACCACCTGGACGCCGCTCCTCGCCGCCGCCTGCAGCCGCTCGGCGAAGCCGGGCCGCATCAGGAACACGCCAGGCACGATGACCAGCCGGTAGCCGGCGAGGTCGGCCGTGGCGTCGACCACATCGCAGCCGACGCCAGCGGCCCACAGCGGCCGATGCCAGGCCCGGGCCAGCGCTTCCGGCCAGGGCAGCGTGTCGAGGCCGGAGTTGAGGTGGCGCGCCCATTCGCTCTCCACATCCCAGACCACCGCCACTGCCGAAGGCGTCGCCGCGCCGGCCACCGCCTGGAGGGCCTGCAGTTCGCGTCCGAGGGCGGCGACCTCGCGGAAGACGCGGGTGTCATGCGGGGCGTCCTGCATCAGCACCGAACCGTGCAGCTTCTCGTGGCCGCCGCGGCCGGCGCGCCACTGGAAGTAGCACACGCCATCGGAGCCCTCCGCCACCATCGACAGGCTGTTGCGGCGGTGCACGCCCGGCCGCTTCTGCCGCAGCAGCTTCTTGTACTGCGGCAGGGACGGGCAGCTCTCCATCAGCAGCCACGGCTTGCCCGCGCCGAAGGCGCGCACCGCCGAGACGAGGAAGGAGAAATGCTGCATGCTGCCGGCCCCGGCGATGTCGGCGGCGGTCCCGGTGGCGTCGTGGTAGGCGTCGTAGCTGGTGAAGTCGAGCTGATCGGCGAGGGCCCGGATGTCGTACTGGTTCAGCCAGCCGTGCAGGTTGGTGGTCGCCGGCGCAGCGCTATGGCGTCGCACGGCGGCGATCTCGTGGGCGCAGAAGCCGGCGACCAGCCGGCTGCTGAAGCGCCGCCAGTTCAGCTCCAGCGCCTCGCTGGAGCCGTCGCCTGGACGGATGTGCTCCCAGGCCTGGTACTGGTGGCTCCAGAAGCGCGTCCACCAGGCGGTGTTCAGGCGCTCGAGATCCCCCTGGTAGCGCTCCTTGAGCCAGCCCTGGAAAGCCGCCACGCAGCCGTCGCAGTGGCAGCGGGCATGATCGCTGCTGCCGCCGTACTCGTTGTTGATGTGCCAGCCGATCAGCGCCGGATGCTTGGCATAGCGGGCGGCGAGGCGATCGATGACGATGCGGCTGCGCTCGCGCAGCACCGGCGAGGTCCAGCAGGGGTTGTGGCGGCCGAAGCCCGGCGGGGCGCGCCGTCCGTCGGAGCGCACCTGCATGACCTCGGGATGGGCCTCGGCCAACCAGCGTGGGCGGGCGGCGGTGGGGGTGGCGAGGATGATGCCGACGCCCTGCGCGTGCAGGCGATCCATCACGGCATCCAGCCAGGCGAAGTCGAATCGGTCCTGCTCGGGTTCGAGGGCCGCCCAGGAGAAGATGCCGACCGACGCCTGGTTGACCCCGGCCTCGCGCATCAGCACAGCGTCCTCAGCGAGGATCTCCGGGCGGTGCAACCACTGTTCGGGATTGTAGTCGCCGCCATGCAGCAGGCGGTACGCTCCGGATACGATCATGGGATGGGCGCGTGCGGTCATATTCCGATCCTGACTGCTATTCTGCTGTCGCGCCAGGAACACTGCGGCAGCATGGGGAACGTTATGGTATGGCACCGATTCAACCGCGTGGTCATCCGCGGCCCCGGCTTCCATCTCTATGCCGGCCGCTCCCAGAAGCAGCCGGGGCACACCTGGGGTCCGCGGGGCCGCGAACTGGGCATGCACGGCTTCCTCCTGCTGGCCGAGGGTGCAGGCGCCTACCGCGATTCCGATGGTCGGCGGGAGCCGGTGGTGGCAGGCGATCTGCTCCTGCTCTTCCCGGGACTGCGCCACGACTACGGGCCCGGCCCCGGCCAGCTCTGGCGTGAACTGTTCCTCGACTGCGATGGCGGGATCATGGCCCTGCTCGCCACCCAGGGCCTGCTGGATCGGCGACGGCCGTTGCGGCACCCGCCAGTTGACGCGCTGGCGCCGCTACGCCGGCTGATCGAGGATGTCGAGGCGCACCGCATCGCCGATCCGGCCGAAGCGCAGCTGCGTCTGCACGGCGCGATCCTGGCGCTCGCCCGCTGGAGCCATGGCGCCGAGGACGCTGCCCTCGATGCCGGCCGCCGCAGCCTGGCAGCCGATCTGGCGCGGCCGTTCGATCCGCGCGCCGCGGCCGATGCGGCCGGCATGGGCTGGGAGCTCTTCCGCAAGCGCTTCCGCGCCCGCTATGGGCTGCCGCCCGGGCGTTGGCGCCTGCAGGCCCGCTGCGAGGCGGCAGGGGACGCCCTGCTCGCCGGGGCGACGGTCGAGGCGGCTGCGGAACAGCTGGGGTTCTGTGATGGGGCGCATCTGCGCCGGCATTTCCGCCGCCTCCTCGGACTCGCGCCCGAGGGGTGGCGACGGCTGCACGGCGGAGCGTAGCCGGTCAGCCGAGCAGCGCGCGCAGCTTGCTGGCGCTGGGGCCGCGGACCACGCCGCGGTCGCTGATGATCGCGGTGATCAGCTCGGCGGGGGTGACGTCGAAGCCGGGGCTCCAGACCGCCACGTCGGCCGGGGCGAAGAGCGCGCCGCGCGGACGGCGGACGGCGTCGGCCTCGCGCTCGTCGATCGGCATGCGCGTGCCGTCGCGCAGCTTGAGGTCGAACGAGGAGTAGGGCGCGGCGACGTAGAACGGGATGCGGTGGGCCTTGGCCAGCACGGCGAGCTGATAGGCGCCGATCTGCCCGGCACTGTCGCCGTTGGCGGCGATGCGGTCGGCGCCGACGATGACCGCCTTGATCTGACCGGTGGCCATCAGCGCGGCGGCCATGCTGTCGCAGATCACCGTCACCGGCACGCCGGCGCGCATCAGTTCGGGCGCGGTCAGGCGGCTGCCCTGCAGCAGCGGACGGCTCTCGCCGACGAACGCCTGGATCTTGCGGCCGAGCTGGAAGGCGCGCACCACGCAGCCCAGGGCGGTGCCGACACCGCCGGTGGCCAGGGCGCCGGTGTTGCCGATGGTCAGCACGCCGCCCGCCAGCAGCGGGGCGCCGTGGTCGGCGATGCGCGCGCAGAGCTCCTCGTCCTCGCGATGGATGCGCTTGGCCTCCATCAGCAGGCGGGCGCACATCTCGAGCGCGGTGAGGTGGCCGATGTGGCGCTTGTAGCAGGCGCGCTGCCGCTCCAGCGCCCAGCGCAGGTTGACCGGCGTCGAACGCACCGCGGCGAGCTGCTCGATCGCCTGGTCGAGGTGCTTGGCGAGGACGGCGCTGCCCTTGCCGGTGGCGGCCGAGGCGCGCGGGATGAGGTGCAGCACGACGCCGTAGGCGCCGGCGATGCCGATGGCCGGCGCGCCGCGCACGCTCATCTCGGCGATCGCCTCGACCACGCCGTCGAGGTCGCGCAGCGGCAGGTAGCGCACCGTGCCGGGCAGCCGGGTCTGGTCGAGCACCACCAGTCGGCCGTCCTCGAGGCCGCCATCCCAGGCGAGGCTCTTCAACGGCTTGACGGTATCGGCGGGGCCCGGCCGATCCGCTGTACCTGTTCCGCCGTTTTTCCGAGGCGGTGGCTGGAAAGGCTTGAGGCCTGAGGCTTGAGGTCCATTGCCACTCACAGGCGCGTGATGGCAACTGCAGCCCTGTGCTGCGAGGTTTGGAGGCAATGAGCCTCAAGCCTCAAGCCTTTCCAGCCACCGCCTCAGAAAAACGGCGGAATAGGTACAACGGATCGGCCGGGCCGGGGGCGGCCTCGGGATGGTACTGCACCGAGAACTGCGCCTTCTGCTCGTGCTCGATGCCGGCGCAGGTCATGTCGTTGAGGTTGACGTGGCTCATGCGCACGCCGGCCGGCAGCGACTTCGGGTCGACGGCGAAGCCGTGGTTGTGGCTGGCGATCTCGACCTTGCCGTCGGCGAGGCGCTTGATCGGGTGGTTGGATCCGCGGTGACCGAACTTCAGCTTGTAGGTCGTGGCGCCGTAGGCGAGGCCGAGGATCTGGTGGCCGAGGCAGATGCCGAACACCGGCACGTCGGTCGTGAGCAGCTCCTTCACGCTGGCGATGACGCTGGTGACGGCGGCCGGATCGCCGGGACCGTTGGAGAGGAAGATGCCGCGCGGCTGGAGCGCCAGGATCTCGGCGGCGCTGGTCGTGCTCGGCACCACGCGGACGCGGAAGCCGCACGACACCAGCAGGCGCAGGATGTTGCGCTTGACCCCGCAGTCGATCGCCACGACCAGCGGCTTGCCGCTCAGCGCCGGCCACTCGACCGGGGTGCCGAATTTCGCACGGTCGCTGGGTTCGTCCCAGTCGTAGGCGGTCTTGCAGGAGACCACGGTCGCCAGGTCGAGGCCGTTCATCGACGGGGCCTGCTTGACCCGCGCGATCAGCTCGGCGTCGCTGGCGTCCTCGCTGCTGATCACGGCGTTGACCACGCCGGATACGCGCAGGCGGCGGGTGATGGCGCGGGTGTCGACGCCGTCGATGGCGACGATGCCGGAACGCTTGAGGAAGTCGGGCAGGCTCTCGACCGAGCGGAAGTTCGACGGCACCTCGCAGCAATCGCGCATGACGAAGCCGCTGACCTGGGCGCGGTCGCTTTCCATGTCCAGCGGCGTGATGCCGTAGTTGCCGATCTCCGGGTAGGTCATGGTGACGATCTGGCCACGGTAGCTGGGATCGCTGAGGACCTCCTGGTACCCGGTCATGCCGGTGTTGAACACCGCCTCGCCGGTGGTCGTGCCGATCGCGCCGACGGAGCGCCCGCGGAAGATGGTGCCATCGGCGAAGACGAGTCGGGCGGCGCGGTCGGTCATGGGCGGCTCCGGGGGCGGGAGTGTTGCGCGGCTGCCAGGATGGCAACCGGCTGCCCCGCTGCCTGGAGCCGCAGGGCCTCCGGTCCAGCGGCCAGCAGCCAGCAGTCCTTGAGATCCCCGGCTCGCCTGTAGTCTGGCGACGTCGCCCCCATGGGCGGCCCGGTCGTCCACCGGCGCATCCGCGGTAGCAGGCCGATCTCCGGCCTCCCGTACGCGCCCTGGAACCGGTCCCCGGACGAACCCGTTTCGCTCCCTACCAGACAGGTAGCCATCATGGCCACCCACATCCTCATGAACGTGCTCGACGAGCACGAACTCCGCGTCGGCGTCATCCGCGACGGCCGGCTGGAGTCCCTCCTCCACGAGCGCCTCGGCGACGGCCAGCACCTCGGCAACATCTACAAGGCGCGGGTCGCCAACGTCGAGCCGTCGCTCGACGCGGCCTTCCTCGACCTCGGCAGCCAGAAGAACGGCTTCATCCACGTCGAGGAGCTGATCCACGACAAGGGCCGCGGCGCGCGCATCGAGAACATCCTCAAGAACGGCGACGAGATCATCGTCCAGGTGACCAAGGAGGCGATCAAGGAGAAGGGGCCGTGCATGAGCATGTACCTCGCCCTCCCCGGCCGCGATCTGGTGATGATGCACTCCGAGCAGGCCAAGGGCGTGTCCAAGCGCATCGAGGACCCGCTGGTCAGGAAGCGCCTGAAGAAGCAGCTTGACGGCTTCGAGCCGCCGGAGGGCTTCGGCTTCATCGTCCGCACCCACGCGGCGCATGCGAGCGAGGCTGACATCAAGCTCGACTACGAATTCCTCAAGCGCATGTGGGCGGAGATCGATGCGCTGGCCAAGCGCGTCCGCGCCCCCGCCTGCCTCTACCAGGAGGCCGACGTGGTGGTGCGCACGCTGCGCGACGTCGCCGGCCCGGACACCGAGCAGATCGTCATCGACAACGAGGGCATGTACGACGAGGCCCGGGCCTTCGCCCAGGTGTTCATGCCGGAGCTGTGCGACAAGATCAAGCACCACCGCGAGGAGCTGCCGCTCTTCACCTATTTCGGTCTGGAAGAGCGCCTCGCAGCGATCTACGACCGCAAGGTCGAGCTGCCCAGCGGCGGCGCCATCGTCATCGAGCAGACCGAGGCCCTGGTCTCGATCGACGTCAACTCGGCCAAGAACCGCGATGCCGGCGACGTCGAGACGACCGCCCTGATGACCAACCTCGAGGCGGCCCAGGGCATCGCCGAGCAGCTGGTGCTGCGCGACCTCGGCGGCCTGATCATCATCGACTTCATCGACATGGAGAAGCGCGAGAACCAGCGCCTGGTGCAGGTCGCCCTGCGTCGCGCCCTGGGTACCGACCGTTCGAAGATCCAGGTCGGGCCGATGTCGCGCTTCGGCCTGGTCGAGATGACCCGCCAGCGCCAGCGCCCCAGCCACAAGCTGGTCGCGTCGTCGGAATGTCCCTACTGCGCCGGCACCGGCGCGATCAAGACGGCCGAGACCTTCGAGATCGACGTCATGCGCGAGATCCGCCAGATGCTGCACAGCCGCAGCCTGCAGCGGCTCGAGGTGGTGGTGCCCTCCGATCTGGCCACCGGCATCCTCAACAACCGCCGCAAGGAGCTGGCCGCGCTCGAGGAGCGCACCGACTGCCGCATCGTCTTCAATCCGGACGCGCATCCGGACGCGCTGATGAAGGCGCGCGAGTTCCGCCTCAACCCGACCTTCAGGAAGGGCGAGCGCCGTCGCGACGAGAAGCACCAGCCGGTCCGCCCGTCGCTGCTTGCGCCGCTGATGGTCGAGCAGGCCAAGGCGATCAAGCTGGCCAAGGAGCTGGCGGCGATGAAGGCCGACGACCTCGAGCGCGAGCTGAACGCCGATCCGGTCGCCGGCGAGGCCCGCGACAGCGCCGCCGCGAAGGAGGCGATCGAGCCGGCGCCGAAGCCGGTCGAGGTGGTGGTGGCGGCGCCGGTCCGTACCGCCCCGGAGGTCTGGGAGGAGGCGGCCGTGCTGCGTCGGCTGCTGTTCTCGGCCAACCAGCCGGTGGTGGTCGCGCCCTCGTCCCTGGCGGCCCAGTCAGGCGCTGGGCAGACGGCCCTTGCCAGCACGCCCGCCCAGGCTACAAACCCCCCCCGCAACAATAACGGGGGCCGCCGGCGTCGTCGCCGTCGCTGATCCCTCCTGGAGCACGCCGTGTACGCTGTCATCGCCGATCGTAACCGCCAATACCGCGCCGCCCCCGGCGATAAGCTCGAACTCGACCGTATCGAGGCCGCCCCCGGCACCGAGCTGGAACTGCCCGTCCTGCTGGTCGCCGATGGCGCCGCGGTGAAGGTCGGCTCGCCCTACGTCGCCGGCGCCACCGCCAAGGTCAAGGTCCTGCGCGAGCAGCTCGGCGACAAGGTGATCATCGGCAAGTACAAGCACCGCAAGCACATGACCAACCGCCGTCGCGGCTTCCGCGCGGTCTCGACGGTGGTCGAAGTGGTGTCCATCAGCGGGTGATCCGCCCGTCCGGCCCGTGCCGGATGTCCGACTGGCCGGCCGCCGCAGCCCCCCAAGCTGCGACGGCCTTGTCGTTTACCGGAGTATCCATGATCCTGCGCCTCCTCGCTGCCGCCCTCTGCGTCTGCGCCCTGCCGGCCCTGCAGCTCCAGGACCTGGAACTGGTCTCCCCGGTCGGCGGCGGGCGCTTCGTTGCGGTCATCCCCGGTGGTCAGCCCGGGACGGCTCCGGGCCCCGCCGACATGGGCGAGGATGTCGACGGCTGCCGGCATGGCACCGGCCCGAGCGAGTACGACTACTACGTCGTGGTCGACCCGCACACCTACTTCGCGGCCCTGGCTTCGGAATACGACCAGCGCACCGGCCGCTTCCAGTCCGAACTGCCGCCGGAGGTGGCCGATTGGGCGCGCAAGGAGTTCAGTTCCGAGCGTGAGATCGACTACAACCACGCCTTCCAATACGCCATCCAGATGGCCCGGGCCACCGGCCAGGCCCCGCCCGAGCGCAAGACCTTCATCGTGCCGCAGAACGCCATGCCGGTCGAGAAGCGCTACCGGCTGGCGCTGGCCTCCTACGAGAAGCGTGGCGCGCGGCATGTGGTGCTGGCCAAGATCGCGCTGACCGGGGCCTGGGCGCTGCGCTGCCGGGCGCAGTTGCCGGTGTCGCACCAGTCGCTGGCCGGCGGCTTCGAGGAGATCAACGGCCGCATCGCCGGCAAGATCAAGGACGGCGAGGCCTTCGATCTGGCCAAGTGGACCGGGATCTATCGGAGCATCTTCGAGTCCGACGGCCTGACCCGCGAAGGCTACACGGTTTGCGCCACGTCCCTGTTCGGCTTCCTCCTCCGTGAGGGCGATCTGCAGGGCTGCAAGGACGTCATCATCAAGGCTGGCGATCGCCTGGGCAAGGATGACAAGCCTGACGTGCTGCGGGGGCTGATCCGCGACCGCAAGCGCCTGCTCGAGGACCACAACAAGCTGCTCTCGGTGGCGGCCGAGCGCTTCGTCGCCGCGTTGCGTGCCGAGGAGATCGTGCGCGCCCGCATCCCCGAGATCCTCCTCGTGCTCGGCGAGTGCAACCGCCGGCTCGGGTTCGGCGATCGCGCCTGCGACTGGTTCCTCGGGCTCGGTCGCCTGCCCGAGACCCAGCCGGCGGCGCGCAAGGCGCTGCGTTTCGAAGGCAAGATGCGCGCCCTGCCGGCGGACAAGCCCTACCATGTCCAGCTCGGCTGGATCGCCGACGAGCAGTACGAGAAGCTGATGAAGTCCGGCACGGCGCATCCGGGCGAGTTCAGCGGCCCCGACCGCGGTCTGCTGGTGGCGATCGTCAACGAGGGGCTCGGCTCGGCGAACTACAATGCCCCGGGCTGGAAGCCCGGCGCCGGCGGCACCCAGACCGACTGCGCCATCGTCCTCGACCTGGTCGGCAAAGGGATCCTCGAACAGGCTTTCCGCCTCGGCACCTGGCCGAAGACCCTGGGCGAACTGTGGGAGCGCGAGGTCGTGCGCGACCGCAACCGGGTCAACCGCTTCAATTGCCCGGTCACCGGCAAACCCCTGCTCTACACCGAGCCGCCGGGCGACCTCTCCAGCATCGCCCCGAGCACCGTGCTGGTCGCCACCTCGGTGCCGGTCGAGACGTCGCAGGGGCCGCGCTTCGGCGCCTTCTGCGCAAACACGCGGGTGGTGTGGACCGAGACTGCGCCGGCCGTCGGCCAGCCGCTGGCGCCGCGCTAGCCGGATGATGAACTAGCGGCATGAGCCATCGGCCGAAGGCCCTGCGCGGGATCGTCGGGCATGCCGGCGCCGTCCGGCTGCTCGCCAGGCTGGTCGATCACGACCATCTGCCGCATGCCCTCATCCTCGAGGGTCCCTCCGGCTGCGGCCGGCGCACCCTCGCCCTCGCCCTGGCCACCGCCCTGCTCTGCCCGCAGCGCCAGGCCGGCGACGCCTGCGGCACCTGCGCGCATTGCGTGCAGGCCCACGCCGGCAACCATCCTGACCTCAGCGAGCTGCCCGGCCGCCGCGAGGCGCCCAGCGGCCTGCCGGTCGAGGAGGCGCGAGCCGTCGCCGAAGGCGCCAGCAGCAGCCCGCTGCTCGGCGTGGCCAAGGCGATCATCATCCCCGACGCCGAGCGGCTGCGCGGCGCCTCGGCCAACGCCCTGCTCAAGATCCTCGAGGAGCCGCCGCCGCGCACCACGCTGATCCTCACTGCCGCCTCGGCCGCCGGTCTGCTCGGCACCATCCGTTCGCGGGCCCAGGTCTTCCGTCTGCAGGCGCTCAGCGAGGCCGAGGGCGAGCAGGTGCTGGAGGTGCGCGGCACGCTCAGCCGCGAACGCCTCGCCGTCCCGCCGTTCGCTCCGCTCGACCGCGTGCTCGCCGGCTTCGACCTGGCGGCGGTCGCCGAGGTGGTCGCCGCGCTGCCGAGCAAGGCGGCGGAGGATGGCGACGAGGAGGCGCGCACCCCGGCTGCGGTGCAGCGCGCCTGCCTGCGGCAGTGGCTGATCGCGCTCAACGACCGGGTTCGGGGCGGGCTGCGCAGTCCCGACCCGCGCAGCGCGGGTCGCGCCCTCGACCAGCTCGAGCGCCTGCATCGGGCCCTCGCCGACCTCGACCGCAACCACCCTCCGCGTCTGGTCCTCGAGGCACTCGCGCTCGGCAGATGATGCCCTAGAACCGTGCCCCGTGGTCCGTGACGCCCTGCTCGACATCTACCTGGAGGAGGTCTCGCGCTTCGCGATGCTCGATCCCGATTCCGAGCAACGCCTCGGCGCGCGGGTACGCAGCGGCGATCGCGAAGCCCGGCAGGAGATGATCCAGGCCAACCTGCGCCTGGTCGTCTCGGTGGCGCGCCAGTACGAGAACCTCGGCTTGCCGCTGCTCGACGTCATCGAGGAGGGCAACCTCGGTCTGATGCGTGCGGTCGAGCGCTTCGATCCGGGCGTGGGCTGCCGCTTCTCGACCTACGCCGTGCACTGGATCCGCCAGGGCATCCGCCGCGCGCTGGGCGACAAGAGCCGCAGCGTGCGCATCCCGGCCTACATGGCGGAACTGGTGTCGCGTCTGCGCCGGCACGACCGCTGCGGCAATGGCCGCGAGGACCTCGGCGAACTGGCGCGCGCGTTGCGCCTGGACCCCAAGCGGGTCGGGCTGATCGAACGCGTCATCGCCACCGCGGTCCAGGGTTCCGGGCCGCTCGATCCGCTGGTCCTGGCCGAAGCCGGCGACCTGATCGCCGAAGATGGCGAACCCGAGGCTCCGCTGCTGTCAGGCGAGGACGGTCAGCTGGTCCGCGAGCGCCTGGAACGCATCCCCGAGCGCGAAGCCGAGATCCTGCGCTACCGCTTCGGCCTGGACGGCTACCCGGTGATGACCCTGGAGGAGATCGGCCACGCCTTCGCGCTCACCCGCGAACGCATCCGCCAGCTCGAGGGCGAGGCGCTGGGCCGCCTGCGCGGCATGATCGCCGCGGAGAATGTGCTGTAGGCGTTCCCCCGGAACGCAGGGCGGCATCATCCTGCCATGGATAACCGCTCCGCCTGGACAGCCCGGCTCACCTTCCTCGCCGGACCGGTATGGCGCGCCGCCGCCGCCGGTCGTCTGCATGCCGAGATGCCGGTCGAGACGCGGCCCGGCCTACGCGACGACCGCGCCGGCTTCACCCACCTCGAGGCGCTGGGCCGGACCTTCGCCGGCCTCGCCCCGTGGCTCGAGCAGGACGGTCCGGCCGCCGAGACCGCCGGCATGGCCGACGCCCTGGCGCGGGTCGCCGATCCAACGGATCCAGATCGCTGCAACTGGACGGTCGGCCAGCAGCCGATCGTCGATGCCGCCTTCCTCGCCCATGGCCTGCTGCGTGCGCCGCGCTTCACCGCCGCCCTGCCGGCTGGCACGCGCGGCCTGCTGCTCGCCGGCTTCGCCGCCCTGCGCGATCGCGCCCCGGGATACAACAACTGGCTGCTGTTCGCCGCCATGGGCGAGGCGGCGATCCTGCGGCTCGGCGGCGTGCCCGATCCGATGCGCGTCGACTACGCCCTGCGCCAGCACGAGGCGTGGTATCTGGGTGACGGCATCTACGGGGACGGTCCGCGCTTCCACTGGGACCATTACAACGCCTTCGTCATCCATCCCATGCTGGTCGATGTCGCGGCCGTCTTCGCCGAGCGGCTGCCGTTCGCCCGCGAGCAGCTCGCCCAGGCCCGCCTGCGCCTGGCGCGCTACGCCGCGGTGCAGGAACGCCTGGTCGCCGTCGACGGATCGTTCCCACCGGTCGGGCGCAGCCTGGTCTACCGCTGCGGCGCCTTCCAGGGATTGGCCCAGGCCGCGCTGCAGGGGCTGCTCGGCGAGGCGCATCTCGTCCCCGGCCAGGCCCGTCGCGCCCTCGGCGCGGTCATCGCCCGGACGCTCGATGCGCTGGCACCTACGACGCTGCCGGCTGGCTGCGCGCCGGCCTCGCCGGCCATCAGCCCGACCTGATGGAGGGCTATATCAGCACCGGCAGCCTCTATCTGGCGGCGACCGCCTTCCTCCCGCTCGGCCTGCCGCCGACGGATCCCTTCTGGAGCGCTTCTGCCGCGCCGACGACCCAGGAGACGGCGTGGGGCGGCGCCGATCTGCCGACGGACCACGCGCTGCATCCCGATCCGCGTCTGCTGTAGCACTATGAGTCGAAATTTCCGGTTCGTCCGGAGATTTCGCCGAGGAGTGCGTGGGGTGCGGGGCGAAGCCCTGCAGCAACAGCCAAACAGCCCGGCGAAGCCGAAAATGAACCTCTTGGTTCCGGCTACGCCGGGCTGTGATCAGCGACCGTACCAGCCCATCCATTCCGCCAGCGGGACGGCGGGTGCGCCTGACAGCACCCAGGGCCTCGGAAAGCCCCATAGCAGATCGCCTGCGCTGGGCGTGTCCGGGCGCCAGAAGCGCAGGTCGATCGACCAGCGGATGCCGTCGCTACGGTTCTCGGTCGAGCGGTGCCAGACCAGGTTGTGCATCAGGAGCACGTCGCCGGGCGACATGGCCAGGGTGACGGCGGCGGACTCGTCGATCGCGGTGTCGAGACGGAGGAAGCCGCCGGCGTCCTGGGCATCGACATGGGTGATGGCCCCATGGCGGTGCGATCCCGGAACGACCTGCATGCAGCCGTTGCCGGCGTCGACTTCGACCAGCGGGACCCAGGCGGTCACGATCAGGTCCTTCGCCGTCTGCATGCCGTAGTAGCCGGTGTCCTGGTGCCAGGGCACGTTGGTCAGGTCCTGACCGGGCAGCTTCGGCCGGACGTTGAACTGCTTGTGGCCATGCAGCATCGGACCGAGCACGAGGTGCAGGGCGGCCAGCAGCGCCGGATCGTGGTGCAGGGCATAGGTCGCCTGCACCGCCATGCGCCCGGTCCAGCCGCGCCCATAGGCGGCGGCGTGCGCCCCGGCGACGACCAATCGGCGTTCGAAGGGCAGATCGGGCCGGGTATCGGCAAGTTTTCCGGCGGCGTGCAGTTCGCGCAGGACCGTGTCGACCTCGTCGGCCAGGGCCTGCCGCATGGCGGCGATGCGCTGCCGGTCGATGCAACGGCGGAGGACGAGGTAGCCGTCGCGGGCGAAGGCGGCGAGGTCGATGGCGGGTGCAGGGTGCATGCCGCAAGCCTGCGCGAGCTCGCTGGACGGCGATTGGCGTGTTTGCGCATTGCTGGTATGGATTGCGCATGACCGATCTGCCGCTCGGCCGTCCGCCGGTACCATCCGTCATCGCCGTCGGCAGCCATGGCCCCGGGTGGTGCCGCTATGTCCTCCCCGACCTGTGGCAGCTGCATCTCTATCCCTATGCCTGCCAGGCGGAAATCGCTGGCCATCAGCTGGATATCCGCCCTGGCACGGCTGGCATCACCCCGCCTGGCGCAGTGATGCGCTACCGATTGCCGACGCAGCGGACGCATACCTATGCCCATTTCGCCGCTGCCGGCGAGGTCGTGGCCATGCCCGTGCTGGTCGATTGTGGGCGCGAATATCCCGCCATCGAATCCCGCCTGCGGGATGCTGCCGCGTGGCTGCCGCGTCAGCCTGCGCGGGCCGCGGTGCGCCTGTGGGACGTGCTGTGGGAGGTCGCCTGCCGCGCACCGCGCACCGCCGGTGATTCACTGGTCGAGCAGGCCCGGGATCTGATCGAACTGCGCCTGGCCACCGGTCTGCGCATCGCCGCCATCGCCCGCCAGCTGGGCATCAGCCACAGCCAGCTCGACCGCCGCTTCCGCGCCGCGCTGGGCTGCACGGCGGTCGGCTTCGTGCGCATGCGCCGCGCGCGTCTCGCCCGGCACCTGCTGCGCTCGTCGGACCTCACCGCGGCGGCCATCGCCCGCCAGGTCGGCGCGGGCGACGCGCAGGCGCTCAACAAGCTGCTGCGCCGTGAATTCGGCGCCGGGCCGCGGGCGCTGCGTTCAGGCTGACAGCCGCGCCGCCAGCCGGATGGCGGCGACCATCGAACTGTGCGCGGCGCGCCCCTGCCAGGCGATGTCGAAGGCGGTGCCGTGGTCGACCGAGGTGCGGACGATGGGCAGGCCGAGGGTGACGTTGACGCCCTGGTCGAAGGCGAAGGCCTTGAACGGGATCAGGCCCTGGTCGTGGTACATGCACACCCAGCCGTCGTAGCGCGCACGCGCCGCCGGGGTGAAGGCGGTGTCGGGCGGCAGCGGCCCGTCGGCCTGGATGCCGAGTTGCAGCAACTCGCCGACCGCCGGGACGATGCGCGCCTCCTCGTCGCCGAACAGGCCGCCCTCGCCGGCATGCGGGTTGAAGGCCAGCACCGCCAGGCGCGGCTCGCGCCCGCGGATGCGGCGCAGCGCCTCGGCCAGCTGCCGGCCGACCCGGACGATGCGCAGGGGGTCGAGGTCGCGCGGCACGGTGACCAGGGCCTGGTGCACGGTGACCAGGGCGACGGCGATGCGCTCGTCGTAGAGCATCATCGTCTCCTCGGCCACCCCGGTGCGCGCCGCCAGCCATTCGGTGTGGCCGGGGAAGGGGATGCCGGCCAGCTTGATCGCCTGCTTGTGGATCGGAGCGGTGGCCATGGCGGCGAAGCGGCCGTCCTGGCAGCCGGCGATGGCGAGTTCGATGCAGGCGGCGGCGGCGGCCCCGTTCGCGGCGGCGAGGCGGCCCGGTTCGACCGCGTCGGCGGCGAAGCCGGGCAGGCCGGGTTCGATGATGCAGGCGGGCAGCGGCAGGCCGAGGCGGCCGGCCACCCGCGCCAACAGGGCGCGCGAGGCGATGGCGGCGACGGGCACGCCGGCCAGGGCGGGATCGGCGCAGGCGTGCAGCAGGACTTCCGGGCCGACGCCGGCCGGGTCGCCCATGGTGACGGCGATGGGGGGCATGGAAACGGCCTAGGGCCTGTCCCGTGTGGGGCAAGCCAGGGCTGGCATCCCGGGCCAGGGGCGGCAGAGTGCCAGCGCTTCCGCACGCTCGAGAAAGGCCTGCATGCTCCTGTCATCCATCCCCTGCGCCCGCATCCTCCTTGCCCCCACGCTGGCCGCCGTCGCGCTCTGCGCCGGCGAGGCTCCGGCCCCGGTGACGCTGCGCGTCGCCGATGGCGCCGACCTGGTCAAGGCCTGGGACGGCTCGATCTACGCCAAGGTGTGGGGCGACCAGTCCGCCGCCGCCCTGCGCGCCAAGTGGGCCGAGGGCGTCAAGCAGATCCAGGACGAGATCGGCTTCGACCCGGTGGCCGCCATCGCCGGCATCAAGGGCTGCGAGCTGCGCTTCTTCGGCATGGCCGCCGAGGACAAGCCGCGCCTGCACCTGCGCGTCGACCTCGGGGCCGCCGCGGCGCCGCTCTTCGCCCTGCTCGCCAAGGACCAGGTCGACAACAAGAAGAAGCAGGTCGCCGGGGCCGACGAGGCGTTCGGCGACGAGGACGGCACGCTCGCCCGCTTCGGCACGGTCGTGGTCCTCGCGGTGCACACCGAGCCGCTGCCGGCCGCGCCGGCCGGGGCCTCGCCCGCCGCCGTCGCCCTCGACATCGACGCCAAGCGCCTGGTCGACGCCATCGCCGGCGGCATCCCGGCCGACAAGAAGACCGACTTCGACAAGATGGTGAAGAACCTGGCGCCCTATCTCGGCCTGTGGAAGTACCGCGGCGACATCGTGCCGGAGGGCATCCGCGAGCGTCTCGACGCCAACGTGCCCACCCCCGGCACCATGCCGGCCGACCGCAGCCTGCTCGCCCGCCTGCCCGCGACCACGCTGATGGCGGCGTCGTACGGCTTCGACGGCAAGGGCTACTGGAAGGCCGCCGGCGAGACCATGCTGCTGCAGATCGACGAGGCGATGCATCCGATGGCCCCGGCCGGCGCCGCCGCCACGGCGCAGGAGATCCAGGGCTACCTCCAGGCCATGGGCATCGAGGCCTCGCTGCAGCAGGTCGTCGAAGGCCTGAGCGGCACCAGTCTCTTCGCCCTGACCCAGTCGGCTCCGTTCCCGGCCGTGACCATCGCGGTGCCGCGCTCGCAGCCGATGGATCAACTGCTCGGCTTCGGCATCGCCCAGATCGGCGGCGCCCTGCCCGAGGAGGGCCAGGCTGCGCCGGTGGTCATCCCCGGCGTGCCGGTGGCGATCACCCTGCTGCGCGACAAGGGGCACTGGGTCCTGACCACCGATGCGGTGCTGTCCTCGACCTGGAGCAGCGGCGCGCCCGGCGGCTTCGCCGACACGCCGATGGCCAAGACGCTGTACGCGGCGGCGCCCAAGGACGCCGCTCTGCTCGGCGCCAGCGACACCCCGGCGGTGCTGCGCACCATCCAGGGCTACCTCGGCATGGTCCTGGCCGGCAACGACGAACTGACCCCGGAGCAGAAGCAGTCGATCAACGGCGCCATCATCCGCCTCGCCGCCGCCGCCTCGACCGGCTACGTCTTCACCGCCAACGACCCCAAGAGCTCGCGCAGCGAGGTCCGCGGCCTGATCGGCTCCGGCGTCGTTCCGGTGCTGATCGGCGCCGGGGTCGCCGGCGTGATGATGAAGAACAAGGGAATGGATGGCGGCGGCTTCGACATGGGCGAGCAGCCGGCCGAGACGCCCGACAGCCTCGCCATCGGCACCCTGGGTTCGGTGCTGTTCCCGGCCCAGTTCCAGTTCCAGGGCGGCACCTATGCCGACCAGGACGGCGACGGCGTCGGCGAATTCGCGACCCTGTCCGAAATCATGGGCAAGCGGCCGGCCCCAGGACGCGCCCAGGGCGAGGTCCTCGCCGAAGGCTTCGCCGATGACGGCAGCCGCGATGGCTTCCGCTTCGCGATCTATCTGCCCGACGCCAAGGGCGGGGCGCTCGATGGCGCCGGCGGGCGCAAGGCCGACAAGGCCGCCGCGGACGCGCAGGAACGTGCCTTCGTCATCTACGCCTGGCCGATCGAGGCCGCCGGCGGCAGCCGCGTCTTCGCCGTCGACCAGAGCTGCGTCGTCTACGAGGCTCCCTACACCGGCACGGCTCCGGCCTGGAACGCCCTGTACGGCGGCCAGGGCTGGGACGGCGTGCCGGCCTGGCAGCCCGCGCAGCGTTGATGCGGATGGCGTTGCCCTTCGTCCTCGCCGCCGCCATCCCGGCCGGCGAGGGCGAGGCCGTGCGCGTGGTGCTGGCCGACGGGGCGCAGCTCGAACACCACTGGAATGCTTCGCTGTTCGGCCAGGTCTGGGCCGAGCCCGGCCTCGCGGCGTTGCGCGCGCGTGTCGACGCCTGGCTGGCGCAGGCGAAGCACGACAGCGGGGTCGACCTGGCCGTCGCGGCGCGTGCGGCCCGTGGCATCCAGCTGCGTTTCCTCGGCCTCGACGAGGGCCTGCCGCGCTGGGCCATGCAGGCTGACCTGGGCCCCCAGGCGCCGCAGGTGGCGCGTCGTCTTGCCGCCGCCGAGGGCTCGGCCCAGGCCCTTGGGGTCGCCGGCGCCGACGAGGCGTGGAGCCTGAGCGCGCACGCACTCGTCCGCTTCGGCGGCATCATCGGCTTGGCCCGCCCGCCCGGCCTCCTCCCGCTGCCGCCGGCACCCGTCGACGGCGATATCGCGTTGCGCCTCGAATTCGCTGGCCTGTTCGGCCTGGTCCGGGACGCGTTGGATCCGGCCCAGGCGGCGCAGGCCAAGGCGCTGCTCGACCTGCTGGCGCGGCGCTGGCGCAGCCTCGACCTGCGGGCGAGCCTCGATCCGGCGGGTCCGGCGTGGATCGGCGGGGTGTCGTGGACGGGGAATTTCGAGGGCGATGTCAGCGGCCTGCGTCCGGTCGATCGGACGCTGCTCGGCCGGCTGCCGGCCACCACCTCCGCCGTCCAGCTGCTCGGCTGCGACGGGGCGGCGTGGTGGCGGGCCTGGGGCGCTGAACTGGCCGTCGCGCTCGCTGGCCAGGCTCCGTTCAGCCTGCTCGGCGCCGACCTCGACCTGCCTGCCCTGCTCCAGGGCCTGGTCGGCACTGTCGCGCTGGTGCAGACGCCGGGCGTGCCGTATCCCGGCTTCACGCTGCTGGTGCCGCGCAGCCCGGCGCTGGACGCGCTGGTCGCCGCCGTCTGCGCCCGCCTCGGCTGCCGCATGCCGGAAGAAGGCGGCTTCGCCCTGCTGCCCGTCCGCGAGGTGCCGTTGGCGATCCAGCTGGCGCGCGATCGCGGCCACTGGCTGATCGGCACCGATGCGCTGTTCGCCTCGACCTGGGGCGGTGGCGCGGCGGGCGGTTTCGCCGAAACGGAAATGGGCTGCGAGCTGGCCGCCCGGGCGCCGCTGCCGGCCTGCATCCTCGGCGTCAACGACCTCGCCACGTCGTTGCGTATGGGCCTGGGCCACATCAACCAGGCCCTGGCCGGGGTGCGCGGCCTGGACGCGGCCGAACGCCAGGCGGTCATCGTCGGCGTCTCCCGGCTCGCCGCCCTGCTGCCGCCCGGCTACCACTGGGGTGAGGCCGCATCCGACCGACTCGAACTCCACGGCCGCGGGGGCGACATCCTGTGGGTGGCGCTGCCAGCGGTCATCGCAGCCATCGCCGTGCCCAGCCTGCTGGAGAACCGCGTCACCGCCAACGAGGCCACCGCCGCGGCGAGGCTGCGGTCCGGCGTCTTCCCCGGCCAGGTGCAGTTCCAGGCCGGCGGGTACCAGGACGCCGATGGCGACGGTATCGGTGAACACGGCCTGCTTTCCGAGCTGTCCGGTCGCCGCGCGGTCGGCAAGGCCGAGGCGGAGACGCTGCGCCTGCTGGCCGGCCCTCTCGCCCAGGGCGACACCGCCAACGGCTTCCGCTTCGCCGTCTTCCTCCCGGACGGGGCCGGTGGGGCCGTGGGCGAGCCCGATGGGCCTGGTCCCCGGTTGGCGCCCGCGACGGTCGACGACCAGGAGCGCTTCTGGGTGGCCTACGCCTGGCCGCGCTCGCGCGAGACCGGGCGGCGGATGTTCGCCGTCGACCAGACCGGACTGGTCCATGTCCAGCCGTGGGATGGCAGGATCCCGGCGTGGAACGCGTTGTATGGCGGCGGAGCCTGGGGCGGCCTGCCGGCGTGGGAGCCGCACCGGCGATGAGCACCTCGGCGATGCGGCGCTACCGCCAGACCACGGCGGCGCAGGACGGCCTGATCGGCGACCGGGGCGCGGAACGCCTCGACCTCGAGATCCTGTTCGGCCGCGCCGCGCCGCGCCGGCTGGAGATCGGCTGCGGGCATGGCGAGTTCATCTCGCAGATGGCCCAGGCGCATCCCGCCGAGGACTTCGTCGGCTTCGAACTCGACCACCTGCGGGTCAACAAGTGCGCGCACAAGTGCCTGAAGCTGGGGGCGCGCAACGTGCGCTTGTACGCCGGCGAGGCCGAGGCCCTGATGGCCCGCCTGCCTGCCGCCGCCTTCCACCGCATCTACATCCTCTTCCCCGATCCGTGGCCGAAGGCGGCGCACCGCCGCCGCCGCCTGGTCAACCGCGCCTACCTGCTCGAGCTGGCCCGGGTCGCCGCACCTGGCTGCATCCTCGTCTTCGCCAGCGACACGCACAACTACGCCATGCAGGTGCTGGCCAACGTCAGCACCATTCCCGGGCTCTGGCGCAGCATCCACCCGGCCGGCTACCAGGTCGATGTGCCGGTGCGCTTCGAGACGGTGTTCGAACGGCACAAGCGCGCCGAGGGCTGCACGATCATGAACCTGCGCTTCGAACGGACGGCCCTGCGGGTTTGAGGGGATGCCGATCCGGAACCGGGCGCTAGCCTGCGGCGATGACCCTCGAGCGCCCTATCCTGCTGGTCGGTGGCGCCCCGCGCGTACCGGTCGATGCGATCCGCCATCTCACCGTCGCGGCGACCGGGACGACGGCCCTGGCGCTGCAGGCCAAGCTGCGCCGGCTCGGACGGGACAGCCAGCTCCTGCTCTCCCTCGATGCTGCTCCAGGCGCCAGCGCCACGCGCTATGCCGACCGCGAGGCGCTGGAGGAGGCGATGGGCTCGTGGATCGGCAGGCATCCCGAGGGCTGCGTGGTGATGAGCGCAGCGGTCAATGACTACCGCGTCACCCGCGTCGAGCGCTGGGAGGGCGGCGAGGCGCGGGCCCTGCGTCCGGGCGAGAAGCTGCCCAGCGGCGCCGACGAGGTGGTCATCCGGTTGCGCCAGGACAGCAAGCTGATCGACCGCCTGCGGCCATCCTTCGGCCTGCGCGGGCCGATCATCGGCTTCAAGTACGAGGACGCGGGCACCGTCCTGGCCAGCGCCGCCGCCCTGTGTGCGCGGGTGAAAGCCACCTGCATCGCCGCCAACAGCCTGTGCGGCACGGTGCTGGCGGTGGTCGATGCGGGAGGCACCGAGCGGCACGCCAACCGTGAATCGCTGGTCGACGCGCTGGTCGGCCGCATCGCCGCCGCCTGATGCCGTTTCTGCGCAGGCACTGGTTCCTCGCCGCCTATCTGGCGGTCCTTGCCGCCGCCATGGCCTGGCCGGAGCCGGGCTCCGCCGGTGGCGTGCTGCGCCTCGATCTGCTCAAGACGTGGTGCATCGCCGGCATCTTCTGCTGTGCCGGACTGGTCCTGCCCTCGCACAAGCTGCTGGGGGCGGTCCAGGCCTGGCGGACGCATGCCCTGGTGCAGACCCTGTCCTTCATCGTCGCACCGCTGCTCGGTCTGGCCATCGCCTGGCTTGCCGGTCTGGCCGGAGCGCCGGAGGCGATGCAGGCCGGGCTGCTCATCCTCGCCTGCCTGCCCACCACCATCGGCAGCTGCGTCGCGCTGACCGGCCTGGCCGGCGGCAACCAGGGCATCGCCCTGGTCAACTCGGTACTCGGGAACCTGCTCGGCCTGGTCGTCACCCCGCTGCTGGTCACGGTTCTGGTCGGCCGCAGCGGCAGCGTTCCGGTCGGCGCGGTGATCGGGCAGCTGGCCCTGGTGGCGGCCCTGCCCGTGGCCCTCGGCCAGCTGGCGCGGCTGCCGGCAGCCCCATTCCTCGACCGCCACCGCGTCCGCATCGGGATCGCCAGCAGCGTGCTGCTGCTGACGGTACTGCTCGGCATCTTCAGCGAATTGGCGCGCAGCGGACTGGGCAGCGGGGCGGTCCTGGCCGCGCTGGCCTGTCTGGCTCTGCACCTCGTCCTGGCGGCGGCCGCCTGGGCGTCCGCCATCGGCCAGGTCCGGGCCGATCGCATCGCCATCACCCTGACCGCCAGCCAGAAGACCGCCGCCCTCGGCATTCCGCTGATCGGGCTGCTGTTCGCCGGCGAAGCGGCCCTGCCGCTGATGCTGCTGCCGGTGGTGGTCTACCACATCGTGCAGATGATCGTCGGCTCCGTGGCGGCGAGCCGGCTTGCCGGCGGCAAGTGACCTGAGCGGAGCCCCAACCGGGAACTGCGGTTCCTAGACGGGAATAGGAGCCATGTTGTCCAGCCTGGGGCTGCGGTAGGATGCCTGGCGTCCGCATCCCGATCAGCCCGAGGCGACGACATGGATCTGCACGGCACCTTCTCCGCCAGCATGCTTGCGGAGGCGTTCGCCGCCCACGGTGACTTCCCCTTCCCGGTCACGGCCTGGCAGCGGAGCGCGCCACGGGCGCAGCATCAGATCGAGGTGGCGCGGCGGCAGCTCGGCCAGCCCTGGCCTGCGCTGACGCTCGGCTCCTATCTGCGCTACTACCGCGATGGCAACCGGTCCGGGTACGAGCGCCCCTATTTCTACCGCCGGCGCCGCCTGGGATCCGCCGCCATCGCCTGCGCCGCGAGCGGCGAGTCCTGCTTCGCCGCCGATGCCGCGGACGGCGTCTGGCTGGTCTGCGACGAGGCGAGCTGGTGCGTCCCCGCGCACGCCCGGCACGGACTGCCGGCCGACGTCTCCAGCTGCCTGCCGCCGACCGGCGGCGGCGGCTATCTCGACCTGTTCAACTGCGAGACGGCGTTGGTGCTGGCCGAGACCTGCCAGCTGATCGGGCCGCAGCTCGAAGCGATCGACTGCCGCATCGTCCCGCGGGCGGCCGAGGAGATCCGCCGCCGGATCATCGATCCGCTCCTCGCCGGCAGCACCCCGTGGTGGTTCGGCGGCGACAACAACTGGAGCGTGTGGTGCGCCTCGTCGTCGATCATCGCCGCCGGCTTTGTCCTGCGCGGCGAACCAGCGACCTGGGGCCGCCTGGTCCATCGCCTGCTCGGCGTGGTCGACAGCTATGTCAACCGCCAGGGCGCCGATGGCGGCTGCGATGAGGGCGTGATGTACTGGAGCGTGGCCGGGGCCTGCGTCATCCGCGCCCTCGAGGAGGTGCACGCCCGCACCGGAGGGCTGGTGAATGGCTGGGCTGCCGACCCACGGCTGGGCGAGATCATGCGCTTCCCTGCCCGCATGCATCTCGGCGGCGGTTCGTTCCCGGCCTTCGCCGACGGCCATCCCCGCGTCCGGCTCCCTGCCGGCGCGCTGGGCGCCGCAGCCGGGCGGACCGGTTCGCCGGAGCTGCACGCGCTGGCCTGCCTGCTCGACGATCCGCAACAGGCCGGCGAGGTCGAGGCGCCGGCGGTCGGCGACCTGATCGTCAACCAGCTGCGCTCGCTGTGCTGGTTCGATGGCCATCCTCCCCGCGCCATGGCCGTGCCGGCCGACGCCTGGCTGCCCGACCTGCAGGTCCTGGTCGCGCATGGCGGCGGCACCGCCCTGGCGGTGAAGGGCGGGCACAACGCCGAGAACCACAACCACAATGACGTCGGGCAGTTCGTCATCCACCGCCACGGCGTGCCGCTGCTGGTCGACGCCGGCCGCGGCGAGTACACCGCGCAGACCTTCGGCCCGCGGCGCTACGAGCTGTGGTGGACGCGCGGCGCCGGCCACGCCGTGCCGCAGATCGATGGGCATGAGCAGCTCGCCGGAGCCGAGCGCAAGGCCGCCGCAGTATCATGCAGCAGCCAGGCAGCCGCTGCTGCGCTCGGCCTCGACCTCGCCGCCTGCTACGCGGCCGAGGCTGGCGTCCGCAGCCTGCGGCGCAGCGTCACGCTGACCCGCGCCGATGGCAGCGTCCGCCTGGTCGACCAGCTCGACGCTGGACGGAGCGCGGCCTACGCCCTGCCGCTGCTGCTCACCGCCTGCCCGATGGCGGATGGCGCCGGCGCCTGGCTGGTCGAGCGCGACGGCCAGCGGGTGCGGATCGCCGCCGGCCAGCCGGTATCCGCCTCCGTCGAGGAGATCCCGTGCGATGAGACGATGCTGCGCTCGTGGCCGAAGCTCTGGCGGCTGACGCTGCGGACGGATCTCCCAACCGGCGGCAGCGCCAGCCTGGCGATCACCCCGGTCTAGCCTCCGGCGGCTGGTGGGGTTTCCTGGCTTCTGCCCGACCCCTTCCGTGCTATGTCCTGCGGCATGCGTGCGACCTTCGCCCTGTTCGCCCTCATCGTCGCCGTCAGCGCCGCTGATCCGCTGACCCCCGGCAAGCACCTCAATCTCACCATCCCTGGCAAGCGCGAGGCCTGGAGCTGGAACGCCTACCTCCCCAGGCAATACGCCGACCCCGACGCGAAGGCGATGCCCGCCGTCTTCCTCAGCTCGCCCAAGGGCAATCCCGGGCTCGGCGGGCTCGAGGAATGGTCCGAATCGCGCGGTGTCATCATCATCGGCATCAACGGCACCGCCAATGGCCAGACCTTCGATACCATCCATCTGATCCAGGATGCGACCTACGGGAATGTGCTGGAGCGGGTGCGCATCCACCCGCTGCTGCGCTTCGCCAGCGGCGGCAGCGGCGGCGGGCGGATGTCGCACCATCTGGCGATGCGCCACGCCGACGACTTCGCCGGCGTCTTCATGCAGATCATGAGCGAGAGCCCGCCGCTGCCGAAGCACATGGCGGTCGGCTACTGGCTGGGCGAGAAGGACGAGAACATCCCCATCGCCGGGGCCTTGGCCGATGTCGAGGCGACGCGCCGCAACGGCAACGCAGTGCGTTGCGAGACCCATCCCGGTGGGCACAGCGGGGCTCCGCGGGAGAAGCTGGTCTCCTTCCTCGACTGGATGCTGACGGTGGCGCGCGCCACCCACCCGAAGCTTGCGCCGGCCGAGCGCGCCGCCTGGCTGGCCGAGGCCAAGGCCCGGCTCGAGACCGAGCCGCCGGACGAGGCTGAGGCGGAGCGTCGTCGCGGCGAGTGCGCTGCGCTCCTGGCCCTGCCGGCCTTCGCCAAGAGCCCCGCCGCGGCACCCTTCGCCGCCGCCTGGTACCGCCTGTCGCTGGCGCCGGCCGAACGCGAGAGCGACGCGTGGAAGCGCCACGGCCTGCTGCTGGCCCTGTCCGAGGATCCGGCCTTGGCGGCGGTGGACGCAGCGGCGCGCAAGGAGCTGTCCGGCAAGCTCGGGGAATTGCGCAAGGATCCTGCGGTGAAGGGGCAATGGGCGGCGCAGGCGGCATGGCGTCAGATCAACGCGGCCGAGCAGAAGGCCGGCGCCGCCAAGGGCCGTCTCGGCGATGTCGCCAAGCAGTATGCCGAGCTCGCCAAGCGCCACCCGGACGCGGAATATGGCGTGAAGGCCAAGGCAGATGCCGAGCGCATCGCCGCCGGGCTGATGGCGCGGTAGTCCCTGCCGGGCATGACGGGTGAACCGAGGTGCCTGGTCCGCGTTCGACTCACGACCATGTTTCGCCTCCTGCCCCTGCTCCTGGCCGTCCTCGGTCTCGTCGCCGGCGAACCGATGCTGCCCGACGAGGCCCGCGCCTCGCTCCTCGCGCAGTCCAGGAAGGTCGGTGATGCCGGGCCCGGACTGGCGGTGGTCGGCGCATGGATCTGGAGCGGTCGCGCCGACCTGAGCTACAAGCCCTTCTTCGAGTGGGATCTGCGCCTGAGCGCCGGGTCCGAGGCCCGGAGCGGTCTGCGGTTGCGCGTCGCCACCCTTGGACCATCGCAGGAGGTGTTGCGCCAGGGCGAGTGGACGCCGCAGGAGGCGCTGACGGCCGGCGAGCAGCGGGACCTGGCCCTGCGCCTGAACTGCCCGACCTTCGCGGCCTGGCGGCTGGAGGCGGCCTGGGAGGGGGGCACCGAGGCCTTCGTCGGACCCGACAAGCAGGCGGCGCCGCTGGCTATCGGCAACCTCGGCGAGCCGCTGCTGCTGGCAGTCAATGCCAACGGCGAGCCCGAGAAGAGCCGGTCGAGCTCGCTGGTCGTCACTTGGAACCTGTGGAACCTGGGTCCGGTGGAGGCGCCTGCCGGAGCCGTGCAGACGGTGCGCCTTCTTGGACGGGACGGCAAGTCGGTGGCCACCGGCGAGGTGAAGACGGCCAAGCCGGTGCCGCCGCGTGGCAGCCTGGGCCAGCGCCTGGTCATGGCCAAGGTCCCCGACTATGCCGGCATCGCCGTGCAGGCGACCATGCCCAGCTCCGAGGGCGGGCGGATCGTGCTCGAGCAGCCGCCGACCAGCGGCGCTGACCTCGTCATCCGCCGGCTGATCCTCGAGCGCGGCCGGCTGCGGGTCGAACTGGCGAACCGCCTCGGGCGGATCGCCGACAAGGCGGTGGTCGACGTCGAGTTCGCCGCCAAGGGCAAACCAGTGCGTGCCGTGCGCATCCCCGTCCCGGTGCTCGCCGATGGGGCCGAAACGGCTGCGGAAGTCGAGGTCGGCAAGCTCCCGTCGTGGGACGCCTACACCGTCGGCTACTGGCGTAGCGCGCATGCCGCGGACCGTGCGCTCCACCGAGTGATCGGCCTCGTTGCATCGGGATCGGTCACGTCGGTCCGAACCGGGCGATCTGTCGGGCAAGGACTGGGAGACCCCGACCCGGGCGATCGGGCGCAGGCTCGGCGAACTGGGCCGCGACCTCGGGCGCAACGCCGTCGTCGAATGGTGGAACGAACCCTACCTCGACCTCGGCGGGTATCTCGACGGATCGCTGACCATGCCGCTGGCCAACGACCAGGGCGTGAAGCCCGGTGATGCGGTCACGGTGCAGGGCCGCAAGCTGGCCTCGCTGGTGTGGATCGAGGGCCGGCTGGTGCAGGACGGCGCGAAGACGCTCAAGGTGTTCAGCGCCGCCGCCGGCCCGATCTGGCGCAGCGATCCGGACAAGCCCAAGGACGATCAGGGCGTGCCAACCCTGTTCGCGGTCGATCCCAGCCGCTTCACCTACTGGTCGGGGCGCCAGATCGGCCTGTGGTACAACGAGACCTTCCAGGCCATGGCGACGGCACCGTTACCATCTTCGACCGCGGCGAGGACGCCGCCGCGCACGCCGCCGCCTCGCGTGAGGCGCTGCCGCACTGGTATGCGTCGTTCCAGACCTGACCCGGGGCTGCCGTCATTCCGCCGGCTGCGGCACCGCGGCGAATCGGCTGCGATCATACCCCTGTTCAACGGCGCGGGCCATGATGCCCTCGATGGTCGTCTCGGGCAGCTGACGGGTGCGCGAGAGGATCCAGAAGTAGTCGCGCGAGGGATGCCCGACGGCCACCCAGGCATAGTCGGGATCCTGGTCGATGATCAGGTAATCGACCGAGAAGGGCCACAGGAAGCGCACCTTCCAGTGCGCGTTGGTGGTGGTGTCGTGGACCCAGGCGACGCCTTCCCAGCGCTCTTCCGGGGCGTCGAACGAACCACGACGGAAGACGAAGGTGTTGTCCATGCGGCCGTCGGGGCGGAGGCGATAGATGTCGGCGGTGGCGACCTTGCCCTCCTCCAGCCAATAGGGGATGTGGTGGGTGACGTACCAGGTGCCTTCCATGCGCGGCAGTTCGATGTGCTGGACGGTGCGCAGGGGCGGTTGCGCAGCGCACCCGGCCAAGGCCAGCGCCGAGGCGAGGGCGAGGATGGTCGCTGGACGGTGGCTGCTGTGACGCATGCGTAGCAGGTTAGCGATGAAGAGGCTTGAGGGATATGCATACAACGCAGGTTTCCACGGCGGAGGGACTCGGATGACCGCTTGCCGCACGATTCTCGCGATCGTCGCGTCGATGATCCTGATCGCCGGGTGCGCGGGTCAGCGGGCGCATCTCCGCGATTGGCCGGACGGGCGTCCCCAGGAACGCGGATCGCTCGACGGCTACAAACCGATCGGCACGTGGAGCAATTGGCATGCTGATGGCACCCTTGCCAGCGAGGGTGCGTTCAGCGATGGACGCCAGGAAGGGCGGTGGACCTATGGCCATCCTGGTGGCGAACCGGCTGGCGTCGGTCATTTCCGCGCCGGGATCCAGCATGGCTGGTGGAGCACGCGCGGCGCCGACGGGCATGTGCTGGCAGCGGGCCTCATGTGGCAGGGTCGCCGGAGCGGGCCGTGGATCCTCGACGGGGAGGTGCGCGAGTACGGCGGCACGCCGCCTGTCGCCACGGTCGATTCCTTGCGCTGGCAGGATCCCGGCCGGGCCAGCGTGGATTGGCTGGTTGCCGCCGCGACTCTGGCGGTTGAGGCGCGGTGGGAAGGCCCCGGATCACCGTGGAACGAGCGCATCACCGAAACGGCAGCGCGGGCTGGATTCGCCGCACGTCTCGTCGCTCCGCCAGTTGCGGCTGCTGCCGAAGCGGCACCTACCTCGGCCATGCTGCCCGAGGTCGATCAGCCGCCGCCGCTTGCCGTCGAGGCGACGCCGCTGCCGCCGCTGATCACGTACGGCAGCATCCTCCGCGGCTTCGCCGACTCGCTCCGACGGGGATTTACCGGCGCCCTCGCCCAGGCCGCAGCCGCGGCGCCGGCGCCCGGGCCGCAACCGCAACTGGCCGGAGGCGATCCATCGGCGCTTCGTCTGATAGGCCGGCCCCTGCCGCAGACGAGTCTCCTGTCCAGTGCCGGAAGCCTGATCAACCTCGCTGCACCGGCCCGCCCGACGGTGCTCATCCTGATGCGTGGTTTTTCGGGCAGCGTCTGCCTCTATTGCGCCAGCCAGACCGCTGCGCTGGCGGATGCGGCGGCGACCTTCGCCGAGGCAGGCATTGACATCGTCGTGGTGTTTCCCGGTCCGGTCTCGTCCCTCTCCGCTTTCGTCAACGCGGTACAGCAGATCCGAGCCGAGCCGCCCCCGCTGCCCATCGCCCTCGATGTCAACCTACTGCTGGTGCAGGGTCTCGGCATCGAGGGCGAACTGGCCAAGCCAACATCCCTGATCCTGGGGCGCGACGGGCGCATAGCCTGGGCCTGGATCGGCACCAGCATGAGCGACCGGCCGAGCGCTGCCGTCCTGCTTGCGGCGGCGCGGGCAGTGCGCTGAGTCCGAGCATGGATTTTCGGCCCGCATGTCACAATTCCGATGTTTGCACCATCCATGCACCTTGACCCCTGAGCGTTAGGCGGGCACAATACCGTACTATGACCCCGCACCCGGAGGCAGGCTCCGGCTCCGGAGCGGATGCCCAGGTCGGCCCCTGCCCGCGCTATCATCTGCTGCGCGAGTCGGCGCCGCCCTGCAGCACCTCGACGCCGGCCTCGGCCCGCGCTGCGCGCACGCCCTTGTCCATGGCGAGGGTCAGTTCGCGGAAGCGCTCGTCGTCGGCGCCCCAGCCGGCGATCGAGCCGCCGTTCCACGGTTCGTTCCAGATCTTCACCGCGTTGATCGGGCCCTTGGGCCAGCCGTGTTCGCAGAGCAGGCGTTTGACGAAGGCGGTGAACTGCTCGTCGTAGGCTGGCATCCACACGATGTCGCCGACTCCGCCCTGCATCACGCCCTTGTCGTCAAGGCCCGGCCGGTTGCGGCCGAGCGGGGCCATCTCGCCCCCGAACGGCGCCCCATGGCCGAATTCGACGGCGATGGGCAGGCCGGCGGCGGTGTACTCCTGCAGCCGCCTGCTGGCAGGATCCACCTCCGCTGGCCGATCTGGCCCGGCGCCTCAAGGTCAGTCGCGAACATCTCTCGCGCGTGCTGCGCGCCACCTGCGGCCAACCTCCGGCCCAATGGCTGCGCCGTTATCGCATCAGCCGCGCCACCGATCTGCTCGAGGCCGGCGAACCGATCAAGGCGGTGGCTTCAGCCTGCGGCTTCTGCTCGAGTCCGCACTTCATCCACGCCTTTCGCCGAGTACATGGCGCCACGCCTGGTCGGTGGCTGCGGCAACGCCAAGGCTGACGGCCGAGCGGGAAGGTGCCGGTCCGGCTAGCCTCTCAATCCGGGAGTGAGCACCACATCATCCGTCCGCACGCGCTCCCAGGCGAACCCGGGCAGCAGATCGCCCGGCCGGCACGCCGTCCCTTCCTCCGCCAGTCCGGCGCAGGCGGCGAGGAATCCGCACAACTGCTCCGGACTGCGCGTGCGGCGCAGTTCGGCGGCGCTGATCGAACCGTGGGATTTCGACAGCTTCTCTCCACGCTCCCACAGCAGCAGATGGTGCCGGTAGTCCGGCGTGGGCAGGCCGAGGATGCGCTGCAGGGCGACCTGGACGGCAGTACCGGGGGCGATGTCGCGTCCGCGCACCACGCGATCGATGCCGAGACGGGCGTCATCGATCACGACGGCCAGGACGTAGGCGACGACACCATCGCGACGACGGACCAGCGGATCGCCGCCCTCGGCCGCCGGATCCTGGGACAGGTCGAGTCCGGAAGCGTCGCGTAGCGCGATGCGGCCATCGTCGATGCGGCAGCGCAGGGGTTCGCGGCAGGCGCGCCAGCCGCCTGACGGCAGCGGCCGTCCGCGATCACGGTTGTCGTAGGCCCAGCCGCCGTCGGGCGCGCGGCGGCCGATGGCGGCCAATTCGCGACGGCTTGAGGGGCTGGGGTACAGGCGACCCTGCGCGGCCAGGGCGTCGAGCGCGGCGGCGTGTCCGGCGCCATGCGCCGATTGGCGTTCGCAGGCATCCCAATCGAGCCCGAACCAGGCGAAATCGTCGAGCAGGCCGTCAGCGTGTTCGGGTCGGCAGCGGTCCGGATCGAGATCCTCGAGTCGCAGCGTCAGGTGCGCGCCGCGGCTGCGGGCGTCGAGCCAGCACAGCAGTCCGGCGAGCAGGGTGCCGGGATGCGCCCTGCCCGAGGTGGTCGGGGCGAAGCGGGAGCGCGGGCTCACCCGGGAGAGCGTAGCCATGGATGGCGTTCAGGGGGCACGGCGCTCCTCTCCGGGCTTCAGCGGCTCCGTGTGGGCCTGCCTTTCCGGCACGCGCAGGAGGAGCAGGCTTTCGGCGGCGGTGGCATCGCCTGAGAGGCGGACGCGCAGCCGCCAGTGCTCGGCGCCGGTGCCTCGGGTCGAGTTGTCGATCCGGCCGATGGCCAGACCAGGCGGCAAGCGGCCATCGGAACCCGCGCTGGCGACGGCCATGCCCGGGTCGATGCGCAGGCCCTCGCGGGGTTCGATGAAGTCGAGTCGGGCGAAGCCGGGTTCGCCAGCGCCGGCCAGGACGCCTTCAGCGACCACGCCGGCACTGTCGATGATGATGGCCGGCACGCGCGATTCGCTGTCGGCGAGATCCTGCACCAGGCAGCGCCCCTCGCGCATGCCGGCGGTAAGTCCAACCAGATTCCAGCCATCTGCCACCGGCAGATCGCGCAGTACGCCGTCGGCGGTGCCGGTGTCGAGTTCGAAGAAGCGCCGTCCTGCCCGTGCGGTGCGGCCGACGATCCGCCCTCGTGCCACCACCACGCGCTCCGGCGGGAAGCCGCCTTCGCCGGCGATGGAGGCGTACTGCTTCAGCCTGGCGCGCAGCAGGGCGTTTTCCGCGCTCAGCCTGGCGACCTGGTCCTGCAGGCCCTTCAGTGCGGCGTGCGCCTCTCCGTGCGGCGCCACTGCCCGCTGCATCGGTGTCAGCAGCCACCCCGGCCGGCCCCACAGCGCGGCCGCACCACCGGCCGCGAGCACGGCGGTGGCGATGGCCAGCAGGGTGATGGTGAGCCAGGGTTTCATCGGCCGTCCGTCCGGCCGTCCGGTCGTCCGGTCGTCATGGTGGCGCTAGCGACCGGCGCTGATGCGGAACGCGAGAGTCCCCCACGGCGGGAGCTCAAGCCGCAATCCCTCGCGCTGCAGGACCGAAGCCTCGACCGCGCAGGCGGCGGTCTGGCCGAAGACGTCCTGCAACTGCAGATCGCGTCCGGCGAGGGGGCCGAGGTCGAGGTGTCCGGTAGCGTGTCCCCAGCTGGCATTGACCACCACCAGCAGGCTGTGGTGGGCCTGCAGGGTCCAGAGCATGCCGAGCAGGGGGCCACCGCTGCGGCTTTCGCACAGCGACCAGGAGCCGTCCTGGCGCGCCGGTTCGCCGAGCAGACGCAGCAGGTCCTTGTAGGCGCGACGATGAGCATCGCTGCCCGCCTCGGGCGGTCGGCGCCGGGTGTGCAGCGAGGAGTGCAGGGCGCGGCCGTCCTCCTGGCCGAAGTGGCACAGCAGCATGCCCGGGGCCATGCCGGTAAGGAACAAGGCCCCGCGGTGGTGGTCGGCGTTGGGGAAGCGGGCTGCCGCTCGCTGCTCCTCGTGGTTCTCGAGGAAGCGGACGCAGTGGCCCTGGTAGTCGTGTCCCGCACGCAGGTGGGCTTTGATCGACTCGGATTCGCCGGAGAGCAGGCGGTCGTAGAGGATCTTGTCGTAGGTGAAGTCGAAGCCGGCCTGCTGCAGTTCGTACTCGCGGTTCCAGTAGACCTCGGCCATGAACAGCGTGCCGGGGTGCAGGGCGCGGACTTCGTCCAGGCACCGCTTCCAGAACGGCTGGCACTGGCGCCGCCAGGTGCCGGAGAACACATCCGGCAGGAGCAGCATGGCGACGTCGCAGCGCAGACCGTCGCAGCGTGCGGCGATATCGGCGGCGAGCGCGATCATCGCGTCATGGACCGCAGGATTTGCGTAGTCGAGCTGCACCGTGCCGCGCCAGGGAGCGAAGAACGGATCGCGGCCATGGGCGAAGACCTGCCCGCCCACCTGCACCCAGGCTTCCGGTTCGCGCACCACGCAGCCGTCGTCGCCGCGGACGAACCAGTCGGGATGCTCGACCAGCCAGGGATGATCCAGGCCGACATGGTTGGGCATGAAGTCGAGCATCAGCGCCAGGCCGAAGGAGCGGGCGCGGTCGCGTAACCGTTCGAGGGCATCATCGCCGCCGAGCTTGCCATCGCAGGTGTACGCGGCTGGCGCCAGCGGGCTGCCGCAGATGTCCGCATCCGTCGAGCCGGGCAGCACCGAGACGAGGTACTGGCGCAACGCCACGTCAGCCAACGAAGCGGCGCGCGAGCGTTCGCCGGTCGGCCAGACACCCATCAGATACAGCCAGGTGAAGCCGTGCTCGGCGAGGTGCTCCAGCCAGGTGTCGGGCAGGTCATCGAGCGTGGCGTCGCGACCGAGCTCGGTCGCGCGCTCGTTCGCCCAGGTGCGTATGTTGAGCTCGTAGAGCTGCTGCATGATTATGCTATTGCGGTTGTATCACCTTGGCGCAGCGGTGCCAGGATGATCGTGCCCGTCAGTCAACCAGGCCGGGCGGAGCGGGCGAGACCGTCTGCAGCCCCTGCAGGCGCGGGTCGTCCTTGGGCAGCATCACCAGGTCGAAGCTCTCGCGGGTGCCGAGGCGGAGGGCGCAGACGCCGTTGGCGAGATCGACCTCGACCGAACCGGACAGATGGTCGCCATTGACGAAGGTGCCGTTGGTCGAGAGGTCTTCGATACGCGCTCTGGACGGACCGACCTCCACCCGGGCGTGGCGTCGGCTGACGGTGTTGAAATCGTGGTCGGCGTCACGGCTGTCGGCAGGCGCCTTGAGGTAGCCGGCGGTACGGCGCAGGCTGATGTCGCAGGAACGGCTTCGGCCGATGACGACGGCGATGCCGGGCGCCAGCACGAAGCTCTCGCCCTGGACGATGCCAGCGGTGCCGATGAGGACGGGAACGGTGTCGGCCATCACCGGCGATGCTAGATCAGGGGATGCGCCAGGGCAACGGTCCGCTTGCAGGGGCTTGCTCTCTTCCGACCGTGCCGGCATGCCCTGCACCGGCGCAAGCATTCCGGAGGAACCCCGCCAGCCGCCGGCCGCCGGCGACCGGCGCCTGCCTCCGGCGGCGCGCTTCCACCATGGCATCGATTTCAGCCGGGCCTTCGATCGCGGACAGAAGGCGGGAGGACGGCATTGCCAGGTGCTGCTCCGGCCCCGCGGCCGCCAGCAGGACGGTCGTGGCCGCTGCGCCCGGCTTGGCGTCATGGTCTCGACCAAGGTCGCGCCGCTGGCCGTCCGCCGGCACGCCGTGAAGCGCTGGGTCCGCGAGTTGTTCCGGCTGCGCCTGAAGGGTCGCCTCGACGGCTGGGACTGCGCCGTGGTGTTCCGCTCCGATCCGCCGGATCACGCCGCGTGCGACGCCGAGGTCCTCGCCCTGGTCGAACGGGCGCTGGTGGCCAAGGCGGAAGGCCGGAGGCGGCGGTGACGGAGGGTTCGGGGTCCGGAGAACGCGGCCCGGGGCTGGCCAGCCGCCTGCTCATCGCCCCGGTCCGATTCTATAAGCGCTTCATCAGTCCGGTGTTGCCGCCGGCCTGCCGGTACACGCCGACCTGCTCGGCCTATATGGTCGAAGCGATCGAAACGCATGGCCCGGTGCGCGGGATGTGGCTGGGGACCAGGCGCATCTGCCGCTGCCATCCATGGGGTGGTCATGGATGGGACCCGGTCCCACCGAAGGACTTGCCAAACGGGAAAAGCGGCTAGCCTTCCCGCCCCAACCCAAGGACTGGTACATGATCCGCGTTGAAGCCCGTAACGGTGAGCCCCTCGAGAAGACCATCCGCCGCTTCAAGAAGCGTTGCGAGAAGGAAGGGCTGACCAAGGACATCAAGAAGAACATGTACTACGACAAGCCGTCGGAAGTCCGCCGTCGCGAGAGCCGCAAGCTGGAGAAGCGCATCCTCCAGGAGCGCATCGAGGCCAAGGCCGCCCTCGCCAAGCGCTGAGCGCAATCGGGACGACCAGTCCCGTTCCGACCTGACACCCATCGCCGACGCGGTGGGTGCATTGTTTCAGCCTGCCACGCGCCGACCTATCTGCCGAAGGCGTCGATCACGATCACCGGCTGGCTGATGTGACCGCGCACATAGGCCCTTGTCACATTGCCGGTCAGCCGGCTGAGGCCGGTCGCGGCCCAACCGCCGAGTAGCGGCACGTTGCGCAGCAGGTCGAAGGGCAGTCGCGGCGAGATCTCGATCTCCAACCTGCCGTCGAAGCCGATGCGGCCTTGTGCAGCGAGCCGGATGGCCGGACTCTCCAGGCGCAGCCACAGCAGGTCGATACCGCCGTCACGCAGTTGGAAGCGGGCGGTGAGGCGGTCCTTGCCGCGTGCTGCGGTGGGATTGCCAGCGAGGAACGAGACCAGCAGCGGCAGTTGGACCAGCGTGCCGTCACTGATGTCGATCTGGCCGCGCCCGGCGATGCCGGGACGCTCGCCGACGGGCAGGGTCATCTCGAACCAGCCATCGACCCGTCCGGCGAGCTGGTCGTTGGTCGAGCCGAGGCTGCGCGTCAGGGTCGCCAGATCGACGCTGGCGACCTCGAAGCTGCAGTGGTGCCAGCGCTCGCCGCGCTTGTCCGGCAGCAGGTCGATCGCGTACCAGCCCTTGGCCCGGCCACGATAGGCCTTGGCCTCGATGCCGGCGAACTCCAGTCGTCCGGCGGCGTAGCGCGGCTTGGCGGTGATGTCGCGGAAGGCGAGGCCGATCACCTCGAGGGTGTTGGCGTGCATCACCTCGCCGTCGATGGTCGTCGTGCTCATCGACGGTAGCGGGGCTTCGCCGGCGGCGAGCACGGCGCAGGCCAGGGCCGGCAGCAGGGCGGTCGCCCAGCGCGTCATCACGCCCCCGCGGCGGGCTCGACCGACTCCTCGCTGACCCGGTGGATCCGCGCGCCGAGCTTGCGCAGCCGCTCCTCGAAGCGCTCGTACCCGCGCTCGACGTGGTAGATGCGGCTGACCCGGGTCTGGCCCTGGGCAGCCAGGCCGGCGAGGACGAGGGCGGCGCCGCAGCGCAGGTCGCTGGCCATCACCGGGGCGCCCTGCAGGCGTTCGACGCCCTGGATGACGGCCTGGCCGTTGCTGACCGCGATGTTGGCGCCCAGCCGCTTCATCTCGGCGGCGGCCATGAAGCGGTCGGGATAGATGCGTTCGGTGACGATCGAGGTGCCGTTGGCGATCGCCATCAGCGCCAGCATCGGCGACTGCACATCGGTGGGGAAGGCCGGGTAGGGCAGGGTGGCCAGCTCGGCCGACTTCGGCCGCCCGCCCGGCACCACGGTCATCTTGTTGCCGTGGCGCTTCACCTCGACGCCCATCTGGCGGAGCACGTCGAGGACCGCCAGTTGGTGGTCGGGGCGGCCGCCGGCGACCGTGATCGGACTCTGGGTGATGGCACCGGCGATGAGGAAGGTCGCGGTCTCGATGCGGTCGGGGATGACCGACCAGTCGACGCCACGCAGCCGCTTGACTCCGTGGATGGTGATGCGCGGACTGCCGGCGCCGGTGATCTTCGCCCCCATGATGTTGAGGCAGTCGGCGAGGTCGACGACCTCGGGTTCGCAGGCGGCGCATTCGATCACCGTCACGCCCTTGGCGAAGACCGCAGCGCACATGACGTTGTCGGTCGCCAGCACCGAGGAGCCGAACTTGCCGCCGAGGTAGACCGTCGCGCCCGTGAGCCCGCCCCTGGGCGCCGTGACGTGGATGTTGCCCTGGTCGAAGGCGATCTCGGCGCCGAGCGCGGCGAGTCCCTTGAGGTGCAGGTCGATCGGACGTTCGCCGATGACGCAGCCGCCAGGCAGCGAGACGGTGGCCTGGCCGCGCATGCCCAGCAGGGGGCCGAGCACGCACACGCCGGCGCGCATGGTCTTGACCAGCTCGTAGGGTGCGACCGAGTTGTAGGTGTCGACCACCTTGGTGGTGACGGTGTGCCCGTCCCACTGCGACTCGATGCCGAGCGTATTGAGGATCTTCACCTGCGTCTGCAGGTCGCGGATCACCGGCACGTTGCGGAAGGTGCATCGCCCGGCGGTCATCAGCGACACTGCCAGGATCGGCAGGGCGGCGTTCTTCGAGCCGTTGATCTGGACGGTGCCCGAGAGCTTCGCACCACCGTCGACGAGGTAGCAATCCATGGCTGGAACCTACGGCGGAGGGCGTGGGGCGGAAGGGGGGCGTTGCCTCGGCACGCGCCCCGCTGGTCAGGAGGCGATCTGGCTCAACCTGCGGCAGCCGCCACCGTCGCGACCGCATCGCCGGTCTCGCGCATCCAGGCGGTGAGGCGATTGCGCAGGCGCGCACGCGTGGCGGCGTGGGCCGGATCTGCGACCAGGTTCTGCAACTGGTGCGGATCGGCCTGGTTGTCGTACAGTTCGGTCTCGATCCAGCTGCCGCCCGGGCTGGTCGGCTTGCCGCCATCGGCGTCGGTGGCCTTGACCGCATAGGTCCAGCCGGCCTCGCGGATGGCGCGACCGCACAGGCTTTCGCTGATCTGCAGGAAGGCGGCGTCGGAGCCGCCAGTGGCGAGATCGCGGCCGGCCATGGCCCGCGGAGCCGGCAGTCCCGCGGCTGCGAGGAGCGTGCGCGGCAGGTCGATCAGGCTGGCGATGGCGGTCTCGACCCGGCCGCCGCGATAGCCCGGGCCGCGCAGGATCATCGGGATGTGCACCGAGGCGTCGTGCGGCGAGCGCTTGTACTCGCCATTCCTGGTGCGGAAGTGGCTGCCGTGGTCGGCGGTATAGACGACCACGGTGTCCTCCCAGGCGCCGAGCTTCTCGAGCAGGGCGCGGATCCTGCCGACGTTGGCGTCGAGCGCATGGCAGCAGCCGAGGTAGTCGGGGTAGTTCACCTCCCAGTCGCCCTTGCCGCGGAACGCTGCGAGATCGCCGGGGGCGACGTAGTCCTTCCAGCGCTCCTTGGAGCCTTCCGGTCCTTCGTAGCGGTTGCGGTCGTTCTGGTGGTGCGGCTCGATCCAGCTGATCATCGCCGCGAACGGCCGCGATGGGTCGCGGCCGTGCTCGAGCCACTGCAGCAGCTGGTCGGTGACGCAGTCGGCGCGGAAGCGGCCGTCGGGGAAGTCGACCTGGCGCCCTGCGGCGTCGAACATGTGGCCGCCGTAGCCGTGGCTGGTGAACTCCAGCGTGTCGCTGGCCACCCAGCCGTCGCGCCAGCCGCCGCGCAGGTCGGGCGGCACCGCGACGGTGCGGTTGAGCAGTTGCTCCCGGTCCAGGCCGAGGCCGTGCGCGTCCGAGGCGAGGTGCCATTTGCCGAAGTAGCCGGTCTGGTACCCGGCGTCGCCGACATGGTGGGCGATGGTCTTGGCGTCGCGCGGCAGGGCGCGGTCGTTGACGTGGCAGCCCATCTGCGTCGGCCAGCGGCCGGTCTGCAGGGCGCAGCGGGCCGGTCCGCACACCGGCTGGCAGGTGATGGCGGTGGCGAAGCGCACGCCCTCGGCGGCGAGGCGGTCGAGATTGGGGGTGATCGGCAGCGGCTGGCCGTAGCAGCCGCAGGTGTCGGCGCGCTGCTGGTCGGCGAACAGGATGAGGATGTTCGGGCGGCCCATGGCTGGATCTCCTGCGTCGATGGTAATGCCGGCACATGACGGTATCCATGGATTATCCGACATGGACCTGGATATTCTGACACGACTGACCAGGGAGCGGCGCATACTCGTCCGGCCATCCGATGCGATCCTCGCTGGATTGCAGCTGCTGCTGGTCGGCGCCAACCGCATCGACCCACCCGCGGGACAGGACCTGCATCGTGCCGGGAACACCGCACATCACCTCACCTGGATCGCCGAGGGCCAGGTGCAGATGCGCGAGCCCGGACCGCAGCGTCTGGCCGGACCCGGCGATGTCCTGGTGCTGCCGGCAGGCACCACCCACAGCTACGCATCGACCCAGGTGCGCGGCTGGCGCGCCCTCTACCTCTCCTTTGCCTGCCTGCGCTTCGACCGCCTTGGCCTGCGCCCTGGGGTCATGCACCCATCGCCACCTGCGTCACGGGCGCTGGCCGCGCTGGCGACCCTGGCCGCAACGCAAGGCACCAGCGGACTGCGACTCGTCGCCGGTCTGGCGACCGTCCTGGCCGAGCTCGCCGCAAGCGCGCCGCTCGGCCGCGTCGATGCCGCAGCGGAGCTGGTGGCCGCGTTGATACGTGACGATCCCCTGCGCCGGTGGGACCTGCCAGATCTCGCCCGCCAGCACGGCCTCTCCTGGTCGGCCCTGCGCCAGGCGCTACGCCGGCGCACCGGCCTCTCGCCGCAGCGTCTGCTGCGCAGCGCCCGGCTCGCGCTGGCGGCCCAGCGGCTCGCCGAGGGCGCCCGCGTCGCCGAGGCAGCCGCTGCTGCCGGCTTCGCCGATCCGTTCCATTTCAGCCGGCTGTTCCGCCGCGCCTATGGCGTTCCGCCACGGGCCTGGCCCGGCCTGGGCGGCTGAGCCATTCCATCCTCCCGCCCGACGCCATCCTGCCGACGCATGTCCGCCCATCCGACCGCGACTCTCCCCTTCAACGTCATGGCCAAGCCGATCGGGCCGGTGTGCAACCTCGATTGCTCGTACTGCTATTATGTGCGGAAGAATGAACTCTACGATGCTGCTGATGCCAAGGCGCGGATGCGTGACGACCAGCTGGAGGCCTACGTCCGCGATTACATCCGGGCGAATCCGGCGCAGAACGTGACCTTCGCCTGGCAGGGCGGCGAGCCGACCCTGCTCGGTGTCGACTACTTCCGCAATGTGGTCGCCCTGCAGCGCAAGCACTGCCCGCCCGGCAAGACGATCGACAACGCCTTCCAGACCAACGGCACGCTGCTCGACGAGGAGTGGTGCCGCTTCTTCCGCGACGAGAAGTTCCTCATCGGCCTCAGCCTCGATGGTCCCGAGTCGATCCACGACGGCTATCGCGTCGACAAGGGGCAGAAGCCGACCTTCGCCAAGGTGATGAAGGGCCTCGACCTGCTGCGGCGCCATCAGGTCGAGTTCAACACCCTGA
>JAIFKN010000125.1 GCA_020049615.1 bacterium | reverse complement strand
TCAACGGATTGGCTCGCGCTCCAAGTTGGTCGGCTGCCGTGACCTGGGCATTGGACGCACTGTTGCCGCATTCGCCGATGGCGTTGCCGACATAGAACACGGAATCCGCTGGCAGGCCGGTATTGGCGGTGGCCTTGACCGTGACCTGCAGCCAGGTCTTCGCGATGGCGTTGTTGGCCCAGATCAGGGTGATCCGGGAACTGCCGCCGACGCCGGCTCCGGCCCGCACCGCGATGGTGGTCGGGGCGCTCGCCGCCGCCCAGGTGGCTGGCGTATTGGTATTCCCGATCGTGAAGGCGAAGTCGCCAGCGACCGGGGTTCCCGCCAGATTGGCGACATCGACCATCAGGCCGTTGAGGCCCTTGTTGAAGGACGAGTAGTTCGCGAAGGTCGCGGTCTGGCCCGGCCGCAGCGCCGCCTTGTCGGTGGCGATGGCCGCGTCATCCGCCGCCTCGGCAGCGGCGTTGTTCCCGTCCCAGGCTGAATTGTTGTAGAACACATGGACGCCGGCCACGGTCGCGGTTGAAATGCCGACCACGATGCTGAAGGCCTGCGTCGCCTCGGGCGGCGTGCCGTTGCCCGCCGTCACCGTGCCGGAGAAGGTGCCCGCCGTCGTCGGCGTGCCGCTCAGGACGCCGGCCGCCGTCAGGGTCAAGCCACCAGGCAGGGCGCCGGCGGTCACGCTGTAGGTGATCGGCCCCGTGCCGCTCGCGCTGTAGGTGTGGCTGTAGGCCGCGCCGACCACGCCGCCGGCCGGAGCCGGGCTGGTGATGGTCAACACCACCGGGGCGGCGCTGATCGTGATGCTGCAGGTCCTGGCCGCGTTGGGCAGCGTGCCGTTGGCCGCCGTCACGATGATGGTGAACGTTCCCGCCATTGTCGGAGTGCCGCTCAGGACGCCGGCGCTGCTCAGGGTCAGGCCGCTGGGCAGGGTGCCGTACATCACGCTATAGCCGATCGGAGCAGCCCCGCTGGCCGTGAAGGTGTGGCTGTAGGCCGTGCCCACCACACCACCGGCCGGAGCCGCGCCGGTGAACGACGGCGCCACCGGGGCCGGGTCGATCACGATGCTGAAGGCTTGCGCACTGGGCGTCGTGCCGTTGGTCGCGGTTACGGTGCCGGTGAAGGTGCCCGCCGTCGTCGGCGTGCCGCGCAAGAGGCCGGCGCTGCTCAGGGTCAGGCCGCCCGGCAGGGCGCCGGCGGTCAGGCTGTAGGTGATCGGCGCCGTGCCGCTGGCACTGTAGGCGTGGCTGTAGGCCGTGCCCACCTCGCCACCGGCCGGTGCAGCGCTGGTGATCACCGGGGCCACGGCTACGGCGCTGATCACCAGGGTGAAGGACTGCGTCGCGTTGGGCGGCGTGCCGTTGGCCGCCGTCACCGTGCCGGAGAATGTGCCCGTCGCCGTCGGTGTGCCGCTGAGGACGCCAGCCGTGGTCAGGGTCAGGCCGCTCGGCAGGGCGCCGGAGGTCAGGCTGTAGCTGATCGGCGCCGTGCCGGACGCGGTGTAGGTGTGGGTGTATGCCGCATTCCTCACCCCGCTGGCCGGGACCGCACTGGTGAAGGTCGGGGCCACCACGCTGGCCACGCTGCCCAGCAGCACGATATCGTCGCCGCCAGCGTAGCGGCCGACGCCGGCAAAGGAGTATTCACCGAGGTTGGGCTGGAGCAGGCGGAAGGTGACCGGCACGGTGAGGTTCTGCAGGGCGGCGACGCCAGCGAGGGTCGCGGTGAGCGGAGCGCCGGAATTGCTGCTGGGCGTGCCTGATACCGTCGCGAGGATGAATGCGCCGCCATTCACGCTGTAGGCGATGCCGCCGCCGGGTGCCGCCGGTGCGGTGTCTTGCCAGTAGGGCGTGTACGCGAGGCTGCCGACCGAGACCGTGGTACCCGGCTTTGGTGTGACGGTGAACTGGGTATAGTGGCCCAGGGTCATCGCTTGGGCCACCGTGGTCGACCCGGTGTCGTCGACCTGCTGGTAGGCGAAGCTGTCGCTGGTGATGCCGACGTCGTAGCCGGAAAGCCTCAAGCCGGGACCGCGGGCGAGATCCGCGATGATGAGCCGCGAGGTGCTGGACGTGGGCGGCGCGGTGGCCTCGGCCCCGGTGGCGCCGGCGAACTCCCAGCGGGCGAGGTGGCCGACCTGGCCGTCGATCAGGGCCGTGGTGCCCACTTCGGGTGAAGGCACGCTGAGGCCGACGGCGTTGAAGACGATGACGACGAGGTAATAGACCTGATCGTGCGCCAGTCCGCTGAGCGTCAGAGCGGTGCCGGAGGTGACCGTGGCACTGCTCAGGTAGACGCCGCTGTCGGTGCCCCAGCGCACGATGTAGCCGGTGGCGCCGGACACGGCCGCCCAATTGACGATCTTCGTGCCGCTCCCGTCGGTGATCGTGGTGATGGTGGTTGGCGCCGGAGCCCCAGAGATGCCAAGACCGATGCTCTGGACCGTCGAGGCGCCGGTGAGTCCCTGCAGCCGCAGGCCATGAATGCCTTTGGTCAAGGGGACCGTGATGGTGATGGTGCCCCCGGTGGTGAATGGCGTGCCCACGGGTACGCCGTCAAGCCAGAGTTGGGCGGTTCCGCCGACCGTGGTGGTGATGGCGGTGGTGTAGTCGTTGGTGGTGGTGGAAATGATGTTCCAACTGATCCACTCACGGCCGGTGATGGTGCCGCTGCTGGCGCCGCCGCTGGCCAGGGCCAGATTGCCGGTGGTGAGGCTGTTGGGCAGGAACACGCCGTTGGCAGGTTCGGCGGGCAGCGCGTTCATGCGCTCATCCTGGGAATAGATGAGCGGGTATTGGGACACGTCGCTCAGGCCATCCTCCTTCATGACTTCCTGCCAGTCCGGCCACAGGCTGTAGGTTCCGAAAGTATTCAGGTAGCCGCCGGCCTGGTGGAACATGTCGATCGCCTTGGCATTGGCGATGGCGGCATCCGGGGAATGGAACTTGCCGGTGTTCTGCAACGGAGTGCCGCCGGTGTCGCCGCCCAGCGACCAGCCGCCCTCGTAGGTCACATACGTCAGGCCGTAGGCCAAGGCCCACGAGGCCTGGGAGTTGAGCCCGCTCTGATAGCCGAAGCCGACCGGTTGGCCCAGGGCCTCACCGCCGCCGGGGAAGCCGTCGGCGAACATCTGGTCAACGGAGGTCAGGCGGACCTCTTCGAGGAAGGCGATCTGGTCGGCGGCGCCGACGCCGTCGATGCGCAGGGTGACGGTCGAGCCAGGTGCGGCGGTGAACGTGTTCGATGAGTAATAGGGGGTGTCGGGGCTCCAGAAGACCACCAGGGAGTTCCAGGGGTTGCTGGCGTCGTAGCCCGTGGGCGTATAGCCCCCCTCGTTCTGATTGAAGGATTTCCAGTTCGATTCAACCCCGTTGACGAACAGCTTCAGTTTCTGGGTGTCGGCAATCGTGCCACCGGTCTTGATCCGGTTCAACGCCTTGAAGACGAAGGCGTAGGCGTTGGCCACCTGGGTGGCGGGGATGGTGACCTGCCTGGAGATCGAGCCGGTGCCAGCGATGTAGGCGCACTGGTCCGAGCCTTCCCAGCCGGGCGGGATGTCGTCAGCCGCACCGGCGTCGCGGGCTATTCCAGCGGTGCCCGTGAAGGTCCAGCCGCTGCCGGTCGGGGCGGGATGGTAGCCGTTGGCGACCACAGGAGTCTCGAAGCCGGGATTCACCAGCTGGTTCGTGACGCCGTAACCGTTGACCGCGCCGTAATAGGAGGCGCCGCCGCCGCCCCAGAAGTAGTATTTGACCGGGTGGGGCGTAGCGACGTGGGTCAGGCCATCACCATTGTTGAAGTAGTCATTGACGAACTTCAGCGGGGCGCTGGCGGTGGCGTTGGCATCCGCATATTGCCACTCGTAGAGCATCCGGACCCGGGGGCCCATGTTGGCATCGCCCCACACGCCGCGGAAGATGGTGCTGATCTGCACGGCGCGCAGGATGATCTTGCGCATGCGCCAATCGTTGGCGCTGGTGAAGTTGCCGTCGGCCTCCTTGGTGGTGGGCAGGTTGTCGAAGTTCAGGATGGCGAAGTCGGTAGGCCGGGCGAGCGGGTCGTTGACATCGTCGGGGGTCGGGATGCCCAGGGCGGTGCGCGCATCGACCTTCATCATCTCGTTGACATCGAAATACTGACGGAAGGCCGCGCCGAAGGGGTTCCACACCTCGTTTGAGAATTCGACATAGACGCGGAGGTTGGGATTGAGCGGCGGATAGACCGGATTGGCGGTCGGAGCGGAATACGGGTTGACGCCGTCGGAGCCGAAGCGGATCAGTTGCGCGGCCTTGTAGACATAGCTGGTGGTGTCCACCAGCGTCCAGCCCGAGGCCATCGCGGGCAGGTTGTAGTAGAGATCGACGCCGGCCTCATTGCAGAGCATGATCTCATACTCCAACGATGCGCCATTGGAGTAGTCCGCTGGGGCGGGATCCACGCCGCCTTCATAGGTGTAGAAGTTCTTCGTGGCCTTGCCGACGGACTGATTGAAGAAGGTCGGCGTGGTGCGGTCGCTCCACAGGCGCTCGCCGCTGGCGTTGTTGAGATTGACGCGCAGCGAGGTGAACTTGGCGGCGGCGGCGCGGGCCTGGTCGGTGTAGATCGTGCCGACGGCGTAGGGCGTGGAACCGCCGGGGACGGTGGGGCGCATCATCTTGAGATCGGAGACGCCGTTCTTCCGGGCGGGAGTCTGGCCGGTACGGTCGGTGTTGGAAAGCTTGAAATAGCCTGCGTTCCAGCCATTGGAGGTCATGCGGAAGGTGCCGGTCGTGGTGTTGGTGCCCGCATCGTAGGTGTAGGCAGGCGTCGTCTCGTCGATACTGCCGACCAGGTTGCCCGACAGGCTCACCTCGGCGCGACCCTTGAAGGAGAAGGTGGTGACGCCTTCCATCAACGGGTCCACATCCAGACCCACATTCATGGTTTCCTGCACCACGAGCGCGGCATCGTTCTGCGGCCAGCCGTTGGCGTCGGTGGTCACGGCCCCGTTACCGTTGTCCTGCCAATTATTGCGCCCGCTCTTGGCGAGATCGGCGAAGACCGAACCCCAGAAGTTGACGTTGAAGCCCTGGTTCATGGTCGGGTCGATGACCTCCTCCGGAGTGCTGGGACTCGACCACAGCAGGCGCAGCGCGGCAGGGCCGGCGATCTCGCGGTACTCGACCTTGAGTCCATACCGTGCACCCTTGACCAGGGCCCTGGTGGCGGTGTAGGTGCCGGGCGCGTTCCACTGGTCGATCACGGTGACCCAGGAGGTGCCGCCCTCGGGTCGGATGAAGACCCGCACCCCGTCGTCGGCCCTGGCCTTGAAAGTGTAGGTCTCGCTGAAGGCGGCGATGACTACGCCGGTGTAGCGGGCCGAAAAGCTGTCTACCGGGAAGTTCCGGTAGCGAGGATCGTTCGACCCGCCGATGGGCAGCACGGTGCCCCAGTCGAAATCCAGGCGCAACTCGCGCCGGATGAAGGCCGGCGATCCGCTGAGGGTGGGGTTGGCGAAGTATTCGCCCTGGAGACCGCCGCCGGCATACCCGCCGCCGACCTGCGCCTGCAGGGATGAGGCGCAGGCGACGAAAGCGACGATGAGCCCCAGGAGCGACGCGGATCGCGCTAACGACGGAGTGGTTCGACGGCTGCCGGGCTGGTGCGGGATACGTGAGGTCATGGCATGGCCCTTGTCGGCGCTCAGGGGACGGTGATCAGCAGGATGGCGTTCAGGGGAGTCGGATTGCTTCTGGCGATCAGTTGGTCGGCTGCGGTCACATTCCTGTCGCGATTGTAGT
>JAIFKN010000027.1 GCA_020049615.1 bacterium | reverse complement strand
GCACAGCGGTCAAGGGTGCCGGCCTCACACAAACGGTGCGTCAATCCGCCGTTAGGCGGTCATCCGACCCACGAATTCGCCGGAAGACCCCGAAAGAAGAGGCCGTAGCGCGCAGCGGCGCCAGCTTGATGGAGGAAGGCTTGGCCATCGGCTTGAACTGGCACGACGGCGGGGCGTGGGTGGTGGCCCGCATCTGACCGTCTATGAGGCCAGGTCCTACCAATCGAAGCGGAGAGACTTGATCATGGTGGGTCCTGGGGCGATGCGTCACACGCCCCGAGCACGTTCGCGGCCATCCCACGGTGCGCCGGTACGGCTGCCGTGCTGCGTCCACAGCACAAGCCACGGAAAATCGGCGTCCTGCCAGCAATCAAATGGCGACGGCCCAAGCGGTGGTTGGTGGCGGTCCACCAGCCCTTTAGTCCGTCACACCGGCGCGCGATGGGTGCGTCGGTAGGCCTGCGGTGGGCAGCCGTGGCGGGCCCGGAAGCAGCGGTAGAAATGGGCGAGGTCGGCGAAGCCGACCTCCTGGGCGATGGCGACGATGGTCTCGGTGGTCAACCGAAGCCGGCGCGCGGCGAGGTCGCAGCGCAGGTGGTTGGCGAGGGTTGAGGGCGTCGTCTCGAAGCTGCGGCGCACGCTGCGCGCGACGTGTTCACGGCTGCGCCCACAGGAGCGCACCAATGCGTGCACGCCGCCGCTCGGGTCCTCGCGCAGGTGCTCGACCGCGCGTATCAGCCATGCCGGCGCCGGGCTGGCCGCTGGCGCCGGACGACGGTCGCGCAGGAGTTCGGCGAGGATACCGAAGAGCAGGCGGTCGCGGTCGAGGGCGGCGCCCGGGATCGGCATGTCGGCGAGCAATCGGGTCAGGCGGCGCAGCGCCGTATCGTCGAGTTGCGCGGTGGCGGGCGCCCCGTTCCACGGCCACGCCAGATCCTCTGCGCACAGCCAGCGCCGCAGCCGGCGCACCAGCGGATCGGCGATGACCACATTCATGATCGCGAAGGTCCGGCCGGGATCGCTGGCGAAGCCGTGCACCGTCCGTGGGGCAATGAAGGCGGCATCACCAGGGGCCAAGGGGGTCCGGCCGTCGGGAAAGACATGCCAGCCCGTTCCCGACATCACCCAGAACAATTCATGGTAGTCGTGATCGTGCAGGAGGTGGCCTGCGCCGGCGCGGAACTCGGCGGTGGCGAAGTGCAGCCCGGGGGCCTCGAGGGAGTGCTCGGCGAAGCGGTGGCGGTGCATGATCACGGATTACGAATGCTCTGTCGGCGGCCGGCCAAGACAACGCCCGGCTGGCGGCTATGCTCGCCACCATGAATACCCTCGACCTCGCCGGCACCTGGAACGTCCGCTTCAGCGACCTGCAGCGGGGGCGCCCGCACTTCGCCGATCGCGACACGATCGACGAAGCCCGCTACCTCACCGCCACCGTCCCCGGCGAGATCCACCTCGACCTGATCCGCCACGGCCTGATCAACGAGCCGACCGAAGGCATGAACGTGCTCACCGCGCGCTGGGTCGAGGAGCAGATCTGGTCCTACCGCCGCACCTTCGACGCCGCCGAGGTCCCTGCCGGCGCGCGCGTCTGGCTGGCCTTCGACGGCCTCGACTACGCGGCGCGCATCGTGCTCAACGGCCAGCAGATCGGTACCCACGAGAATGCGTTCCTGCCCTGCCGCGTCGAGGTCACCGGCAAGTTGCGCGCCACCGGCAACGTGCTCGCTGTCCACCTTGACCCGGGCCCGTTCCATGTCGCCGACAAGCCGGTGCAGGGCTGGTATCACAGCAACGCGGCCGACCAGCCGCTGCACAAGCGCCACTGGCTGCGCAAGCCGCAGTGCCAGTTCTCGTGGGATTGGAGCCCGCGCCTGATCAACGTCGGCATCCACGGCGGCGTCCGCCTGGAGTGGAGCGAAGAGCCCGCGCGCGTCGAAGCGGTGGTGCCGCTGGTGACCGTGGCCGAGGACCTCGCGAGCGCCAAGGTGGTCGCGCGGGTGTTCGTCGAGGGCCTGGGTCGCGACGCGGTCAACGCCACCCTGGCGGTCGAGATCCCCGAGCTTGGTCTGCGCACCAGCGCCACCGTCACCATCAAGCCCGGCGTGCACCCGGTCGAGGTGGTCATCGACGTCGCCAAGCCGCCGCTGTGGTGGCCGATCGGGCACGGCGCTCAGCCGCTGTTCACCCTGCGTTACCACCTGGTCGTCGCCGGTGCCGACATCGCCGTGCCCGAGCGCCGGATCGCCTTCCGCCATGTGCGCGTCAACCAGGACCCGCATCCCGAGGGCGGCCACTTCTTCGTCATCGAGATCAACCGCCGACCGATCTTCTGCAAGGGCGGCAACCTGGTGCCGGCCGACCTCATCTTCGCGCGCGTCGACAACGCGCGCTATGACACCCTGGTCGCGCGCGCGCTGGAGGCGAACTTCAACCTGCTGCGCGTGTGGGGCGGCGGCATCTACGAGTCCGACCACCTCTTCGATCTCTGCGACAAGCTCGGCATCCTGGTCTGGCAGGAGTTCATTTTCGCCTGCGGCAAGTATCCCATCCACGACGCCGGATTCCTCGCCAACGTCATGGCCGAGGCACGTCACCAGGTCCGCCGCCTCGCCACCCATCCCTCGCTGATCGTGTGGTGCGGCAACAACGAGAACGAGACCGCGATCACCTGGGGCCTGATGGGTGAAACTCCGGTGACGCCCGATTACGCGCTCTACCATTACCACCTGCCCAAGCTGATGCAGGTCGAGGATCCGACGCGCTATTACCAGCCGTCCAGTCCCTACTCGCCGCACGGGATCGACGCCAGCGCGTCGAAGTCCGGCGATCAGCATCCGTGGTCGATCGGCTTCGGCGACACCGACTACCGCAAATATCGCGACATGGACTGCCGCTTCTCGAACGAGGGCGGCATCCTCGGGCCAGTCTCGCTGCCGACCATGCTCGCCTGCCTGAAGGGCGGCCCCGATCCCGAGCGGGTGCAGTCGCTGGCCTGGCAGCTGCACGACAACTCGGTCGATTCCTGGCAAGAGCCCAGCACCCTCGACCACCAGACCGTCCTCCATCTCGGGCGCGATTGCCGCACGATGTCGATCGCCGACTACGTCTACTGGGGCGGACTGATCCAGGCCGAGGGCCTGCGCGCCTACATCGACAACTTCCGCCGGCGGATGTTCGCCAGTGCGGCGGCGGTGTTCTGGATGTACAACGACTGCTGGCCGGCGACCCGTAGCTGGACCATCGTCGATTACTACCTGCGGCGCACCCCCAGCTTCCATCCCGTGCGCCGCGCCTTCGCCCCGGTCTCGGTGGTGGTGGCCGAGGTCGCGGACGAGGTGGTGGTGTTCGGTATCAACGAGACCCCCGATCCGGTCAGCGCCGAGCTGCGCTCCGGGCTCTTCACCGTCGCTGGAGCATATCCCATCGACCACAGCGCCGCGGTGGTGTTGCCGCCCAACACCTCGACCCGCCTGGCCGCGTTCCCGAGGGCGCAGTGGCAGGATCCGACGCGCGAGATCGCCTTCGCCGTTCTCGAACGCGAGGGCCGGGTGCTGACGCAGAACCGCCTGATCCTGCCCCTGCTCAAGGAGATGTCATGGATCCCGGCCCAGGTGTCGGTGCGGGTGGAGGGAGGCGAGGCCATCTTTACCAGCCCGACCTTCGCCCTGGCGGTGTGCATCGATCTCGATGGCGACGAATTGCCCGACAACTTCTTCGACTGTCTGCCCGGCGTGCCCTGCCGGCTGCCATGGACGGCGAGTGCGCCGCCCCGCGTGCTGTACGTCGGCAATCCGTGAGCAGCAGCACTGACAAAAGCACGGCCGAGGATTCGATGGTGCCCAAACCCAGACGGCAGCGTCAGCCGGTGCGGGTGGTGGCCCTGGTGGCCCCAGGGTGACCTGCGGCGCTACCTTCAGGTGCTGTCAGTCATCGCCGCCCGCCTCAACCGCCCCGAGGTCCGCGATGCCCTGCTAGCCGCCCCGGATGAGGCCCAGGCCGTCGCCGCCTTCCTGGGCGGGAGATACGAGCGGCTGCATGAGAGCCAATTGAAAACGGGCAGGCTGCTCACGGCCGCCCACGATCCGTCCCTGCCCACGTGGCAGGTACAGGTGACGCCAGGAGATGGAAGGCAGCAACGGAGAAATGAGCTCAATCATCTGCTCTTAAACGGATTTAATCAGAAACAGGGTGTGTGCGAGGCGCGGCATGCAGAATCGGTTGGAGCGGGATCGCTGCCGTGGCCATCCAGGTCGTTGCCGATATCCCTGTGGAATTCCGCCATGCGTACCGACCGCCTGCTTGTGCTGCCCGTGATGATGTTGCTCGCCGCGGCTATGACAGCGGCCGAAGTCGTCCCGGCGCCGTATCGGCTGCCAGCCGAGGTTGCCGTGACCACGACGGTGGCGGCCCCCAACCCTGGTGGCTGGACCGCAACCTTCGAGAATCCCCCGATCGAGAACCTCCTCGCCGGCGGTGAGTACGAGCCGTTCAACTTCCGCTATCGTCTCTACGCCAATGGAGAGGGGGTCGACAGCATCCCGCTCTCGGAGTCCGAAGCGACCGGCTACGACTGTCGGCGCGAGGGCTTCTTCGATGGAGCCACGGCGCGAGTCTACCGCATCGTCAACGGCACCATGGTGAACGTGCGCAGGGACACGGTGACGCGACACCGCGCCAGCGGTTGGAGTGCTACCGAGTCGAAGCTCGTTCCCGCTGACAAGCCAACCATCCAGTGGAACTTTGAAGGCTGGAACGCGCCGGACGCCCAGTATCGCTTCGCGGTCGTCGCCGTGGGTACGGACGGCACCTGGTCGAAGCCCTCGAATGTCATCATGATGAAGCGTCCGGTGACCTGCGAGGATAAGTCGAAGAATGACCATCTGTTCGCGTTCGCCTGGCCCGAAGGCGGCGGTGGCCCCGGTACCATCAGCGGCAAGCAGCCCCCGGCACCCACGAATCTCGCCTTCGTCGAGCATAAGGGCTGCCTCGACTTCACCTGGGATCCGGTCAAGGCGCCGGGCGTGGCCGGCTATCAACTGGTGCGCTCGGACTATGCGCCCGACAAGCATCTCGGCTATGGCTTCGATCTGGCCGGCAAGGCCGCGTCGCCCGAGCAGCACATCAAGAAGGGCGACCTGGTCTTCCTCGATCTGCGCCGCACCGACTGGTCACGCAAAAAATACACGGCAAACCGCGTCTGGGACGACTGGGGCAACGGTGGGATCGCCAACATCTTTCCGGGACACCAGGATGAGAGCAGCAACCACACCTGGACGCTGGTCCCGCATCCCACGCCGATTCCGCCCGGGTTCACCGCCGCCGACCGGGGCCAGACCTGCCTGAAGATTAGCATGACGGGCGCCGAGCAGGTGGGCTTGAAGCAGTACAACCATGCTGGTCCCAGCCAGAACTGGTATCCGGTGCTGACGGTGGGCCGGCCCTACGCGGTCGAGTTCTGGGCCCGCGAGGAGGGCATGGCCAACGCGAATGTCCATTTCGGTTTCTCGAGCGTCTATGAGGGCAGTCTCAAGCACGATTTCACCCTCACCGGGGAGTGGAAGAAATACGTTTGCGAGTTCACGCCCGACCAGGCCTGGCCGAAGGAGAACGAGGCCGTCGGCGAGATGAAACTGTCCTTCACCGGGCCGGGGACGCTGTGGCTCGACATGGGCGTGCCGCAGGCGGACATCGACGACCTGCGTGCCAGCGGCATGGGCTTCCTGCGCACCCACGCCTTCATCAAGTCGGGCTGGAGCTACTTCCTGGATGACCTGACCAATGCGCCTGGGGTGATCGGACGGCGCGGGAATGTCGACGATGGGGCCCCCAGCACGCTCTTCTCGATCCTTGGCTTCCTCAAGCAGGCCAAGGTCAACCCCTGGCTGCAGATCGAGATGAGCCTGGCCGAGGACGAGTGGCAGGGTTTGGTCGAATACCTCGCCGCCCCGTACGACCCGGCCAAGGACAGCCCGAAGACCAAGCCCTGGGCGGCCAAGCGCTTCGCTATGGGCCAGGCCAAGCCATGGTCGGACGAGTTCCCCCGGTTCCTCTTCGAGGTTTCCAATGAGACCTGGAATCCGCATCCCGGCTTCGCGCCCTGGCACTTCCCGTGGCAGAAGATGACCGATGGCGCCACTGGCCGCGTCTATGAAGGCGGCGAACTGACCGGTCTGATGACCGGCTACATCCTGTCGCAGATGAAGAAGAGCCCCTATTGGGCCAATCTGGCGCCCAAGATGGAAACGGTGGGGTGCGGCTGGCTCGTGCAGTTGGACGATGATGGATTCGGTCAGAAGATGGCCCGCCAATGTCCCGACATCCGTCATGTCCTGGTCGCCAATTACAACGGCGGCTGGGATGAGGGTGCGTCGGCGGCAACCGCGGACGACGCTGGTCGGCGTCTGGCCCTGACTGTGTGCCCCCAGTACAGCCAGGGCTCGATGGAGAAGTTCGCGGAGACCCGTGAGCGTCTGGCTGCGCAAGGGGTGAAGTACAAGATTGGCACCTATGAGGCCGGCCCCGGCTATTCCCTGCCCAACACCATCACCAATGAGCAGGTCGAGGCGGAATCCCAGGTGATGAAGTCGCTGGCCGCCGGCACCGGTACCCTCGACTGCTTCCTCGATGGGGCCCAGCAGGGTCTTGTGCTGCAGAACTTCTTCACCTACAGCCGTGGCCGCAATTACTGGACCAGCCACGCATTGCCGCGCAATGGTGGGCAGGCCTATCCGTCCTGGAGAGCCCTGTCCATGTACAACCGCCTTGCCCAGGGCGACTTTCTGGCGACCCAACCGATCAGTGTGCCGACGGATGCGTTGGCCAAGACGGCGACCAGAGCGGCGATGGCAGCCGCGCCGCTCACCGGAGTCTATGCCACCCGCCAAGGTGACCGCTACAGCGTGTTCGTGCTGTCGCGCAAACTGGATTCCTATCCCTACGCCGGCGACGATGGCTACACCCCGGTCACGCTGCGTCTGCCGTTTACTGCAGCGAAGAAGATCACCCTCCACCAGATGTCTGGTGATCCGCGAGCCACCAACCTCGATGCCGATAACGTCAAGGTCGTGACGAGCGACATCCCCGTCGCGCGCTTCGCCCCAAAATTCACCCTGGATGCGGATCGCGGCGCGGATCGTCGTGGCCTGCCGCCAGGCTCGATCTTCCTCTATGTGTTTGAAGGCACCACGACCCCGCCGCTGGCCAAGCAGGTTGCAGGGACCGTGACGCCAGCGCTTGGGCAGGCGACGACCACCAGTGTCCCGGTGCTGCGCTTCCAGGTGTCCTTTGACCGTGCAGTCAGCAGGTTCACCGCCGATCAGGTGGTGGTGGCTGGTACTGCGGGTGGGAATATCGCCGTAGAATGGCCCATCCGATGGGCCGGCACCGGCTGCATCATCACCATCGCCGACGTGATTGCCTCGGGGACCGTCGGTTTCACCATCCCGGCCGGCGTCGTGAAGGATGCAGCGGGGACAACCAATGCTGTCATCGCCAGTCCGCTGCTCACCTATGCGATCCCAGCGCCCAAGGATCTGGTCATGGTGCAGGAGACTTTCGATCCGGTTGACGGAAAGCGGATCTGGGCCAGTTCAGGTGGCCGTGGCTGGAAGGGGTTGTGGACGCTGCACAACGAGGACCCGGCAAAATTCCCCGAGGGCTATGTCCTCTCCGCTGAACGGCCGCTGACCTATCCGTCCGTAGCCGCCTCGCCCAGCTACCTGAGGGCCGGACTGGACAGCCTGTCCCTGTGGCGGGACCTCGATGTGGACGGATCCCTGGCCTTTGCCAAGCGGATCACCAAGGAGGAAGGTCCTGCCCAGGTCGGCTTGAGCGGAACCTCGGTGTGGCTGAGCTTCCTCGTCCGGAAAGACAAGCTCGACCGGGACCAGCTCCTCCTCTCGCTCAACAGTGAGGCGTTCTACAAGGAAGAACATGTCGCGGCCCGCTTCGGCTGCGATGCCGGCAGCATGAAGGACGACAAGCCGTTCTGGGCGCTGCACGTACGCAATCCGGACAACAACGGCTGGACCATCATCCCCACAACGACTGCGGTCGAGGCCGGCAAGTCGGTGCTGATGGTCGCCCGTGTGTCGTTTGCCCAGACCGATGCGGTCGAGCTGTATGTGGATCCGCCGCTGGGCGGGAAGGCGCCGGACAAGCCGTCCGCAGCCTATGTCGCCGGCAAGGACCGTAAGCTGATCTTCAACAGCCTGGTCCTGTGGGGAGGCAGGCCTGACAGTGGTGCCTTCGACGAGATCCGCATCGGCGACTCGTTCAAGGCTGTCACGCCCGGCCGGTAGCTCGGAAGATTCCTGCCATGGCCCGCATCGACCGTCGGTCTCTCGTTGACCGGCATCGCATCCATCTGACCGAGCCCAAGCCGTGGTTCCAACTCGGCAATGGCGAGTTCACGTTCAACGCTGATGGTACCGGCCTGCAGACCTTTGCGGGCAATACGATGGCGCACTGGGCCTGGCACTCCATGCCGCTTCCGCCTGGTTGCGACTCCCGGGATGTTCCTGCCACCGGAACGTTCATGCAGGGGCGTCCAACCGGCGGTCAGGTTGTGCCAGCGGGAAGCGAAGCGCTGTACGCGTGGATGTATGAAAACCCGCACCGCGCCAACCTCGGCCGGTTGCGCCTGGTGCGTGGCGATGGATCCGCGCTTGAGCCGGACGACATCACGGATCTCCGACGTACCCTGGACCTTTGGACCGGTCTGGCGACCAGCCGCTATGCAGTCGATGACGTGGCGATGCGGGTAGAGACCTGCTGCCATCCTGAACAGGACCAGGTGTCGCTGCGTCTGGAATCGCTCGCACTGCACGACCACCGCTTGGCCGTCATGCTCGATTTCGGCTATCCGGTTGCTGATGGTGGAGAGCCCTGGCTTGGCGATTGGGATCAGCCTGGTCGCCACCTGACCGAGCGGATCGGCGGCGACGCTACTGTGGTGCATCTGCGTCGGACCATCGACGCGACGGTGCAGCATGCTGTACTGAGCGTCACGGGTGGCCGCATCCGCCAAGCTTCCGGTCCGCACGCCTGGATAGTGCACGCCGAACCGGAGGCAACTCTGCTCGAGATAGTCTGCTGGTTCGGTCCGGATGTCCCGCCAGCTGACCTGCCGGCCACCGAAAACCCGGCCTGGGTGAATGTGGCTCAAACCCATGAGGCGAGTGCCCAGCACTGGGAGGGATTCTGGCGCTCAGGGGCAGCCATCGACCTCTCCGACAGTCTCGATCCGCGTTGGCGCGAACTGGAACGGCGCATCGTGCTCTCACAGTACGTCATGGCCGTCCAATCGGCTGGCTCCATGCCTCCGCAGGAATCAGGCCTGCATCACAATTCCTGGAATGGCCAGTCGCATCTGGAAATGCTGTGGTGGCATGTCGCCCATTTCGCCCTGTGGGGCCGTTGGGAGATGGCCCGCAAGAGTTTGGATTACCTGCACCGCATCACACCGATGGCGACAGCTCTGGCCGAGCAGCTTGGTGGGACGGGATTGAAATGGCCGAAGATGGTCGGCCCTGAAGGCCGCAATGCCCCGTCCTTCATGCACGAGATCCTGCTCTGGCATCAACCGCATCCGATCTTCTTCGCGGAACTCGACTACCGGGCCAACCCGGGACAGGCCACCCTCGACCGGTGGAAGGATGTGGTCTTCGGTACCGCCGAGTACATGGCCGATTACGTCCGCTGGGAAGCCGCCAGCGGGTGCTACGTCCTGGATCCGGCGATTCCCTGCTGCGAACATGGCCTGGGTCGCAATCCCACCTTCGAGCTGGCCTACTGGCGTTATGGCCTCGACATGGCCCAGACGTGGCGCGGACGGCTGGGCCTGCCTCGGCACGCGCCGTGGGACGAGGTGCGGAATCAACTCGCGCCGCTACCGGTCCAGGATGGCGCCTACCTGATCAGCGGCGACTGGCCCGACACCTATACGGCGCGTAACTCGAGCCATCCCGATCCCATCGGGGCATTCGCTTTCCTCCCGTTCGGCGACACAACCGATCCGGTGACTGCCCATCGGACGGTGTGCGAGGTCCTTCGCACCTGGTCATGGAAGAGCTGCTGGGGGTGGGACTTCCCCTGGATGGCCATGGCCGCGGCCCGGGTAGGCGAGCCCGGCAAGGCCATCGACATCTTGTTGCATGACGCGGCCTTCAATCAGTACACGGCGGATGGCATCAACGCCGGCTGGTATCTGCCCGGTAACGGCGGCCTCCTCTACGCCGTCGCGATGATGGCCGGTGGTTGGGACGGCGCACCGGCCGGACAGCAGCCGGGATTCCCGGGCGATGGAGGCTGGACGGTACGCAGCGAGGGATTGAAGCCTGCACCGTGAATAGTCGCTTCACCACAGCTGCGCTGGTTGTCAACGCCGGAGCAAAATAAGGCCACGCGGCGGAGCAAAACAAGGCCACCTGGCCGCGTAGCGGCCTGAACTGGCCCTACGGCAGCTCAGGCGTCGTCGGCTGGCTTGGGCGCTGGCTTGGCGCGTCGACGCTTCGCGTCGGCGAGGCGATAGCTGTCGCCGTTGCACGCCAGCACATGGACGTGATGGGTCAAGCGGTCGAGCAGGGCGCCGGTGAGACGCTGGCTGCCGAAGACCTCGGTCCACTCGTCGAAGGGCAGGTTGCTGGTGACCAGGATCGAACCGCGTTCGTGGCGCTGGGAGAAGACCTCGAAGAGGAGTTCGGCGCCGGTCTTGGACAGCGGCA